>JAISOS010000018.1 GCA_031275485.1 Clostridiales bacterium | reverse complement strand
CGGTGTTACTTCTAACGCTATTACAAAGTTATTCCTGTCGCAAGCGGTGTTTGCGCCGTACGCAAAGCGCCTCTTATGTTCGCCCTTGTGAAAAAGTCCGCTTTCCGGATCGCTCTTAGGGGGCTTTGTCTACAGTCTGACGGTGCGCTAGCGCGGCTTTGAAAAAAACAGCCTTAACGATCGCAAAAATCTTACGAAAATCCGGCGTTTTCAATCAAGAAAGCGAGCTCTTAACTTGTATAAAATATACGTTTGAAGTTTTTCGGAAAGAGACGCGGTGGAAACCTTTCGCAAGCGAAAGGTTTCCGCCGCATAAATATAAATTTTCCATTTCAAAAAACGTTATTTCCCGCAAAAATTCTCGGCGTAAGCGAGACCTTGCCCGTATACGCCGCCGCATTCCTTGATAAGGGCGGTAACCGGCGCATAGGTGATCTTATCGCCCCAATCGCGCTGAAATTCCAGGAGCGCGGCCTGCCAGGTCAGAGGCGACGCGCCTTTTTGCACCATACGCAGAACCGCCGTGTCGTGCGCCTCCTTAGACGAACCCGCGCACGCGTCCGCGACGAAATACACGTCGTAGCCGTCCTCCATGGCCGAGAGCGCGGGAAAGGCGACGCAGACCTCCGTCCACATTCCGGCAAGGATGATTTTTTTGCGTTTAGTGTCGGCGACGGCTTTTCTAACGCGGGGATCCTCCCACGCGTTCAAGGAAGTGCGGTCGATAGGCTGGTGTCCCGGAAAGACGTTCGTAACGCCGTCGTACATTACGCCCGCGAACGTGTTTGCGGTAACGGTGGTCATAACGACGGGAATTTGAAAGATAGCGGCGGCTTTTGTCAAGCCTTTGACGGCGTTCATAATTTGCGCGCGCAATTTTCCCTCCGCGCCGAAGTACATTTGGGGCTGATGATCTATAACCAGCAGGACGCAATCGGCGGGGTCGAGCAGAACATTTTTGTAATTTCTCACTTTGAAAACTCCTTGTAAAATAATTTTTTTTGCTATCGATGAGTATTGCCTCGTTTGCCGCCTAATATACGTTCCAAAATATTTGCCGTATAAATTTCCACAGGGAATACGCATTAAAATTTATCATGGAGTTGCAAGCGGAACGTTTGCCATAAATTCGCAATCGCGCCTGAATTTTTTTCGTTTAGCATTGACGCTTAGTTTTTCTTTTGCGTTCGAAAACCGCCGCGGCTACGTACCCAAAAGCCGTGCGTTTGAGAAAGCCAAAATTAAAGACTACGGCGTGATTACGAAAGGCGCGGTCGACTACTGCTACATCAGCTACGACGGCGGCAGTCAGCTTTGCCGCTATGACGAAGCGGCGAAAAAGTGGGCAATCCTGATTTTCCCAAAGGAGGCGGCGTAAATGGAAATCGCCGAAATGACAACGCCTAAACCGCGCGCGGTCTTACTCTACCGCGCGTCCACGAAGAAACAAACCGACAGCGAAAACGACATACCGTTGCAACGAAACATCCTAAAACCGTGGGCTGAAAACCAAGGCTGGGAGTTTAAAAAAGAGCTGGTCGAGGGCGGCGTCTCGGGATTCAAGGTTCACGCCGCCGACCGCGACGCGCTCAATGAAATCAAGGCGATGGCCGACCGCAAGGAGTTCGATATCCTCGGAATCTATATGTCGGACAGGCTCGGACGTATCGCCGCCGAAACGCCGCTCGTTGTGGAATATTTGAACACGCGCGGGGTAAAAGTGATATCGTATACTGAAGGCGAGATTACGTCGGCGACGCATCAGGACAAATTACTCGTCTATCTGAAATTTTGGATGGCGGAAAACGAATCGTTAAAAACGGCGGCGCGGTGTCAAGACGCGATAGCGCAATTGATACGGCAGGGGAAATGGACGGGCGGGGTTCCCGCCTACGGCTACAAAAGGGTGTTGAAAGGAAGCGTTAACTTTAAGGGCAGACCCGTCTACGACATCGAGATTGACCCCGAGCAAGCGGAGGTGGTAAGACTGGTCTATGACCTGTATCTTAACAAGCGTTACGGAATGCGCATGATATCCAACCTCCTTAACGAAAAAGGATACCGCTCCGTACACGGCGTTAAATGGAATCCGGTGCGCGTAAGCGCAATGCTCCACCTGCGAAACTACACGGGAGTCATGGTGCTACACGCGAACGGCAAAAAGCCGAGAATCGAATCCCCGTTCGTAGAAAGCTTAAGGATTATCGAGCAAGCCGATTGGGACGCGGTGCAGAAGCTATGCGATAAAAACAGAACGAGGGTCGCGCCGTTCGGCAAAAGCGACAACAGGGCCACCGTCCACGGCAGAATGCTCCTCACCGGACTCGCCTACTGCGGAAACTGCGGTAGAAAACTCGTCGGACACTACAAATATCCGAGCCATGAAAAAGGCAAGCCTATCGATGAGCGTGATAAAGCCGGCGGTAAGTTTTACTACATCTGCCAACCGTCTGCGGAGCAATTCGCCGACGGCACACGCTGTAAACCCGCGCTATGGGCTTGCTCGAGGGTTGACGAAATGGTCGTCCACGACGCGAAAGGATTTGTGCGCACGATAGACAAGGAAAAGCTACTCAGCGATTACAGTAACGCCGCCGGGATAAGGCTTGCGGAGCTTGCCTCGCAACGGAAAAAACTCGAAGCCGAAATATCCAAAAAAGACTTTGAAATACGGAAACTGAAAGACGAGGTAATGCGGGTAATCATCGGGGAAAGCGCGTTCTCGCAGAACCTGCTCGACGACCTGATAAAAACGAAAGAGTCCGAATACTTAGCCCTTCACAACGAATTGAAAACCGTAGAAGCGAGTGTCAAAGAAAGCGAAGCCGCGATTGCGGAAAAGAAAGCCGTCACCGAAAAGCTGGTGAATTGGGACGAGGTCTTCGACGGTCAAGACCAAAAAGGCAAGAAAGGAATGCTTGCAGACTTCATCCGTAGGGCAAAGCCGCAAGAGCCTATCATAGGAACGCACTTTGTAACGCGCAAAGAGCCGTATGTGAAAGGGCGGCACGGCAAGACGGTGCAAAACGCAATCCGGCTCGGGATGCCCTCGGACGAAGCCGTCGTAAACTTCTGCGCCGTACCGCGAAGCCAAAGCGAAATCGTGGAGCTGGTCGGACTGGCGGTCGCGGTAGTCAGGCAAAGGCACATAGACCGCTTAATCGAAGAGGGCAGGCTACTGATAACAAAGCCGTTCGCCCCGCGCTCTATGCATCAGCAATTCGTAAACAGCGACAACCCGCAGTACGTCAGGGACGACGACGCGATAACGGAATTTTGCCGGGAGCCGAAGACGCGCAAGGAAATAGCGGAGTTTATAGGCTTAAACCGCTGTACGGCATTGTCGTGCCTACGAACGCTGACGGCAAGCGGCAGGCTGAAACACATAACGGGCGGCGGCGTAGAACACGGCGGCAACGGCTCAAAATACGTGGGAGCGGACTATGAGGGATAAAGAGCAAAACGTGGCGAACGAAAAGCAAAGCTGACGGTCGTAGGCGGGCAAAACCGCTTGCGGCCGTTTTTTTATGTCCAAACGCCGCAAAACGACCAAAAGTCGGATAAGTTCCTCTCTTTTACCCCCCGTTTGAGGGTGCAAAAAGATATAGGTAGCCGAAGGCGAAAGTCTTAAAACCTCCGCCCGCGTTTGCGACGCAAAATTAGAGGGCGTGAAACAGGGACGGTGGTGCGGCGGACCTCCGCCGTTCGGGTATAAAAATATAAGTCGCGGCACGCTCAATTATAAAGGTAAGGCGATTAAAGACATCGAGATTGACGAGAGTCAGGCGGAAGTCGTGAGGTTGATATTCCGCCTTTACACAAAAGAGCATTACGGCATTCGGCTCATAGTAAAATATTTGAACGATAACGGCATAAAAACGCATAAGGGTGGAACGTGGGCGGTGGGCTTGATTTCCAATATTCTTAGGCAAAAAATATACATAGGGGTATTTGAGTTGCATAAAAACGTTAAAAACAAACCGCTTGTAGAATCTCCCGTTATGCCGAGTTTTATTATGATAGACGGTGAAACATTCTTTGCCGCACAAAGGTTGCTCTCCCAAGCGAAAAAAGTTAATACGAATAAGGGTTACAGGGTTACGCGGCACGGGCAATTGCTAAGCGGGCTATTATACTGCGGCGATTGCGGGTCAAAGCTTACGACGTATTACTCATATAACAATTACGATAGGAAAAACAAGCCGAAGCCGGAATGGGGAAAGGACTATCATTACCGTTGCTTGACAAGCGAAAAATTCAGTAAAGGCTGTCGCAGAAAAATATGGAACTGCGCGAACCTCGACGAAATAGTTATTCGGCACGCAAAAGACTTTGTGTTGGAAATCGATAAGGAACGGTTATTAAGAAGCAATGAGGACAATGCGACCCAAAGGCGTACTGCGGCGGAAAAGCGACTTGCCGAGACTAACCGCGACATAGCCAAAAAACAACGCGAAATCGACAAGTTAAGCGAGGAAATCGTAAAATCGCTTCTCGGTGAAAGCTCGTTCGGCAAGGACGATATTACGAAACTCCTCGACGGGAGGAAAGCCGAGCGAATTTTACTACTTGAACAGCAGGCGCAGGCGCGGGCGGAAATTGAGGAAATAGATTTAGAACTTTCGGTTAAAAAAGGTATAACCGAGGGTTTCGACAATTGGGCATATAAATTCGACATCGCCTCGCACAAAGACAAAAAAGCGATGCTCTTAAATACAATCAATAGAATCGAGATAAGCGAGGACGGAATAAAAATTCAATTTAAGGTGGAGTTGTACCCGCTAAAAGACCTAACGCCGATTGACGTTAAAATACCCGAGGCGCCGTTCGAAGTGCAGGGAACGGCATCGGTGGGCGAATATACGGCGAGAGTACGGGAATTGAGCGCATTTGACGGTGCTAATAATACTGTAAAAAGGTCGATAACGCTACGGGCTTAAAATTCAATAAGACCGACCCGTATGTGACCTGCCTGTTCGGTAAAACGCGGATAGACTTCACCGACCGATTAAAGCAATATGTGGAGAAACGATACAGAAAGAAATGACCGCTTCAAACGAGGCGGTTTTTTAATGCCCTTCGGAGGGGCGAAGGAGAGTCAATGGCTAAAACCGATGTTGACGGCAAGGTCGATAAGGTAACTGGGAAAGGGCTATCAACCGAGGATTACACCATGGCGGAGAAACAAAAACTCGCGGCTCTTGAAGTCGGTGGCGGCGCGATAATCCTATACGAAAATATCGTGTACGCCTATTTTAGAAACGCGACAAGAAGCTGCGGCGTAAGTATACCTTTCATAACGACAACGCCGTTAGTGATGCCCGCCTCAAATTCGGGCGCAATCGCTTTTGATTTTATGGCGGGATTGCTAAACTACGGCGCGACAAGCAACGCTTTAGACGCGGCAAAAGGCTTGACCGGGCACATGGTGCAAACAACGCCGTCCATAGTCGCGATAGGGGTTATGTCAAACGGGCTGTTTTCTCCAAATAAAAAAGGTCCGCCGATAGGGCGAACCTCTGAATTCCTAAACGGAACGTGGTCGTCCTACTGACAGACCTATTATAAACTAACAATAAAAAAAAATTATTTTTTGAAATGTATTGAAAAGTCTTTTCGGATATGGTATAATATGATAAAGTAATTTCTAAGGGGGAAATTTATCATTATGACCGGTAAAAGTAAGATTGCGGGCAAGGTTGGACCGTTTCGAGTAATCGGCGGATTTCTCGCGGTGCTGGCGGCGTTGATTGCCGTTTCGGCGGCGATTGTAAATTACAGTTTCCGCATAGGCTATGTGTTCATTGATCATGAGGTGTTCGACGGCTTTTCGGAATTGCTTTTTTACGTTATGATCGCGAACGCGGTCTACAATGTCGGAGTCGCTGCGGCGACGCTTGCGAAAAAACGCATACCTATTCCGATATTTTTCGTTTCGTTTATCTCGCTTATCCTGTCGGTTTTTTTCTGGGCGGTAAACTACGTTTCTTCGGACATAGCGCACTTCGAGACCGCCTACATAATTATCGGCGCGGCGGCGCCGTTCCTCGCGGCGCTGTTCGGCGTGCCGTTCCTGTTGCTTTGCTTTCCGAACCTCAAAATTTCGGCGAAAGCGCGCAATATAACGGCTGTTGTTTTGAGCGTGATTTTCGTGGGCGCGATAGGCGCGGCGGCAATTTTCAAGATACCGCCTATTTCGTTTGAATTCGAAGCTATGCCGATAGTTCTCGACATAGGCACGGGCGAATATTCCGTCGTATTCGCGACGAACGCGGACGCGCAGGGTTATGTTACTTATAAGTATCAGGGAGAAGAAAAAACCGTCTATGCCAACGAAGCGGGTTATAAGTCAATAGGCAGAATACACGCGGTGAAAATTCCGCGCGAGGAGTTGGACGGGAATCAATACACCGCTCACGCTACGCGCGTTTTGGAGCGGCTCTCTTACGGCGGTAAGCTGGGCAAGACGATTGACACAAAGACATATACTCTGAAAGATACGACGAACGCCGTGAACCCGAAAATTCTTTCCGCGTCGGATTGGCATAACGAACTTTCGCTTTTGGAAAAAGCGGCGGCGAACGTCAAAGACGAGCCGGATCTTGTGATTTTGCTGGGCGACTTCGCCGACTTTTTCGTCAACGAATGGCAGATTGCAAAGTATTTCATAGGCGGCGCGCATATTCTTACGGGCGGCGAGATCCCGAGCATTTTTGTTCGCGGCAATCACGAGGTGCGCGGCAACGAAAAGGTTGAGGATATCGGATTGAAATTGGGACTGACGAATATGTATTATCAGGTGCGTCGCGGCAACAACCTCTTTACGGTGTTCGACACGGCTGAAAATGAGGACGGCGACCAATGGGAGCACGACGGTTTTTACGATATGATACCTTATTTTACCGAGCAGGTCGAGTGGTTTGAGAGTCTGCCGACCCCCGACCCGTCCGTAAACAGTATCATACTTATGCATGATTGGGAATTCACGACGCGGCAGGATGAGGCGCATACCGAAGTGAGGGACCGTTTCACGGTGCGCGCGAACGCTTTTAACGTCGATTTTTCGGTAAGCGGACACAGCCATAATTGGCGGCTCAACGAGCCCGGCGCCAACGGTTTTGATTTCTATCATTTTCAAGACGGCGGCAGGAACGGCGGCAACGCCGCTAAAACGCTCGCGGATGTCGGTTTTTTGCGCGACGTTGAACTTAGCTCCGCTTTGCGCAAGATTTTGCAGCTCGTCGTTTTGGAGAAACACGCGCAGACTTACAGACTGTCGTTCATAATCGTAGAGGACAATACGCTCACTTTCCAAGGCATAACCTCCGAGAACGCTTTTAACGCGCAAACGGTCAGTAGATAAAGCAACGAAACAAAAAAAAACGTGAAGCCCCCTTTTTAGGGGGCTTTTGACAATCTCCGATTATGCGGAGAGGAGATTTTTTGGGGTTTTTCAAAATTTATGCGGATGGCAACCTTTTGTGAGAATCAAAAAATGTTTTCCCCCTGCGGTTCTTTCCAATTAAGACCTTAAAATATGCGCTTTATAATTCTATCCGAACCGAGCGTTGCGGCGAGGCTTTTTGAAAAACCCAAACGCCGCCGTTGAGTTTTTATATTTAGGATGCATTCATAATAATAAACTTTTTGCACACTATCGAAATAAGACGAAATTTAGGCGGTTTTCGCGTTCGCCATGGCATTTTGAACGAAGCGCGTCATTGCTCGGCATTCATGTCATAACAGACATTATGTTAGTATGAAGACACCGCGGGGTACGTTTCGCGGCGTTTCCTTATGTTTTACGCCTGCTTCAGCGCGATTCCGCCTATGAAATAAAAATTATAGTTTCTATTAAGATTAACGATTTGTTGCAGTGAGCCTGAACGCGCCGTTCTAGCCGAAACCGTACCGCTGTGTCCTATTCGAACCAAAGTCTTTGTAGCCTCTATAAGGCTGAACATGTTACAGTCGGAAAACGCGGTATATAATTTTATAAACGGAAAAACGGTTAGACCAACAGGAAAGGTTATATTAGAATAATTGTTAAACGCCGCATATTGTTATCTATAACGGCGTCGAACGGCAAGGAAAATACATCCTGATTGTCACCCGATAAGATCACAATGCCGTTAGAGACCAATGGAATGACGGGGGATTGACCGCAAAACGTAATCGCGCTGGCGTTCGATGGATTGCCGCTAGCATCCGTCGATACATTGGGCGCAATGTGAGAGGCGAACGGAACCAGCGTAAGAGGCGAACTCGCCGCCGCGCCGCCGTCGTCACCCCTTTGGACCCGTCGCGCCGGTAGGACCTTGTACGCCTAGTAAGCCTTGCGGACCGCGCGGACAGGCGTTGCTTTTTGCGGACATACGTATATTTTTTGCGGGCATAGCGAACCCGCGTAGCTACAATTGGGCGGCATTTCGGGCAAAAATATGAATCGCAAAGATTATCGTAATAGGTTTTGTCGCGCAAAGCATTATATGGGTGCGAAGGTAAAATTTTATCAGATGTATTCCGGGCATTTGTATTTTGGCGTTTTCATAACGACCGCGCGGTGACTGAAAAAACAACGATATACGAACATAAAACGAACCGAAATCGGTCGATAAAGCTTTATACGAACGCGCCGTAATCCCTCCCGTTATATTATGCTACAACGGTGAGATTTAAGTTATACCCGTTGAGTCCGACGGGTAATTCAAGCCGGATATGCTCCGCATATCCGAAGTTCTATATTTATACAAAACGAATTGTCAAAGCATTGATTTTTTTTGAAAGGGATGCGGTGAAAAGCCTTTTGATCGCAAAAGTTATTTCCCGCGTAATTTTTTAAGCAAAAAAGGTTTTTCCCGCATAATTCTTAAAAACAAAAATTCACTCCATATATTTTTTTACTTAACTTTACACTTTTTTTACACGCCCTTACTGATTTTTCCACGATTATCCTTTATAATTAAACCATAAAATTCATAGGTATAAGGAGCGAAAAAAGATGAAAAAGTCAAAATTACTCAAAGTTTTTCTCATGGTTTTATGCGCGGGTGTGGGGTTGTTTTCTCTGACGGCGTGTCCCAGGGCGCCGAAAGAAAAGGATATTCTCGTTATCGCGCGCTCGAGCGGTAGCGGCACGAGGGACGCTTTCGACGGGCTTATCAAGAACGTTGCGGGCGACAGTCTTGCTAAGACGGCGGGCGGCGCGGCGCAGCCGTCCGGTATTTTCGTCGAAAGCATAGTTCAGCTCGATTCGACGGGGGCGGTTATAACTAAGGTTGCGAGCGCTGCGACCGCGATCGGTTACGTTTCACTCGGTTCGGTGGACGGAACGGTAAAGGCGGTAAGTGTGAACGGCGTCGCACCGAGCGCGGAAACGGTTTTGGACGGCGGCTACGCGTTGAAAAGACCTTTCGTTATAATAACGAATAAGTCGGTTAGTCTGACTGCGGCGGCGGCCGATTTCATGAGATATTTGAATTCTTCGGACGCTCAGCTTGTCGTGGAGGACGGGTATGTCAGACAGGACGGCGACGGAAAGACCGCGTACATGCTTCCCGAGAGCAACCTTAGCGGCAGAGTGTATCTGAGAGGTTCGACATCCGTGGAACCTTTGATGGACGACCTTATTGCCGACTATATAAGAATATGCGGTTCGAAAGCCGCCGGCGTAGAGTTTAATCTGGATACCGTGAATTCCTCGGCTGGGATTGCGGACGCGAAAGCGGATAATGTCGGCAACGTTATCGGAATGAGCAGTTCGGCTTTGAAAGAGGCGGACGGCGCGGCTTTAAATCACTTTGATATAGCCTTGGATGCGGTGGCGGTCGTCGTCAATAACGGCAACGGCATATCGAATCTCACTGTGGCTCAGATATTCGATATATATACGGGCGCGATAAAGAAGTTTTCGCAATTGAGATAAGGTATTTACGTAGGAGCAAAAGAGGCATAGATATATAAAGGCAAGGTTATTCGGAAGGGGCGAGAGGGAAACCTTTTCTTTCAAGAAAAGGTTTCCCCTGAAGTGCTCCCCAATGTTAGGACATTTGAATTATTTGCAAACAAGAAGAAGTTAGCTTACTTTGTTCGCCCCGTATCTCTCCGAGGGATACCCCTCGGAGAGATACGGAGCCGGTGCCGCCGGACTACTTGAATGAGCCGGTACGCAGGTAATGTCTTAACTGCTCCGCG
>JAISOS010000012.1 GCA_031275485.1 Clostridiales bacterium | reverse complement strand
AGAAGGTTTTTTTATCGTAGAGAGCTTTGAGCGCGGGATTGCGCATAACGGAAGCGACGGCGGCGAGGAAGAAAGCGCGTCTTTTGATAAGGTAAGGAGAGCCGCGTTTGGACATACGGGCTTTAGAGCCGGAGAGAACCCGTCCGATTGATTGACGGACGGGTCAACGCCGGCGCAAAGGTGCCGGTTTATCGGGAGAGTCGAAACGGTTAACGTCGCCGGTTTCGGAAACGAAAACAGCGGCGAGAGTTGGGTCGTGGTCATTAACGGCGGAGAGAGTTGAATTTAGGTAGGAGGATATTTTTATTATGGAAGAAAAAATCTGCAAAATTTGTGATATGCTTTTAACGAAAGATGATGAAATAGGGACAAATAAAGACGGAAGCAAGAATAACGATTATTGCATTCATTGTTATAGGGGCGGCAAATATTTATCCGATCTGCCTTTGTTATTGGAGCAATCGATTGCAAAAAGCGCAAAAGAAAATACCGCAGAATACATAAGTGTTATAAAACAATTCGTGGAGTGCTGGCAAGCTTATCCTCTAAACGCGCTACAAGAAATTGCGGGCAAATATAATGTTGCGTTTCACAATACCGATACAAAAGATATACTTATAAAGAAACTTACGGACGGTATGAACGCATATTGCAAAAATGAGGTTATAAGCGCAAAGAAATGAGTAAATAACGCCATTATAGAAACATATAAAATTAAATGGAAGTCCTATATTAAAATTGACATTTGACGCAATAAAAGCAATTTGCGGTCTTGGTATCGACCGCGTATTTTTGAGTTATAAAAAGAGTTATTAGAAACTCTATGAGCGAAAGTGAACAAACTGCAACATTTAAGTTTGGAGCGGAAGTTGGCAAAGAGCAACATTGGGGGCGAGATAAAAATATCCGTGATATTTTAATCCATTTATACGAATGGCACAATCTTTTAATAAATTGGATAACCGCAAACACAAAAGGCGAAAGTAAACCGTTTTTACCAACACCCTACACTTGGAAAACTTACGGTAAAATGAATATTGGTTTTTGGCAAAAACACCAAAACACACCCTATGCGAAAGCCATTGAAATGATAAAAGACAGCCATAAAAAAGTTATGACTTTAATTGAAAAATTCACGGACAATGAATTATTTACAAAGGCACATTTTGATTGGACAGGCACAACAAGTTTGGGCAGTTATTGTATATCCGCAACAGCAAGTCATTATGATTGGGCGATAGATAAATTGAAATTGCATATTAAAACAAAGGAGTAAATTTATGAAATACGAATATATGAAACAAGAGAAAAACATTTACGGCACGACCAAGCCAACAATTTTGACTTTGTCAGCATTTAACTTTATTTGCATTGACGGTGTTGGCAACCCTAACGGTGTAGATTTTACAAAACGAGTTGAAGCCTTATACAATGTTGCGTATGCAATTAAAATGAAGTTCAAAGACTTGAAAGGTTATTTTGATTATACGGTTTTCCCATTGACAGGGCAATGGACTTTAACCGATAAGGGCAAGCAAGCCAAAAAGTTAAACAAAGACGAATTAGTTTACACCCTTATGATAAAGCAACCGTCATTTGTAACGGCAGATATTTTTAATAAAGCAGTTGAAATTGTTAAATCAAAAAAGGCTAACGAATTATTTGATAAAATCTATTTCAAAGAAATAGTAGACGGACAAGTCGCACAAATTTTACATATTGGGTCTTACGATAACGAGCCACAATCATTTAAGATATTAGAAAATTACATTGCAGAGCAAGGATACAAAAGCGAATTTAATTCAAAAGGACACAAAGAAATTTATTTGAGCGATGCACGGAAAGTTAAAGCGGGCGATTTGAAAACTATATTGCGAATAAGAATTACAAAAGAATAGTTATAAAAGCAGTTCATATTTTTTTTCTTTTTCGGCTCTGGGGAAACGGTATGGGTTGGTTGCGTTTGGCGATGGTTAGTGTTTGTCCGTTTTGTTTGTTGCCCCATTTCGCCGTTTGGAGTTAGCACACTCACAAAAATAAAGCAAGGTTAAAGTGAACGCTTGGGGCGACCTTGCTTTATTTTTGCGTGTGTGCTTTTATATTTATGGCGAAAGGGGAAACAAACAAAAGCAAGCCACAATTAAATTGTGTTTTTGCGAAAGTATGTTATAATACCGAAGTATGAAAGAAAAATTACTTGGCAAAACAATGCAAAAGAAGTTGAAATCCGTAGGAATTAACTCTATGGAAGAGTTGCGTAAAATAGGCAGCAAAGAAGCCGTATTTAGGTTAAAGGCACAATATCCGTCAACTTGTGTGGTTATTTTATATCATTTGGAAGCCGCTTTGCGAGGCATTGAAATAAAGGCACTGGACTTTTCACTCAAAACCGAATTAAAAGAATTTTTCAATCAGTTGTAAAGCACACATACATTTATTACTTTTGTTTTCCTTAATCGTCATTTTCGGTTGGCAAATTGTATTTCTTTTCTAATTCTGTGATTTTGTCGTGTAAAGATTGCAATTTTGCTATACCGTCATTTAATACCCACTTTATAAACTTACGACTTTCGGCGTCGTGGTTTTCGGTAAACAAAGGGGCATATTTTTCAATATACATTTCAAGTGTTTCGGTGTATGTGCTGTTCTCACCGAGATTAAACAAAAAATCGCTTGTGATTTTGCGTTCATTTTTGAATATGCGTTTTAAGAACTTAACGACTTCTTGTTCCGTCATTTTGGATAGGTCGGGTGCGACGTATTCAATGGGTTGCGGTGTTTGGTTTTCGCTTTTCTTTTTCATTATTTATCCCCCTTTATTTCTACTATTGCGTTATATATGATTAAATATTATGCGTTTAGAGGTGTTTCGAATTTGCCGTTTTACGTGATACTTCGGGCGCGTTTTCAAAAGAATTTTGCTTGAATATTAAAAAATGCGGAAGAACTTTAAATTTTCGTGATAAAAAGCGGTAACGACGGTTTATTCGTCGAGAATTTACCGGAACATTCAAATACGGGAGTATGAGCTAAGGGTCTCCGTATTTTTTTTACAAGAATAAAAGGATTTTCGCGTTCTATCGGCGGTTTTACGTTCATATAATTTAGCGTTGCGATTAAAATGACGGAGGGCTTGGCTATGAATTACGGAGACATCAAAAAACTGAATACCGTAATCACGGAAAACGAATACTTTGAAAATAAAATAGGCGCGCCGGACGGAACGGCGGACAAGCCGCCGACCGTCGAAAAAAAGAGGAAACCGAGCGCGGGGTTGCCGCGTCCGAATATGTCGTTTATAAAGGGCTTAAAAGGTAAGCTCGATATGTACGACGCGATTATGATCCCTGTGGGCGTCGGAATTTTGGCGGCCTTCGTTATGCTCGTTTTAAAAATTATATAATATAATCGTTTTTTATAGTGATTATATTTTTGAGATTATACCGCGCGCACCTTTACGACCGCGTTTTACGCGGTCGTAAAAAACCTCGCTTTTTTGCGTAATCACTGCGAGCGGCGTTTATTTACGCGGGCGGGTTTTACCGCCCGCAACGCCGTTTTTTTTAAGAAAACGGCGTTTTCAAATTCGACAATCCGGCGCCGCCGCTTGAAAGCGTAACGTGATATTATAGCGAATAAATTTTAAACTGTACGGCGCGTAATTTAAAAGGTTACGGTACGCGGCTTTAAAATGCAAAACATTTTACGGCTTTTCACTGTGACGGCGTTAAAAGGCGGGGATACCCGCCAAATTTGAAGCTCGCTTCAAATTTTTTTCAAATTATGCGGCGCGGAATTTGAAAGTTTAACCGGTATAATCGCGGAGATTTTTGATAAAGAGGCGAGGGAGGAAACCTTTTATTTACAAAAGGTTTCCTCCCGTCTGATTAAAAAAAGAACTCGGCGTAAATTTGGTGTGTCGCTATGTACAATTTCAAAATCAGCCCGCTTTTTATATTGCTCGCGGTCTTTTTAGTTGTTAGGGGGCAGGCGGCGCTACTCGTCAATTCCACGCTGACCGTACTTTTGCACGAAATGGCGCATGCCAGAATCGCGTACGGCAGGGGTTATATAATGCGGCAAATAGTTCTGATGCCTTACGGCGCGGTGTTGTACGGCGAAGAAAAAATGCGCAAAAACGACGCCGTAATTATCGCGCTCGCGGGACCGCTTTTTAATCTGTTTATCGCCGTACTTTTGTTTGCGCTCTGGTGGCTGATTCCGGAATTATACGTGTATACGGACGCTTTCGCTTACGCGAACGTTTCGATCGCGCTGTTCAACCTGCTTCCGATTTTTCCGCTCGACGGGAGCCGCGTCGCGCTCGCGCTCGCGAAAAATAAGCGCGCCGCTCTCGGGAAGTTGAAAATACTCGGCGTATCGGCGTCTGTTTTTCTGTTCGCTTTTTTCATATATTCGGCGTTTCGCGAAATAAATATCACGGCGGGAATAATGGCGGTATTTTTGTATCACGGAGCGGTTTCCGGTACGAAAAAGGAAATGTACGCGCATTTCGGCGACAGTTGTTCGGGTTCGAAAAATATATATAACGGCGTGGAAAAACGCGCCGTTTTTGTGTCGGAAAGGGTGAAATTGTTGAAACTCGCGAGAATGCTGAACGAAAATACGCTGACGGAATTCATCGTTGTCAACGACGCCTTCGGCGAACTGGGCAGAATAACGGAAAGCGAATTCGGCGAAATCGTGCTGAAATACGAGAGCGACGCGCCCGTCGGAGACGTTTTATCGAGACGCAGAGACGGCGGGCGGTCATAATTGCGCCGTAAAGTTTTTAGGAAAGGGACGCGGGGGAGAGGGGGAAATCTTTTGTTCACAAAAGACTTCCCCCGTATGATTAAAATAAAAAATAAAAAATCCTCTTCGCTTAAAGCTTTTCGACATTTACGGAAAGTATCTTTTTACGTTCGTATGCGACAATATTATTCGTTTTTATGGTCGTCTACATAGAATATTTTTTAATAATCAACATGGGCATAAACATGCTTGTGCTTTATCTCGCGTTGACGACGCTGAGAGAAAGGATTTCCGTTAAGAGGCTGTTTTTATCCGCCCTAATCGGTACGGCCGCGGCTTTTTTATTGCCGTTTGTAAAGTATTTTACGGTCGCGTATAAGGCGTCCGCAGCGCTGTTGATGACGGCGGTATTCAAAAATAAGAGTATCGGAGCTTACGTATGGCGCGCGGCGGTTTTTGCGGGCTATTCCTTCTTTTTGGGCGGCGTTATCGGCGGACTTTTCAACCTGCAATCCGGCGCAATCGCGGGCGCGTCGGTCTATGGCGGAAGCGCGGGCGCGGTGATCCCGTTCGTTTTGGGCGGCGGCGCGGTTTTCTTTCTACTAGTCAGGAGACTGTTTATCTCGGCGCGCGAGCGGCGGCGCAAGCGGTTTTATTACAGAACGAAATTGGTTATCGGCGGTTTTTGCGAGGAATTGACGGGTTATTACGACAGCGGCAATAAGCTGTACGATACGAGCGACAACACGCCTGCGGCGATTATCAGCGCGGACGTTGCCGAAAGAATTATCGCGGCGCAAAATCCGTCGGCGTACACGCTGGAAATAAACACAGTGGGCGGCAGATGCAGTCTGAAAGCGTTCAAGGTTGACAAATTATGGATATATTTTGGCGAGAACGCGAATATAATAGAGAATATGACGGTAGCGGTCGCCGATAAGGAATTTAAAAATTTCAAAATACTCCTTCACAGCGAGATGACGGGAGAGGAAAGATTTTAAAATTTTAACGGCTTTGAAAATTCTTTCGCGGCGGAATAATGTCGAAGCGGAGGAGATTTTACGGCTTAAAAAGTATTTATTAACGGCAAGACGCTTTGGGGACGGAAAACTTAAGGACTTGACGGGGGCGGCGCCGAAGTGAAAATTATAGCCGAACGGAGGAGATTTTATGCAAGATATCAAGGGGCTTATCAAAAAAATTTTGAAAAAAACGCGCGTTTTTTTCGGAACGGACGCGGACGGCGAAAAAGCGAAAAGCGACGGCGTTTCAAATTACGGGAAAGACGAAAATAAAAGCGGGAACGGCGTCGGTTCAAGTCCGCAAAAAAGCGGAGACGGCGGCGTTTTAGATTCCAAAAAAAATGAAAACGGCGGTATTTCAAATTCCGAAAAAAAGGATGGCGGCGGCATCGTCGGCGGGGCAAAGAACGCGCTTAATAAAATTCGCGGTATTTTCGGAAACGGGAATAATACGCCGAATAAAATACGCGGAATTTTCACGTCCGAGAGCGTGGACAAATTAAAAGCGAATGTAAAAAGCGTTCTGAAAAAGACCGGCGATTTTTTTAATTTCGGAAAGGACGGAAAGGACGGCGGCGGTGAAAACGACGGAAAGGACGGCGTGGATTATATATCGGGCGGCGAGGCTCTGCCGCGTCCGCTCGTGCAGTCCGAGGAAATCGACGCGGTCGTTAGACTTCAAAACGGCGATATGAGCGCTAAAACCGAGCTTATAGAGCACAATTTAAGATTGGTGGTCTATATCGCGAAGCGTTTCGAGAATACGGGCGTGGACATAGAGGATTTGATTTCCGTAGGTACGATCGGGCTGATTAAGGGAGTAAATTCCTTCAATTTGGAAAAAAATATAAAGCTTGCCACATACGCCAGCCGCTGTATCGAGAACGAAATTCTTATGCATTTAAGAAAAATTTCTAAAATTAAGTCAGAGGTCTCGTTAGACGAGCCGTTGAACGTCGATTGGGAGGGAAATATGCTTCTTCTCGGCGACATTTTGGGTACGGAACCCGACGGCATTTATAAAAATATAGAAAACTCCATAGAAAAGGATATGCTCTTGGAATCCTACAAGAAGCTATCCGACAGGGAAAAACTTATAATCCGTCTGCGTTTCGGCATACTCGGCGCGGACGAAAAGACGCAAAAGGAAATAGCCGAGATGATGGGCATTTCGCAATCGTACATTTCGCGGTTAGAAAAAAAGATTATTCTCCGACTGAAAAAAGAGATGGCGAAAATGGCGAAGTAAACGCGGATCTTAAAAAAACATAAAAAATAAAGAAAGGTCGTAAAGTGCGAAAAATTGAAAAATACAATAAAAGGCGTTTGAAAAACTGAAATTTAGCGGTATGAAATTCTTTCGGCCGAGCGTAAAATAAGGGCTGAAAAAACGTGATTGCGCGTATGAAAAGAAACATAAAAATGAGGGTAAAAAAGCGCGGTTGCGCCGCGTGAAAAAGCGCAAAAATAAAAAATAAAAAAATGCGGCTTTACAAAAAAACATGTAAATAACGCGCTTACCCGTTTATACGATAAAATTGATAAATTTTTTTAAAAAGAGACGCGAGGAAAAACATTTTGTTCATAAAATCCCCATCCCCGCATAAATTTCATAAAAAATCATTTTATATAGTAATTTGATAACAATTTCGCCGCGCCGTCGGCGGACGGGGAATCGACGCAGCAGGAAATTTTCGTTTCGCTTGTCGTAACGAGGTATATTTCGGCGGCGGCGCCGTTCAATATGCTTATTATATCCTTAAAGACGCCGCTTTGATATTGCATACCCGCCCCTTCGCAGGTTATTTTCGCGGTTTCGCCGACGGCGGAAAATTTTATTCCGAGAGAGTTCAAAATCTCCGCGGATTTTTCGGCTTTTTTATCCTTGACGGTAAAGCCGACGGATACCGCGCCGCTTTGACCGCATGTCTGGCTTATCATGTCGATATTGATATTAGCCCGCGCGAAAGCGTCGAAAAGACCTATGTATTCGGATACGGTCGTATTAGGGAGGTTGAAAACCGTTATATCGTTTTCGACGCAGACGTTCGTTACGGAATAATCGGATCCTAAAAGGTGATTCATATTGTAGATTTTCGGCTTTTTTCCGACTATATATTCGGCGGCACGGATCGCCCCCGCCGCGAAGACTCTTCGGCTTTGCGCCTCGTGAGTCAGCGTGATGACCTCGTCCGTGCCGATGAACATCACGTCGTGCTTGCCGACGATTGTGCCGCCGCGCACGGCGTGAATTCCTATCTCGGACGGACGGCGTTTGGCGGCGCTACCGCACCTGCCGTACACAAAGTCCTTGTCTTCGGATAGAACCTCGTTTATTGCGCGCGCTATGGACACGGCGGTGCCGCTCGGCGCGTCCGCTTTTTGGTTATGGTGCTGTTCGACAATCTCGACGTCGAAGTCCGCGCCCAAAAAGCCCGCCGCCTGTTTGGAGAGCGAAACGAGTAAATTTACGCCCAGCGACATATTGCTGGTCATAAAAACGGGCAGGGTTTTAGCGGCGCGCGCGATTTTGTCGAGCTGTTCCGGCGAATAGCCCGTTACAGCAAGTACGAGCGGGATGCCGTTCGGAAGCGCGTAAGCCAGTATGTCGTCGAGAGAGTCGGGATGCGAAAAGTCTATTATCACATCGGGCGGAACCGCGCAGTCCTTTATATCGGTAAAAACGGGAACGTCGAAATCGAGCTTTACCGCGTATTTGTCTATGCCGGCGGCGACTCTTATTTTTTCGTTGCCGGCAAGCCGCGAATAGAGCATATGTCCCATTCTTCCGCTTATTCCGATTATCAAAGCGTTAATCATAGTATAATTTTTCCTTATTGATTGAAAAAAGTATTTACGGGAAAAACCTTTTCGTTCACAAAAGGTTTTTTCTCCGCGTCCGTTTCAAAAAGAGCCTGACATTTTTTGAAAATTTATAAGGCGGAAACCTTTTCTCTCAAGAAAAGGTTTCCATCCGGAGCTCCTTTCCGGAAGAGCTTAATCATTGTTTTTTTATTTTTTATTGCGGCGTTTATTTTATCGCCGCGTTTTTAAACGGCGGGAAATCCCGCATAACCGTCTTTAAATTCGATAGGTTCGCCTCTTCGATTTCCGTGAGCGGCGGACGCAACGCGCCGCCCGCAAGCCCCAAAATCCGCGCCGCCGCCTTGACCGGAATCGGGTTGACCTCCGAAAAAAGCGCTTTGATAAGCGGCAGGGCGTCGAGCTGCATATCTTGCGCCTTTTGATTCTCTCCGTTCAGCGCGCGCGCCGCAAGCTCCGCGAAATAGCCGGGCGCGATATTCGACGCCACGCTTATAACGCCTATACCGCCTACGGCGGTTGTCGGAACGATTAGTCCGTCGTCGCCGCTGTAAACGTAAGCGTTGCCGCGCGCGAGGCGGCAGATCTCGGAAATTTGGTCCATATTTCCGGACGCTTCCTTGATTGCCGATATATTTTTGTGCTCGCACATTTTCGCGAACGTCGCGGGCAGAATATTCACGCCCGTGCGTCCGGGCACGTTGTAAGCTATGACGGGCAGTCCGACGCTGTCCGCAACCGCCTTAAAATGCGAAACGAGTCCGCTTTGCGTGCATTTATTATAATACGGCGTAACGACCAGAAGCGCTTCCGCGCCCAGCCTTTCCGCGTTTACGGAATTTGCGACCGCCGTTTCCGTGTCGTTCGAACCCGTGCCCACGACGAGAGGAACGCGGCCTTTAATCCTGTCGGCGGCAAACCGTATGACCTCGCTTTTTTCCGCGACCGACAGCGTCGCCGCCTCGCCCGTGGTGCCGAGAATTATAAGCGCGTTTATGCCGTCGGAAATTTGACGATCTATCAGTCTTTCGAGCGCGCCGAAATCTATGCTTTTCGCACCGTCCGCGAACGGCGTGATAAGCGCCGTTCCGCAGCCCTTAAATATAGGATTTTTCATAAAAAATATCCGCTCCTTATTTGTTTTTTGTTTACGAAACGGAGGGAGAATTTTCTCCCCGCATCCCATTCAAAAAAAATTAACGTTATCTTAATAATTTTATTCAAACCGAATGCTACGGTTAAGCTCTTCTCAAACGCCGTAGTTAAGCTTTTTCACGAAACGTTGTCGGGTGCCGCGCTCGCGTTTTTTAATAACCGTTTTTTAAAACGGAATACCGTTCCGCAACGGGAGCGCGAAAAGTCAAAAAGCGTTTTTTATCAAGCGGGGACGTTTTTTTATTACCGCCGCGCCTTTCAAAGAAGCGTTATACGGCATAGCGCGCCTATTCGGCATTTCAATTAAAACGTTATACGGCATACGCCGCGCTCAATATTACCAAAATATTGAAGTTTTTTGGAAAGGTGTGCGGGGGAAACCTTTTGTTCACAAAAGGTCTCTCCCGCGTATTTTATAAAACATTATTTTTAATCATATACTCCGCGATTTGTACGGCGTTGGTCGCGGCGCCTTTTCGGATATTATCGGCGACGATAAAGAGGTTGCAACCGCTTTCCACGCTCTCGTCGAGTCTGATTCTGCCTACGAAAACCTCGTCCTTATCCTCGCAGAGATAAGGCATAGGGTAGACGCCGTTCGCGGGATCGTCAAGGAGAACCGCGCCGTTTTGCGCGGCTATAGCTTCTCTGATTCCGTCGAGGGTGCAAGGCTTATAAAACTCGACGTTGACGGACTCGCCGTGTCCGAACGGCACGGGAACCCTTACCGTCGTCGCCGTGATTTTCAGAGCGTCGTTATGGAGAATTTTGCGCGTTTCGTTTATCATTTTGGCTTCTTCTTTGGTGTAGCCGTTCTCCAAAAACGAGTCTATATGAGGAATTATATTATTGAAAATCGGATGAGGGAATTTCTTGGGCGGAACGCCTTTCGCGCCTTCTATTAGGTCGGTATAGCCTCCCATTCCCGCGCCCGAAACCGACTGATAAGTGGAGTAGACGATTCTTTTGATTTTATATTTATCGTCGAGCGGCTTCAGCGCGACGACCGCCTGAATTGTAGAACAATTCGGGTTGGCGATAATGCCCTTATTCCAAAGCGTGTCCTCGGGATTTACCTCGGGCACGACGAGCGGAACGTCTTTATTCATTCTGAAACAGCTACTGTTATCGATGACGACCGCACCCGCGTCCGCGAAAACCGGCGCGAAATCGCGGCTGACCGCCGCGCCCGCCGAAAAGAGCGCGAAATCGAATCTTTTTCCGGTTATATTTTCGCGCTTCAGCTCCAGAACGGCGAGCTCCTCGCCCATAAAATTTATCTTTCTGCCCGCGCTTTTCGCGGACGCGTAAAGACAATATTCCCCGACGGGTAAATTCCGCTCCGAGAGTACCTGCAAGAACTTATTTCCGACCATTCCCGTCGCGCCGACTACGGCTATATTGTATTTCTTCATAGTTAATTTCTCCTTAAAAAGGGGGGCTTGTTATCTTTTCTTTTTTTGAAAATTTTGCCGGGGAAGCTTTATCCAAGAACTTTAACATATATATAAACGCGCCGGGGGAGCTTTGTCGGATATAACCGATACAGCCGAACACATAATCCGTCGCCGAAGTATTCCGTACGGGCATATTAGTGAGGCGTCCGGCATTTGAAATCATATTTGCCGCATTGACGCCGCCGTATTCTGCGAGAGTTTTTATACCCAAGTCCGGAAGAGTATTCTATGCGGGCGTATTTGTGAAATATCCGGCGTTTTTAAGACCGAAACGTCCTCCGCGTTCGTAAATATATCCGAATTTGCGAAACGTTTCCCGTTTTTAAGTTTGCGTTATCGGAAAGACGCCCGTCCGCATCTCTCATTTTCGAAAGACTTTCGCGATTATCTCCGATCCGCGTTTAAATCTGCGTTATCAGTACTGCGACCGCCGCGATTACCGCGATTCCTATGCCTACGGCGGCGAGTATTTTCGGCGCGGAATACGGGCGTTTTCCCGCCGTATTTCCGTTTGTGCCGTTGACGAAAAAATTAAAGGTTCTGCCCCCGTAATGGAACGCCGAAATCCAAAGCGGAAGCAGTATGTATTTAAACGTCGTGCCGCTGTGCGTTGTGTTGACGTTCAGGTAGGAAATTCGGTCGTAATCGTATTTCGACAAAATCTTAGCGCGAACCGCCGCGTCGATTTTCCCTTTCGCTTCCTCCCACGCGGCGTTAATGTCCTTGCCGTACCGAACTGCGGAAAAGCCCACGAGAAATTTTTTGTCGTATGCCGCTCCGCCGTTCGTATCGTACGGCTGAATTTTTTTGAAATATTTTTCCTCTATTTTATCGCTCGCGTTCACGCAGACGTCGTCGAAAAATTCGGATAAAGAGCCGCTCACGTGAAAGTACCTGACGCGCGTTTCGACCCGTTGGTTTTTGCCGCTGCCCACGGTTACGGTATATGTTTTTCCGAGCTTGCCCTCGTACGTCGAAAACGCGTTGTCGTCGAAAGTCCAAGCGGGCAGAAATACGCCGCGGAATTTATCCGCTTTCACGTTCTTTTTCAGCGCGGACGGCAGGAACGGACGGCTTTTCGTCCAGCGTTTAAAAGCGGACTCGGCGTCGGCGCCCGACAGCGTAAAGGGCAGCAGACTGTCCGGCTTGACGCCCGGCAGAGCGTCGCTTTTAAGGACGGCGGGCGTGCCGCAGAACGGGCAGATATGCGTCAGATTGTCCTTGTCGATAACCTCCGTGCTACCGCAATTCGGGCATGCGTACAAAAACGCCTCGTTCGCCCAGCTTTCGGATGCGGACGCGTGCGAAAGGAAGTCGCGTTCGGAAACGTTTTTCATTTCGACCGTTTCCGAGTTGCCGCAATAAGGACAGACGAGCGCGCTTTTTTTAGGCGAATATTCGAGCGCGCCGCCGCAAGACCGGCAATTATAGGAGACGGTATCGCCTCCGCCTTCCGAACTGCGGCGGGCAGTCTGTTCGCCGTCGTTTGCCAAGCCTTCGGCGGCGTTTTGTGTGTCGTCGATCATGAGCGGTTACCTCCGCGTATTTTTTTCCGTACATATTCGGCGTATGCTTCGCGTGTTTGCCGCGTATTTTTACGCGTTACATTATATGCAATTCGGCGTATTTACGTTTTTAAACCAAACGCGTTTTCACGTTGGAATGGATCTTATTTTCACGTTAAAGCCGGCCTTGTTTTTAGGTTAAAATTTACCGCGTTTCCGCGTTGGAATCAACTTTGTTTTTACGTTAGATTTACCGCGTTTTTTCTTTGCGGTTTACGCTGTAATTTGCATTTTCCGCGTTAAGGTTCGCAGTGTTTTTTATATCGCGATTCGTCATATTTTTCGCGCCGAATAATAATCGTTAGACCGATCCTGAAACCTTTGACCGCAGTTATAAGCGGCGCAATCCATGTTGCCTATTATACAGTATTTCGCTTTAATTCGCAAGTTTTAGAACAGGTTTATTTAAGAGATAATAAAATTTTTTGGAAAGGAGCCGCGCGTGGGGTATCTTTATGCGCGCGCAAGATTTCCGCCGCGCGCTTTTCTCAAACTTGAATAAGGTTTTAATTCACCGTATGTTATTTCCCGTTTTTTTTAAAACGTTTATTTCCGCCGCGCCGTAATAACGCCTAGTCATTAAAATTTTTTGAAAAGAGGCGCGGGGATAAACCTTTGCGCGCGAAAGGTTTTCTTCGCATAAAATAAAAATAAAATTAAATAAGGTTTTAATTCTCCGTATCGCCGAATTCGCTTTCCTTGTCGAAAAACTCATAAATTATCAGGCGGTTTTTCTCGCGGGCGGCGAGAACAAACGCGTCGTTTACGGACGCCGGGATTAGAATCCGCATAGCGCGGACGTCGTCCGGGTCGTCGTTTTTCAGATATACGAGAAACAGACTTTTATCGGATTTATTTTCGCGCAACAGTCTTATATGTCCGTAGGGTATTTTTTGAGCGAGAAAACCGAACGACAGCCGCAAATATTCCTCGCCGAAGGTATAAAACGAGTAAAAAGCCGAGAAGGAAAGGAACGCGCCGAAAAAAAGCGTAACGCCCGCCGCCGTTATTCCGCCGATAAGGGAAGCCTCTTTGTAAAATACGATAATCAAGACCGCGATAATGGTCAATATACCCGTCGCGGCGATTGCGGCTACGGCGACGGGCATTCGGTTTTTTACTTTTATACGGTTTTTCATATTACGATTTATTATAACTCCTACGCGCCGAAAAGTAAATCTTTTTTAGCGAATTTTATGAAAAACTTTATAATTTTGCGGAGAGGATCTTTTATTGGCGAAAGGTTCTTTCTTTTTACCACTTACCACTTCCCGAAAACTTTTTGAAAAAATTTATTTTTTACATATAAAAATCGGTTGACATTATTTTTTGCGTGTGCTATCATTAATATAAGCAAAGGCGCTGGAATATTAAATATTTCGGCGTTTTTTGTTTTTTCGAAAGACCGCGCGGAAACGGCGGCGGTCGTTTCGTCGGTTTTAAGGAGAATTTTTAATCCGGAATAAAATCGAATCCGCCGATTGTGAACCGGATCGGCAATCGGCAATAAGTATTTGGGAATAGAAAACTTGGAATGGATACGGACGGGAATTGAGAATAGGAAATTTTGAATCGGCAATAGAGATACCTCCGGATAATCGTTTATGAAAAGATTTTGTTTGTAGGTATGCGAATAATATTTTAACTGTCGTTGTATTTACCGGGGACTGAAAAAACCGTTCCCGTTTTATTCGGGCACAAAGGCGTGTTTTCGTTTTTAAGGCGAAAGCGCGCCTTTTTTGTTAAAAACGGAGCGGGCGGGTAAAATTCCATACAATCCGCGCGCTTTGTATAAAAATACGATAAATTTTAGGAGGAATTTTGTATGGATGAACAACTTATTGCGGCTATGGATGAATTGGCGTCGTTGCCTTTCGCGGTTTGGTTTTTGATCGGCGCGGCGATGGTGTTTTTTATGCAATGCGGCTTCGCCATGGTCGAGTCCGGGCTGACGCGGGCGAAAAATGCCGGCAACATCATCATGAAAAACCTTATGGACTTCTGTATCGGAACCGTAGTATTTATGACGCTCGGCTTCGGGCTTATGATGGCGGAGGATTATATCGCGGGGCTATTCGGCGCGCCTAACCTCGATATATTCTTTAAAATTGACGATCCGTCGGTGGCGTCGAGTTTCGTATTTAACCTGGTGTTCTGCGCTACGGCGGCTACGATCGTCTCGGGCGCTATGGCGGAGAGAACAAAATTTTCGGCGTATTGTATTTACAGCCTTATAATCAGCGCGGTCGTTTACCCGATAGAGGCCGGCTGGGTATGGAACGCGGCGGGCTGGCTAATGGGCTTGGGCTACATAGATTTCGCCGGTTCGAGCGCGATACACATGGTCGGCGGTATAACCGCCTTGATCGGCGCGATATTCCTGGGACCGCGTCTCGGAAAATACAAAAAACAGAAGGACGGCTCGCTAAAATCGGTCGCCATACCGGGGCATAATCTCGCTATTGCCGCTCTCGGCGTGTTCATCCTCTGGTTCGGCTGGTACGGCTTCAACGGCGCGGCGGCAGGCGACGTGTCTCAGCTTGCGCGCATCTTTACAAATACGACAATCGCTCCCGCCGTGGCGAGCGTCGCGTGTATGATTTACACTTGGATAAAAAACAAAAAACCCGACGTTTCAATGACCCTTAACGCCGCGCTTGCGGGACTTGTCGCGATAACGGCGGGCTGTCTCGCGGTGGACGCGCTGGGAGCGACGGTAATAGGGCTTTGCTCCGGCATCCTCGTCGTCATAGCCGTCGAGGTTCTCGATTTGAAATTGCATATAGACGATCCCGTGGGCGCGGTCGCCGTTCACGGCGTGAACGGCATATTCGGGACATTAATGGTGGGTCTGTTTTCGACTGGCGGCGCGGGCGGCGGCGCGGGCTTGTTCTACGGCGGAGGTCTCGGGCTTTTGGGCGTGCAGGCGCTCGGCGTAACCGCGATCGCCGCGTGGACGGTCGCGACTATGACCCTCACGTTTTTCCTTATCAAGAAATTACACGGCTTGAGGGTGTCCAAAGAGGAGGAAATTAAGGGTCTCGACATTACCGAACACGGGCTTGTCAGCGCGTATGCGGGCTTCTCGACGACTTTCGAGGACCTCTACGATGGAATAGACGCGGACCTAGGCGCGATAGTGCCGGCGGACGCGGCGGTTCCTATTATAGTCAAAACGGACAAGGCGGTAGGCTCCGACGTCAAAATGTCCAAGGTCGAAATCGTCTGCAACGAGAGCAAGTTCGACGCGCTGAAAGAGGCGATGAACAAAATCGGCGTCAACGGCATGACTATAACCAAAGTTATGGGCTGCGGCGCGCAAAAAGGCGGAACCGAAAAATACCGCGGCGCGGATATAGAAATCAAATTGTTGCCTAAGATACAGGTCGAAATCGTCGTGTGCAAGGTGCCGGTCAGAACCGTTATAGAAACGGCGAAGAAAGTTCTGTACACCGGCAAAATAGGGGATGGTAAAATATTCGTCTACGACGTTGAAAGCGTAGTTAGGGTGCGCACGGGCGAGGAAGACTACGACGCTTTGCAGGACGATTGACGGTGGGTTTCTTTTTTAAGAGGACTTTACGCGGGCGAAGCCTTATTATTTATAAAAGGCTTCGCCCGCGTAATTTTTTTTAAAATCTCCCTACTTATATTTCGGCAGATAACCGCCGTGAGCGTCTATTAGATCGTCGCACATAGATTTTATATCGTCGAGGCTGAGTACGGCGGCGGTATGGGGATCCGTAAAGCACGCCTGATATATCAACTCCCTGCGTTTTGCGCGCGCCGCCTCGATCGCGAGCAGTTGCGGGTAGATGTTGGACGCGTTCATCGCGGCAAGCTGGAGCGGCAGCGGTCCGATATATTGAGGGCGTATGCCTTTCGCGTCGATTTCGACGGGAACTTCCACGCAGGCTTCTTTGGGGAGATTGGCGATAAGCCCGTTATTTATAACGCTGGCGCCGAATTTAAAGGCGTCGTTTTTTTCTACGGCGCCGATTATGCGGGCCGCGTATTCCTTGGACGCGGGTTTTGGTTCGGTTTGGCGTTTAGAGCTTGAGCGGCGGCTCTCGCGTTTCCATTCCGATATCTGACGTCTGCACCGACGCGGATATTCGTCGAGAGGGATAGCGTATTTTCTTATCAAATTCGGATAGTCGGGCTTGATAAAAAAAGGACTGTATTCGGCGTTATGCTCGGAGGATTCCGTAACGTAATATCCGAATTCACGCATCAGCTTATGGCGCACAAGGTCGTTTTTGTGAAAATTTTTGTATTCGGGAGAGAGAGAACGGCGTTTGATTTCGGGATACATATCGACGCCCTTTGCGTCCGTGATTTTCAAAAGCCATGCCATATGGTTTATGCCCGCGATCAGCGTGTCGCATTCGTTCTTGTGTTCGCCCATGTCCACGCCGTCCAAAAGGTCCGCGGCGCAAGTCTGCACACTGTGGCACAGCCCGAGCGTGCGCGGATGGGCGTACCGTTGCAAATATCCCGTCAGTATCGCCATAGGATTGACATAGTTGAGAAACAGCGCGTCGGGACAGACCTCGTCCATGTCCGCCGCGAACTCATCCAGAACGGGTATCGTGCGAAGCGCCCTGAAAATGCCGCCCACGCCCACGGTATCGCCTATCGTCTGCCGCAGCATATATTTTTTTGGAATTTTGAAATCTATAACCGTGGCGGGCTTATAGCCGCCGACCTGCACCGCGTTTATCACGTAATCCGCCCCCGCAAGCGCGGCTTTGCGCCGTTCCGTGCCGCAATAAGCCGTAATTTCGGCGCGCGTACCCGTAGCTTGATTGAGCGGCGAAACAATGCGCAGCGACTCGTTCAGCCGCTTACCGTCTATGTCGTAAAGCGCCGCCTCGAATTTTTCCGGCAGCAATTGCATACAATCGTTCATTATGTTCCGAACGAATACGGAACTTCCCGCGCCCATAAACGTTATCTTCATAAGCCGTCCTTAAAATTCCGCGCGTTTTTATTTACACGCGCGGGTTCCCTCTCCCGATTTTTTAAAAATTATATTATATTTTTGAAAAAATGTCAATGCGGAAAATACTTTTTTAAAAAGATTATGCGGGTTGTGCGGGGGAAGCCTTTTGCTAACGGAGGACTCCGCGCGTATAATCTTTATAAAAATAAAAAATCCCTCCCTCCGAATTCGTTTACAATTTTATATATCGGTGATATAATTAAACGCGATGTATTCTTTTTTTCATTACGTGAGGCTATACAAGAAATATTTCTTATTAGGCTCTTTTTTTAAGATGATCGAAGCGAGCGTGGAACTTTTGATACCATTTTTGATGGCGTCGGTTTTGGAGCGCGCGGACAGGGTATATTCGCTCAAAATAGGCGCGGTCATGCTTGCGATAGTGCTTGCGGGTTCGGCGCTCGCGACGCTCGGACAGTATTTTTCGGCGCGGGCGGCGACGGCGGTGAGCAGGAAATTGAGACGGGATATGTACGAAAAAATCAACTCTCTCGATTTTCGCGGCATAGACGCTTTCGGGACGGCGTCGCTGATAAACAGACTGACGGCGGACGTCAACGCGATTCAAAACGCCGTGCTGATCTTTGTACGGATAGCGATACGCGCGCCGTTTTTGGTCGCGGGGAGCGTGATTTTCGCCATGCTGATCGACAGCAATATCGCGCTAATCATAGTCGCGTGTATGCCTTTTCTTATCGCCTCGTTCTATTTTATCACAAAACGGCTCGTACCCAAATATACCGCCGTGCAAAAGACCTTGGACGGCATAACCCTCGAAACCAAGGAGAACTTGGAGGGCGTGCGCGTCGTTCGCGCTTTTAATAAGCAGGCGCGGGAAATACGCGAGTTCAAGAGAGCGGCGGACGCGTATTCCGATATGTCGATAAGCGCGGGCAAAATGTCGGCGGGACTGGGTCCTTTGAATACGTTCATAATCAATTGCGGAGTCGCCGCCATCGTGTATTTTGTGGGCGCGGCGGTGAGCGCCGACATGTTCGACGTGGCGAATATTTCGGCGTTCGTGTCGTATATGGTTCAAATAGTTACCGCTCTCAATATGATTACGCATTTGACGCTGAGCTTCGTAAAGGCGTTCGCGAGCAATAAGCGCGTAAAGGAGCTGTTCGCCGCGCCGTCGGAGATTACCGCGCCGGATATTCCGAAAACGAAGGAAACGGGGGGCAATTCGGAGCTGAAAACGGACGGGATCGGCGATGCCGGCAGTATTTTGGAATTTAGGGACGTGTATTTCGGCTACGGGGACAAGGGATTCGCCCTTAAAGGCGTTTCGTTCGCGCTGAGAGGCGGAGAAACGCTCGGCATAATAGGCGGGACCGGATCGGGAAAAACGACGCTTATAAGCTTAATACCGCGCTTCTACGATGTCAAGAGCGGCGCGGTTTTCTATAAAGGGCGCGACGTCGGAGAGCTGCCCGCGGAGGTTTTGCGCCGCGAAGTTGCCGTAGTCGCCCAAGAGGCGGTCGTGTTTTCGGGAACGATAAAGGAAAATATTCGGTTCGCTCTGCCCTATATGCCCGACGGGGATGTCGTGCGGGCGGCGAAAATTGCGCAGGCGCACGAGTTTATAACGCGGATGCCGAAGGGTTACGACAGCGAGATCGAGCAGAACGGCAGGAATCTTTCTGGCGGACAAAAGCAGAGGATTTCCATCGCGCGCGGTATAGCTAAAAACGCCGAAATACTCGTACTCGACGACTCGTCGAGCGCGCTCGATTACCTCACGGAAGCGCGCTTAAGAGCCGCCCTGAAAGAGCTTGGCGGAGTAACTAAAATCATAGTCTCACAACGGGTTTCGTCGGTCATGTACGCCGACAAAATTCTGGTTCTGGACAAAGGCGCGGTTGCCGGCGAAGGCAAACACGCCGAATTGTTGCGAAGTTGCGCGGTTTACGCGAACATTTACGAGTCGCAAAATCTTTGAAACGGGCTTTTGTTAAGGGTTATACACGGTAAAGCCTTTTGCGGACAAAAGGCTTTCTCCCGCGTTCCTTTTCCCAAAAACTCCGTGATTTAATAATTCCGTTCAAGCCGTTATGAAATACAGTCGCGCAAGCCGAACGCCGTCTTTTCCGCTCGCGGCGGTAAAAAGAACCGTTTTTCGTATTCGCGCAATACGGAAAAGAAACCTTCGGCTTTTTATAACAAAAAATCGGCGTTATTTTGCCCGATTCCCGTTCGTGACGGTCGTAAGAATAAAGACTAAAGCTTTTGAAAAGGGGCGCGTGAGCCTTTTGCTCGTGGAAGGTTTCCCGCGCGTAAGACGAATAAAAATGAAAAATTCTTCCGTAAAGGTGTTTTTTAGGTTATTAGCTTATTCCTACGCGTACAGGGCGTTATTTTTCGCGGCGGTAATTTTCTCATTGGTTTCGGTGGCGTTCGCGGTGTTCGGACCGCTTATAGTGTCGGACGCGGTGGGGCTTATCGAGACGGATGGTTTTTTGACGGCGGAGCTCACGCCTCACATTGTTAAATTACTGGCGGTGTATGCGGCGGCGGCGGTTTTCAATTACGCTTACGCGCTGTCGACGAACGTGCTGACGCAAAAAACGGTTAGGAACATAAGGAACGGGCTGTTTATCAAGCTGTCGGAAATGCCCGTGCGTTTTTTGGATCGGACGCGGAGCGGGATATTGATAAGCAATATAATAAACGACGTCGAAACGGTCGGCGAGGGAATGATAAGCAATGTAACGCTGTTTATCACGGGCGCGGCGACGATAACGGCGACGCTGATTTCGATGTTTATAAAACAGCCGCTGATTTCAATGTTCGTCATCGCGCTCACGCCGATCGCGCTTTTCGCCGCGTACAATCTCGCGAAGAAGGGCAAGAAATATTTCGCGCGTAACCAGAGGAATCTCGGGCTTTTGAACGCCGCGGCTAACGAGATGATAACCCATCAAAAGACCGTAAAAGCGTATCTCTACGAGCGCGAGGCGGAGCGGAAATTCGGGGGGGTAAACGAGGATCTGTACGTTTCGGGAATAAAGTCGCAATTCCTCTCGTCTATGGTCAATCCGATGATACGTTATATAAGCGTCTTCACGTATATTCTCGTGGGCTTCGTGTGCGTTGAATTCGGTATGCCGATAGAGGTTACGACCGCGTTTCTGATGTACTCCAATCAGTACGCGCGCCCGTTTATGGACGTAACGTCCGTAATTACGCAGTTGCAGTCCGCGATTGCCGCCGCCGAGCGCATTTTCGCCGTACTCGACGAGCCGTCCGAGCCGGAGGACGCGGCGAACGCGGCGGCGCTTGACTCGTTTTCGGGCGACGTGGAATTTGACCGCGTGAGTTTCTCGTATTCGGAGGACAAGCCGCTGATACGGGATTTTTCGCTGAAAGTGAAAAAGGGGCAAAAAGTAGCGATAGTGGGTCCGACGGGTAGCGGAAAAACCACGCTCGTCAATTTGCTTATGCGCTTCTACGATGTGGACGGCGGCGCGATTTATCTCGACGGACACGATATACGCGACATAACGAGAGACTCTCTCAGGCGGGCGTTCGGAATGGTGTTGCAGGACGCGTACCTCTATACGGGCACGATACGTGATAATATCGCCTACGGCAAGACCGGAGCGACGGAGGATGAGATTATAGCCGCCGCCAAACTCGCGGATTGCTACGACTTCATTACGGGACTTAAAGACGGCTTCGGCACGGTCGTGTCGGACGGGCTGACCAACCTCTCTAAGGGGCAGAAACAGCTGATATTCATAGCGCGCATTATGCTCAACGCGCCACCGCTTTTGATCCTTGACGAGGCGACGAGCAGTATAGACACGTATATCGAAACGCGAATAAAGAACGTGTTCGACGGAATGATGAAAGGGCGCACGTCCTTTGTCGTCGCACACAGACTCTCGACGATTTTGAACGCAGATTTGATTTTGGTAATGAACGACGGGAACGTCATAGAAAAGGGCACGCATAAGGAGCTGATGGAGCTGAACGGATTTTATTGCGCGCTGTATAACAGCCAATATAGTAATAGTTAATATAAAGCCGCGCGTTTTCGGGCGTAGAGTCGCAAATTTTTAACGGAATTGAACCGTGTGTTTTTAGAATATAAAAAACATGATTTTTAGGGTGCGGAATCGTAAATTTTGCGGAATAAAGCCGTGCGTTTATTTTAGAGTATGAAGACGTGGTTTTTAGGGTTCGAAACCGTGATTTTACGGTATAGAACCGCAAATTTTAGCGTGATAAAACCGAAAATAAAAAAGGACGCGAAATCATTTTCGCGTCCTTTTTATGAGCCTTGAATGAAAAAGTTTACCGTTTTTAATTATTCCGCGCCGGCGACCTTGTTTCCGTGCATATCTATTCCGCGTCGTTTCGCGATTTCCGCGACCGCCGCCGCCTGTTCTTTTTCGTTGAATTTATAGAAGAAGAACGGAATCACCGAGAGGAAGATACTTATGCCCGGAACCAAAACGCAAAGCATATAGAGAAGATTCAATCCGCCGAAGTTACCGTCAATTGTCGTAGTGGCGGCGATCTTCGGGTCTATTCCCGCCCAGCCTAAGCCGAAGCAGATGACCGCCGCGCCCACTGCCATACCGATTTTGTTGAGGAAGGTCTGTACGGCGAAACAGATTCCCTCCGCCCGTTTACCCGTTTTTAATTCGAGGTAGTCCACCGTGTCGGCGATCATGGCGTAGCTTGTGACGTTGGCGAAGCCGTGAGAAATCGCGACCAAGCCCAAGCCGACCATATTTACTACGAGTTTCCATTTCTGATCCCAACCGATTAGAGCGGTCGCTATCATAACTAACCCGCCGAAGATGTGGGTATATATGTAGGTCTTGCGCTTGCCGAATTTCTTGGTGCACCACGGCACGAGAAGCGTCGCGACAAGTCCGCCCGGCACGTTCAGAAGCGTGATGATTACGGCAAGCTCTAAGCTGGTCATACCGAGGAAAAGGTCGTCGCCCATGACCGCGCCGACATTGTATTGCGCGAGATACATATTCGCGAACATATATACGATTCTCGCCGAACCCAGAAGTCCCGATATGATGATGATAAGGAGCGGCTTATTCTGCGAGAGCAATTTCAGATTTTCCTTTAAGGGGCGCACGTCCTCTTTTGCGAAAAATCTTTCCTTGGTGTTTTTGAAGCCGAGAAAAAAGAACGGCAGGGCGATCAGGCAAATGACCAAGACGACAATCCAATAGTTTCCTTGCAGAGCGGACGCGGCATCCAACTCATGCTCCGGAATTACGGCTCCTTTTTCCATATAATCGCTAATCCATCCGTTTGAGAAAAAAGGCATCAGCAAGCTCGTAACGCCCGCGCCTATCGTGCAGAGAAGCCTCGCGACCATGAGGACGGTGCCTCTCTGGTGGGTATCCTTTGTCATGGAAGACGCGAGCCCCCAATAGGGTACGTCCACTATGGTGTATACTATGCTCCATATGACATAAATCGCCGTGATTATCGCGACCATCCAATAGCCGCTCGCGTTATCCTCGAACGTCGTGTACGGAAGAAACATCGCCACCGTCAGCACGGCAATCGGGATAGGCATCCATAGGAGGTACGGGCGGCACTTGCCGTATTTTGTATTCGTCTTATCGACGATGCTACCCATAATCGGGTCGTTCAGCGCGTCGAAGAGGCGCACGAAAAGCATTATCAAACCGACGGTCATAGACGGAATCAGCAAGCCGTTTGTGAAGTAGTAGACGAGAAAGGAGGAGGTGAGCGTACAGATAAGGTTCTGCCCGAAACCGGCCAAGCCGTAGCTTATCGCTTCCTTGGGCTGCATGCCCTCTCCCGGTTTTGTGCCGAAAATTTTGTGAAGATTGATTTTACTCGGTGTCTTAGGTGAATCCATTTAATCAGCTCCTTAATGTAATATTAAAAGACAATAAATATATTATATCACAAAATTTCGGCTATTACAATAGGTATTTTTCAAAAAAAGCGGACATTTGGCAAGTTAAATAAGTCAAACGGTGAAAACGAGCAATTTCGCGGATTTCTCTGCTTTCCGATAATTTCGGGAATAATTGCGTACTGCTTCCAAACGGAGGATATAATTCGCAGACCGCAGTCAAACCGTATAATCCTTGCGGTTTAACCGTTTCGCGACGCTTTTCTATTTGAAACGCGCCGCTCCGACCCGGCAGGCAAAGCGTTTGAGCCTTGCCTCAGACCTTTTCGGCGGTGCGTCGGCTCTGCTGTATTTTTCGAACGCCTTATGGTATGGGTACGCGATAGTCGTTTTCGCCGCTCTCCTCGTCTTTATTTCATATTCGGACCGCAGTAAGTTTTT
>JAISOS010000056.1 GCA_031275485.1 Clostridiales bacterium | reverse complement strand
AAGAGTACGATACCGACGCGCCGACGGAGGCGGGAGCTTATACCGTGAAATTGGTTTTGAACGAGACGGGCAACTACAACGCATACGAGACGACGGCGGTTTTCACAATCGCGAAGGCGTCGTTCACGGCGACGGCGAGTATAACGGGCTGGACGTATAACGAGGAGGCGAACGCTCCGAGCGTGAGCAATAATCCGGAGGGCGGCACGGTCACCTATTATTACAAAGCGGCGACGGCGGAGGACGACGAGTACAATATCGCCGTGCCGACGGAGGCGGGAGATTATTCCGTAAAGGCGGCGATATCCGAGACGGCTAACTATCTCGGATATGAAACCGCGGCGGTGGGTTTCGCAATTGCGAAAGCGTCGTTCACGGCGACGGCGAGTATAACCGGCTGGACGTATAACGACGAGCCGAATGTACCGTCCGTAAGCTATAATCCGGAGGGCGGCGTGGTTGCCTATTATTACAAAGCGGACGGCGCGGAAAGCTACGGCGCCGAGGTTCCGAGTCTCGCGGGAAACTATCTCGTAAAAGCGGCGATATCCGAGACGGCTAACTATCTCGGATATGAAACTGCGGCGACAGTTTTCGTAATAGATAAGGACACTTATACGGCGGAGGTCGTTATATCGAATTGGGTGTTCGGCGCTCCGGCGGTTGTCGCGACCGTAAGCTATAATCCGGAGGGCGGCGCGGTAATTTATTATTATAAAAATACCTTTACGGAGTTTGAATTCGACGCGAACTTTGTGCCGACGGAGGCGGGAGATTATTCCGTATACGCGGTCATCGCCGAGACGGATAACTATTATGGCGTTATGACGGAGGCCGCGAATTTCGAGATTGAAAAACAGGGCTTTTATTCCGAGACTATCATAACGGGCTGGACGTATAACGACGAGCCGAACGCTCCGTCCGTAAGCTATAATCCGGAGGACGGTACGGTTACTTATTATTACAAGGCTGCAGGCGAAGGCGAATATAGCACGGTCGTGCCGCACCTCGCGGGAGAATATAGCGTTTACGCGGTCATAGCTTCTACGGATAACTACTCGGGGTCGGTTACGGTTGCGGTTTTGTTCACGATAGACAAGGATACCTACGGGACGGAGATATCGATAACGGGCTGGGTTTATAAAGCGTATAACGCCGAAGTAAATACCCCGAGAATAAGCTATAATCCGGAAAACGGCGGGATCGATTATTATTATAAAAATACGGTTACTGACAAGATCTTTGCAAAGAACGAGATACCGACCGATGCGGGAAGCTATTCCGTCTACGCGGTTATCGCCGAGACGGCTAATTATTACGGTACGACGACCGATACGGACGAGTTCGTTATAGCGAAAGCCGAGGGCGCGGGAATTGTGGAAATAAAGGGCTGGGACGGCGGCAAAGACGGAAACGAGCCGTCCGTAAAAGGGAATATCAGCGGCGGCGCGGTAACGTATCTGTACAGCTACGCCGAATTCGGCGTATACGGATACGAGAAACCGACGGAAATAGGAATATATTACGTCAAAGCCGTTATCGCCGAAACCGATAACTATAACGAGTACACGACTGCGGCGACAAAGTTTGAAATAAGCGAAAATATTACGTATACCGTGATTATCGGCGCGCTCATAGGCGCGGCGACGCTTGCTCTCTTTATCGCGATTTCGGTGATCAGCGTCAAAAAGAAAGTGATCAAGTTTTGATTATTCGGAAAAATTTGAACCGAGATTGCGATAACCCGAGTCAAAACAAAGTGACAGAAAGCCGCTTCGGTGAAAAACGAAGCGGCAATTGCGGTAAAAATATCCGCCGGAAAATATTTCGCCTCTCCGCCGGAGCGCGGCAGGGGCGAAATGTTTATTTAGATTTTTTCGCGAACCCGACATAAAATCAACGGAGGGTGTTCTTAAAATAACATTGACATTTGCAAATTTTAACGGTATAATATAAATATGAGAACGACAAAAATTACGGAAGGCAAAATTTGTCCAAAATGCGGAAACGCGACCGAGCAAAATAATTTCGGACGCAATCGTTCGGGAACTCAGAGGTGCAAATGCAAGGCTTGCGGTCGCATTTACACGCTCGAGCCGAAAAGGCGCGCGTATTCGGAAGAAGTGCGGGAATTGGCTATAAAGGAATTTTATGCCGGCATAAGCGGGAGAGGGGTCGGCAAAATTCACGGAATGAGCGGGAATAACGTGTATAATTGGCTTAAAAAAAAACCGAAACGGCGCGGATAAGTAAAGACGGGGAAGTTTACGCTTTTTTGCTTGACGGACCGTTCCGGCTTATCGGTGCAAGAGACAAGGTTGCGAAAACGGCATAAACGCCCGCTTAATCACCACGATAGGTCGATTTTCGTGTAAACTTTTCAGTTTGCGGGATTTTAATAAAAAATCGTCTTGGTTTGCCGACAGGAGAAAAGGCTGTAATATGAGCGTAAATGCATGTAAAACGTAGACCGAACGTCCGATCTTAGCGTTTGCGAAAATACGTTATCCGGCGTTTAGCCCGTCGGATTTTATACAATCAACGTTATTGAACACACCTATTTTTTAGTAGATATTAACAAAGCTTTTTCCGTATGTAATGAGATATAAGCTTAACGGTTTTTGCGGAGGTTTTATAATGAAGAAAAAAGCGTTGATCGTTTCGATTGCCGCAATTATGACTGCGATTGCCGCCGTTGTCGTTTTGACTTCGCCGTATTTATGGTTCGACCTGTCGAAGGCGGACAAGTCGCTACCAAATTTTGCGACGGCGGGCTTGGGCGTTGAAAACGCGAACGGCGAAGGGTGGTATCTCGTTTTTTCGGACGAATTCGAGGGAAGTCGGCTGAATTCGGGCGAGGGACTCGTGTCGTCCGTAGGTACTGAAATTTGGACGACTTCGCCTCACGGACTGAGGAAAGCGACGTCGGTTAAGGGCGATACCGAGGGGTTAAATTCGTCGTATTGGTGTCCGTCTATGGTTACGCTGAACGACGGTAAGGTTGAAATACGCGCCGAGCAACGGACGGATCACATGTGCGAGGATGGAATTTGTCCGTCTGCGGGCATATTTACGGGCGGCATAGAAACGCGCAGGATTGCGGACGCGGACACTAGCGACGGAACCGCCTCTAAGGGTACGAACGACGAGTTGTTGTTCGGGCAAGCTTTCGGATATTTTGAGGCTTATGTGAGGTTTCCGGACGGACCGGGTATTTGGTCGGCTTTTTGGTTGCAATCATCCAATCAGCGCAAAATGGGCAACTTAGGTAAGGACGGCACCGAAATAGATATATACGAGAGCGCGTTTGTTAGCAAACCGTCAGTGACGGGACACGCGTTGCTTTGGAACGGCTATACCTCGCCGCGTAGCATATCGAAGGGTACGACGGTCGATACGGGCGTGAGCCTGTACGGAGCGTATCACAAGTTTGCGCTCAAATGGACGCCCGATTACTATGTGTTTTATGTGGACGACGTTCCGACGTGGGTTTCGAACGACGGCGGCGTCTCGCGCGTAAAGGAATTTTTGCGGCTGACCGTCGAGGTTGACGAGGGCGACGGGTGGGGTCCGCACGGACAGATAATCGGACGGTTCGATCCGAATTTTGAATATATCTTTTATGTCGATTATGTGAAAGTCTATCAAAACGTACATTACGCGGCGTATGAGAAACCGGATTCTTACTATAAAGGCGATTTGAACTTATTTTCTTAAAAAACGGCGCGGTTACTATTGTAAAAAATACGAGGTGGGAACCCTTTTATTCATAAAAGAGTTCCCACCTCCGCGCCTCATTTCAAAAAACTTCGGCGCGTTTTACCAGACCTGTTTTGAAGCGCGACGGCTACTACTTTTAGACGGTTTATGTGGTGACGCCGCGCCGTTTTTAAGGAGTTTTCCCGATGAACGGCAAAAAAACCGATTTTTAACGCAATTTTATGCGTAAAACGGTATAAAAATATTTATTTCTATCATTTTTTGCCGTGTAAATTATTCAAAAACGGTATAAAAACGCTTATTTTTTATTATTTTTTGCGCGGTTTAAATAGAAAATATATGAAAAAATTATTTTTGCGGTTTTTTCCGCGTGGCGCATTTGGTGCTGAAAAGCGTGTCTGAAACGAGGACGCGTTCGGAGGAGCATACGTTGTCTTTGTTGTATACGCAGTCCGCGTCGCATTGAATATATGTTTTCGCCTTTTCTACGGATGAAATTTCCGCCGCCGCCTCAAGCTCCGCGAATTGTTGTGCCAGAACGCGTCCTTCGCGCTTGATTTTAGTTCCGCAAACGGCGTTGTCCTCGACGGTTATAATTCCCGCCGTGCAATTTTCGCGTATGTTGTGTTCGCAATTCGCCGTTGTGCATTTTAAATGATTCATAAAATATCTCCTTTAAATTTATAACATTAATTTTTTGTCAATTTAACTTTCATAAACCGTTTGCGATTTTGACGTTTTATATAGTTTTAGTTTTAGTAAATTAATTATAGTATTAACTTTTACGGCAATTTTATTCCGCGCCGTTTTTTTTTGCTTATTTTATTCCGTATAATTTTATTTTTTGTGCGGTTTTATTTGAAAAAAAAGCTATATTGTGATATTATATAAAAAAGCAGTTTTTTAGGAAACTGTTTATAGCTTTAAATTACGGTTTATCCTTAAAATTACGGATTATCTTGTGTTGCGGTCGGCTATTTTTTAGTTTTATTATCGGAGGAAAACGCTATGAAAGTCATTTTAAATGCGGACGTGAACGGACAGGGAAAAAAGGGCGATATTATAGAAGTCAGCGAGGGGTTTGCCAGAAATTATTTGTTGCCGAAAAAGCTGGCGGCGGAGGCCTCCGCTTCTGCGCTCAACGAGGCTAAACAGAAGGTCGAAGCGGAGAAAAGGAGAATTGAAAACGAAAAACAAAACGCTCTTTCCGTTGCGGAAAAATTGAAAAATCAGACCGTCGAAGTGCGCGTCAAATGCGGCGAAGGTAAGATTTACGGTAGCGTAACGTCAAAGGAAATCGCGGACGTGCTGAACGCTAAGGGTTTTAATATCGATAAAAGACAAATAGTTTTAAAAGAAATTATAAAAGCTCTAGGAAAATTCGACGTCGAAATAAAACTTTATCCGGGGATAAACGCAAAAGTAACGCTTGAAGTCGTTAAGGAATAGAGAAAGGATCTTTTTTTTGTTTTTAAAATTTACGCGGGATGGGGGGTCTTTTTCGAGCAAAAGGCTTTCTCCCGTACCCCTTTCTCAAAAAACTTGATGTTTTTACGGAAAGCCGAGATAAGGTTATGTATATTGACAAAAGAAAGATGTGTGTTCATAATTGAAGACGCGGGATTTGCGAGAGATTTTTAGAGTGTTAAAGCAAATTTATTGTAAAGCGGCGTCGTTACGGCAAGAAAGATTGACGCAAGCAAGCGTGAAAAGACGCGGTAAGACATTCGTTTAAAACTATGAATGCAGATTATAAGAACGCTTGCAGGCGCGCGCGGGGAGGAGCTTGCGGGGAATAATTTGCCGGAAGTTTTTGGAAAGAGGCGCGGGATGGTCTTTTTTCGGAAAGGCCTCCGCGTAAATCGAATCAAAAAAGGTTTCTCCGGCGAAGGTTAAAGAAATGGAAATACGAGGCATTGTCGAACGCATAATTTTTCGCAATCCCGACAACGGTTACACAGTTGCCGACGTTAAAACCGATAAAAAAATCATTACGGCAACGGGGATTTTTCCGCTCATTAACGAGGGAGAGGAGGTTTTGCTTAGGGGAGAGTACAAAAATAGTCAAAAATTCGGCGAACAATTCAGCGTTGACGAAGCCGTAATTTCGTTGCCAACTACGGTCGAATCCGTATTGAAATACCTTTCGAGCGGGCTTTTCAAGGGCATAGGACCCGTTACGGCGTTCGCCATAGTCGAAAAATTTAAGGAGGAAGCCCTGCGAGTCATCGAATTCGAACCGCAAAAACTCGCGAAGGTCAGAGGCATAAGCGGCAAAAAAGCTATGGAAATATCCGCGTCCTTTTCACGCATGAAAAATATGCAGGATAAGATCTTGTTTCTGCAGTCATTAGGGATAGGCGTAAATCTCGCGCTGAAAATTTACAGGGTCTACGAGGATAATACCGTGGAAATCGTTAAGGAAAATCCTTATCGATTGGTAGAGGATATAGACGGCGTAGGGTTCGCGACGGCGGATAAAATCGCCGCTCAGGCGGGCGTAGAGCGCGACGGGAAATTCAGAATCAAAGCGGCGGTTTTGTATGTCCTAAAAGAGGCGGCGGCGGTACGGGGACATAACTATTTGCCGCTTTATAAGCTGATAGACGACGTTGTAAAATTGTTGCAAATCGAAAAGGCGCGGATTTTTGATACGATAAAGAGCGTGATAGACGAGATGATAGTTACCGACTATCTCAGAGCTTATGAAAAAGACGGTATGACCGCCGTTATGCTGACCGTATATTATGCAACGGAGAGAAATATCGCGGAAATTTTGGTGCGGCAAAACTCGCGATGCGGCGATTCGGGCGACGTCGAGGTGGATATAGCGAAATTCGAGGCTATAAACGGGATTTCGCTTCATGAAAATCAAAAACGGGCGATAATAAATTCCGTTCAAAACGGGGTTTCCGTTATAACGGGAGGACCTGGCACTGGCAAAACGACGATAATAAAGGCGGTCATATTTATCCTTAAAAACCGCGGCGAATCTTTCGTGCTCGCCGCGCCTACCGGAAGGGCCGCGAAACGGCTGTCGCTGACCACGGGCGCGGACGCGAAAACTATTCACCGCCTTCTTGAAATCGACGTAAAGAGTGGCGGCGCGAAGTTCGTTTTTAACGAATATAATAAGCTGAATTATGACGCCGTGATAGTCGACGAGACGAGTATGGTCGATATGTATATATTTAACGCCCTTGTCAAGGCTTTGAAAAAAGGCGCGCGGCTCATTCTCGCGGGCGACAAGGATCAACTGCCTTCCGTAGGGGCGGGCAACGTGCTGTCGGACATAATAGAGTGCGGGCTTTTTAGCGTCAATTATTTGACATATATATACAGACAGGACGCGCAAAGCCTGATAATTTTCAACGCGCACAGAATTAATACGGGACTGACGCCTAGAATCGACTCTAAGGATAAGGATTTTTTCTTTATCGAACGCGCGGGGCAGGATGAAATTTTGGAAACCGTGATAGATTTGCTCGTCAACCGTCTGCCCCAATATTTCGGCGTGCGCGGCACGGACATACAGATATTGTCGCCTATGAAAAAAGGCGCGGCGGGAGTCGAAAACCTTAACGGACGAATTCAGGCGATTTTAAACCCTCCGTCGGCGGCGAAAAAGGAAATCACCGTCGGAGAGACAAAAATACGCGCGGGCGACAAGGTGATGCAGACCGTAAATAATTATCAATTGGAATGGATAAAATATTTTCCGGACGGGTCGTTTACGGCGGGCGAGGGAGTATATAACGGCGATATAGGTTTTGTCGAAAGCGCGGATCCCGACGCGGGGACTATGCGCGTGCGCTTCGAGGACGAGAAGACGGTCGTTTATACGGCGATGGAGTTTAGCGAACTGGTTTTGGCGTATGCCGTAAGCGTGCATAAGAGTCAGGGCTCGGAGTTCGATTATTTAATTTTGACCGTACCGGGCGGTAGCTACATGCTTATGACGCGTAACCTTCTGTATACGGCGGTAACGCGCGCGAAAAAGGGCATAGTTTTAGTCGGGTCAAAGGAGTATCTCCAAAAAATGACGGAAAATACGTTCACGACGCGCAGAAACAGCCTTTTGAAGGATTTTATGACCGAGGCGGCTAAAAATACGGGCATGTAGCGGCGTGGCGGTAATGACCGTGCCGATCTAAAAAAACAATTGCGGGATAATAAGTGAAACGGTCGATTAATTAAAAGCGGCGGCCGGATCTGCGGGAAATACGGCAGAAAACGTAATGCGACGCCTCTTTCGCAAAGGGCGCTTTTCACTCTTTACCTTATTTACATTATCAACGGGAGGGGCGTTTATGCGCTTGGAAGTGCTTTCAAATTCCGTCGCGGAAACCCTAACAATAGCCAAAATTTTCACAAAAGCGCTTAATAAGGGAGATATAGTTTTGTTGAACGGGGACTTAGGCGCGGGCAAAACGCATTTCGCGAAGGGAATGGCCGAAGGTTTGAATATAAAGGAAACGGTGACAAGTCCCACATTCACGATTATGAATGCATATTTCGGCGGCGTTCTGCCGTTTTACCATCTCGACATGTACAGAATTGAAAACGAGGACGAGGTGTTCGAGCTCGGACTTGAGGATTTTGTGTTCGGCGTCGGCGGAATTACGGCGATAGAGTGGAATCGGTATTCGGATTTTCGGGGCAAGCGCGTTTTCGAGGCGCTTATAGAGCGCGTCGGCGATGAAAAAAGAAAAATATCGATAAAGCAAACCGCGTCCGCTAAACTTTAATGCCGCCGTAAAAAAGTAGGCCGCGTTTACTAAACCGTAATATGCGGTATAATAGGCGCGTTTATAAAAATAAACGGGCGGCGGATAAAAACAAATTTTCGACGGAATAGGCGGAATAAAAAGATTTTTACCGATGGGATGTAGCCGGAAATTTTACGGACGGCGGATGCGCGGAGAGGATAAAAACAATGGAAATAAAAAGATTTTTTATTGGCGCGGAAAAAATAAGCAACGGAACCGCCCTCATAGATAACGATGAATTTTTTCATATAACAAAGGTACTAAGGCTAAAAAAAGGCTACGAAATTATTCTTTGCGCGGGCGGAGGCGTGGATTTTCATGCGGTTATCGAGTCGATTTCCAACGACGGCGTTACGGCGAGGATAATCGGTCAAAGCGAAAATTTAACCGAATTGCCCTTTTCCTTGACAATGCTTCAAGCCCTTCCGTCGGGCGGCGGCAAGCTCGAAGTCATAATTCAAAAGGCGGTTGAGACGGGCGTCGGGAGATTCATACCGTTCGCAAGCGAACGCGCGGGCGAAAAAAAAGTCAATCTCCCGCGCTTGGAAAAAATCGCAAAGGAGGCGGCAAAGCAATGCGGCGCGACGCGGCTTATGGAAATCCGTCCGCCCGTATCCTTTCGCGAGGCTGTAGAAATTGCCGCCCTTTCGTCTTTCGGCGTAATGGCATACGAGGAGGAAAGGGCGAATACCCTTTTTGATTTTAAGGACGCCTTTATTCTTGACGGCTTTTCCGCCGCGTTTATCATAGGCGCGGAGGGCGGCTTCACCGCAGAGGAAAACGAGTGCGCAAAAAAACGCGGTATCGCGTCTATAACGCTCGGCGCGAGAGTCCTGCGATGCGAGACCGCCGGAGTCGTCGTTTCCGCGCTCATTTCCGGACTCTATGGAGACGTCCGAAAAAACCGCGCATAGCCGCGTTTTTTGATTAAATTTTTTATGAAGGTTTATGCGGGGGAAACCTTTTATCCGCAAAAGGTTTTCTCTTACGTCTCTTTTTAAAAAAAATTTTTATCAAATTAATATATATTGGTATATATTGGGGATTTCGAATATAACATCAGATATGATATGCGATAAGGTGCTTGCGCCGCTATAATTCATAACGGCGATAATAAAAGCCGTAACTACTATAAAGCGTGAAAGGAAAAAATGCCGTATGCTGATTTCGTTGGTCAATCTCGGCTGTAAGGTGAATCAATACGAATTGCAAGCCATAAAGACTTCGCTCGCCGCCAAAGGGCATACCGTCAGCGAGAACTTGATGCATGCCGACGTCTACATATTGAACACCTGTGCCGTAACGGGCGAGGCGGAAAGAAAATCAAGACAATTTGTGACTAAGGCTTTAAAGTGCAACCCAAACGCGAAAATAGCGGCGATCGGCTGTGCCGCCGAGCTTCACGCCGCGCAATTTATCGAAAAGGGCGCGCATTATACAGGCGGTTCTTTCGGTAAATCTACGGTGTCCGATATAATAGACGGACTGTATAACGACGAAAACGACAATGTGAATTGCGCAAAAAACGGCGGCGTAAAACAGCTGGAAAGTATGCCGATTTCAAACGCGAAAAACGGCGGAACGGCGTTGCGTAAAGGAAGCGGTAAAAGCGAAAACGGCAACGCGGATTTCGAGGAAAACGGCGGCATAGAACCGCGTAAAACCACGCATATAATAAATGCGGAAGGCGGGCGTATAGCCGAGAATAAGAGCAATGATAAAAAGGATAAAAACGAATATGAAAAAATGAATTTCGCTTCGACGGACAGGTCTCGGCAATTTATAAAAATTCAGGACGGGTGTAATAATTTCTGCTCCTACTGCATTATCCCGTACCTTCGCGGCAGTAGCCGTTCGCGCCCCGAAAACGACATAATCGAAGAAATAGAGAGGGTGTCATTAAAAGAAATCGTGCTTATAGGTATCAATTTGAGCGCATACGGCGCGGATACCGGCACTTCGACGGCGCGGCTTGTGAGGCGAATAGCGTCCGTTCGCGGCGACCTCAGAATTCGCTTGGGCTCGATAGAGGCTAACCTCGTGGACGAGGAATTTTTGTCCGCGCTCGCCGCCGCGGAAAAATTTTGTCCGCATTTTCATCTTTCGTTGCAGAGCGGCGACGACGGCGTGCTCAAAGCTATGAACAGACGCTATAATACGGAATTTTTTAAGTCGCGGGTCGGGCTTATCGGGAAGTATTTTCCCGACGCGGCAATAACCACGGACATTATAGTCGGCTACCCGACCGAGGACGGCAAAGCGTTTGAAAACACTCTGAAATTTGTCGAAAATATCGGCTTTTCGGATATTCATATCTTTCCGTATTCGGCGAGAACGGGGACGCGCGCCGCGCAAATTAAATGCGCCGTGCCGCCCGGCGAAATAAATGATAGGGCTAGGCGGCTGACCGAATTGAAACGCGTTTTGAAAGAACGGTACATCGACGCTTTTGTAAATAAACCGCTGAACGTGCTTATAGAAAACGCGCGCGGCGGCGAGGTTTCGGGTTATTCGGAGAACTATATAAGAGTCTACGCGGACGCGAAATGCGGCGCGCGTATAGGCGGGATTTGCCGCGTGACGATGACGGCGCGTTATAAAGACGGCGCGAAAGGAATCGTTGAAAACGTATAATTATTCGAAACTATGAAAGTGAATTACAGTCGTTATGAATAGGAATTGAGCGAATATAAGCGTTGATTTTTTTACTGAAAGCGGCTGAAAAGTTCGTTTTTTAGTATTCATGCAATACTGCAAACGGTTCTTTTTGCGCTTTACTGTGAAAAAGACGGCGCTTATATTCGCTCAATTCCCGTTCGCAACGGCTATATAATATTGACGAAGCATGCGGCGGCGGTGGAGACTTTCACAGTGAAAAGCGCGGAGTTATACGTTAAAAAATGTATAATTATGCGATAAATTAAATTCAACCAAGAGGTAAAAATTATGCTGACTCCGAAACAAAGGAAAATTCTTGAAGCGAAAGCGAACCCGATTGACGCCGCATTTCAAATCGGCAAGGGCGGGATAACGGACAATTTTGTAGAATCTTTGAACGACGCGCTGAGAAGCCGCGAGTTAGTGAAGATCTCCGTTTTGAAAAATTCGCAGACCGACGCTAAAGAACTTATCGGCGGGCTTGCCGCGCTAACCGCAGCCGAAGCCGTCGCGGTCCGCGGCGGGAAAATCGTTTTGTATAAATACTCCGACAAAGACGGGATCAATCATATATTGCAATAACGGATATAATGCGGCGCCGAACGGTGGACATAGGGAACAAACTTTTAAGCTGCATAACGCGCGGTTTAAATGGCCGTTTCCCATTGGCGGCGGCGTTTTTGAAGCTTGCTTCAAATTTCTTCTAAATTGCGCGGTGTACAATTTAAAAGTTTAACAAGCACAATCAATGAAAAACACGCCGTAATAACGAAAGTCAAATCAACACGGACATAAAAAACCGAAACTCGGCGACAGCAAATGTCTAATAGAAATTTGGCGGCGCACATTTTTTTGACAATGAATTAGGATTTTAGGCGGTTCTCATGTCTTTTAATGCGTTAACGATGCGCGGCTTTTATCGTCGACATATTACGGTTTTACGTGAATACGTCTTAGTGATTTACATATAAATGAATGAACAGAAACATTGTCAAGTCGACAAAGCTTAGGGAAACAATTCAAAAGCGAAAGGGCGCGTAAGTTTTTTATAAAAGCGGACGAACCGCGAGAGAGATACTATGAAAACGGGGTACCATGCCGTATGCGAAAAGGGCTACTTTGACGCGATAGATTTGGCGAAAAATAACGGCTTTGATTTTGTTTAAATATTTGGGCGTTCCGTCGTTTTTTTTGGGACGGCTTGACGTACGGCGAATTGAAAGACGTAAAAAATACGCCGAAGATTGCGGCGTGCGGCTATGCTTCACGCGCTCTGCGACAACGTGAGCTTATTCTGCGACTATCCCAAAATACGCAAAGGTATTTTAGATAAATTTTTCTTAATAATCGACAAGGTTAACCTGTTGGGCGCGAGACATATAATCTTCCATACGGGAGACTGCCCTCACTTCAAAAAGAGCGGCTACCGGCACGACGAATTCGCCTCTCGATTTTCGGAGCATTACGCGGAGATAGTGCAGACGAATATCGAGGAGTTTATAAGCCGCGCTTAAAACACTCTGATTTGTATTGAAAACGACGGCTTTAATGCCCCGATAAGGAATGTCCTCAATGAAAATTTTTGCGGAAAATCAAAATTTATTCCTCGCTTTCGATATCGCGAAAATATACGGCAAAAATTTCGAATTTCTGCAAAACGATTAAGATTTTATTAATGGTAACGCGAAGCGTGTCCGCGAAGTCCATATCCACGATTTCAGCTCCAAATACGGCGAGAGCCAAATTGTGGGGGAGCGTATCGTAGATTTCGGTCTATTTAAGGATTTTTTGTTTAAAGAAAGCATATCTATGAACTTTGAAGTTCGCCCCGTTGGAGCCGCCGTTTTGTCAAGGCAAAGGCTGTTTGAAATGCCGAATCTTCTTTCATAGGAGTCCTTTAACAAATAAGCGCACCTTAAATTTAAATTTGTAGAAGGTTCTAAATTTTCTTGATGAAAATAATTTCGACAGACTTATTCATCACGGGAATTTAAAACTTTCAATTTTTACACGAATCCTTGTTAAGTCCCCGTTTTCGCTTGCCAAAATGCAAAAAATTCTATATAATATTTGAAACGGTAAAATTTTATCCGTTATTTCAATTCTCTAAAATTGTCCGCGCCTAAGACGGCGGACAAACATTAAAATTAATTTCTTTCATACGGAGGAGTCGCCTAGCCCGGTTTATGGCGCACGATTGGAAATCGTGTGTGCGTTAACAACGCACCGAGGGTTCGAATCCCTCCTCCTCCGCCATAATAAAAACACACAAAATATTGTGTGTTTTTCTTTTGTGAACTACTATATATTGTATTTTAAAAAATAAGTAACAAAAAAGTAACATAAATATGCGGGATCAATCGAGTTTTGCGTCTATTTGAGCTATTAAATCGGCTTCGGCATTAGGGAATAAGTGCTAATATGTGTCAAGCGTCATATTTATATCGGAACATTGTTGTCTTGCCCGCCCGCCCTTGCCCGGATATATTTCAAAACGGCAAATCCTCGTCATTGTTAATAGGCATCAAGTCGGCTATTGTCATTGGTTTTCTTAGTGCTTGTTTAAAAACCGAATTTATGATATACCGAGTATATGAAATGATATAAAATATGCATGGAATTACGACAAATACTCCTATAAGGAACGTCTTTTAGGAAATGTTCCTT
>JAISOS010000035.1 GCA_031275485.1 Clostridiales bacterium | reverse complement strand
GCCGCGCCGCGTTCTCCCGCTCCGGGAGCGTCAGGCTTCCCGCCTCCACCCGCTTCCATTGCCGTATCATCCGCTCGTTGTGCCTTTGCTCCTGCAACCGCTTGTAATGCTCGTCGTTCTTGTCCTTAGGCTCTATATCCCTCTTAAAGGTCACGTTATCGTACCGCTCTATTGAGAAAAAACCGCGCGGTATACCGCGCGGTTTTTAAAAATAGAAATATGTGAATAAAAAACGTATATTGCCGATTTATCCGTGCGCTCATTCTAATCCGTCGCGGTTGCGCCCGCCGAAACCGTGACCGAAGCCGTCGAATTTGCCGAAACCGTGACCGAAGCCGCCGAATTTGCCGAAACCGTGACCGAAGTCGCGTTCTTCGAATCCGTTCTCGCGTTCCCCGCAGGCGGCGCGGAAACGCTCCGGCATTTCGTCGTCGTCAAACCCGAGATTCGTTCTCAACGCGGCGATTATGCGGTCGAGATAATCGCCGAACGTCTTTTGCTCTCCTTCGGACAGGCACTCGAAAATCCCGTCGTAATTCGGCGTTTCCGCTTGCAGTTCGCTCCTGCCCTTATCGGTGAGCCTGACGAGTATAACGCGTTTGTCGTCGGGTAGCTGCTCGCGGGTAACGTACCCGTTTTTAGCGAGCTTGGCGAGCATTTCGTTCAGCGACGCGATATGCAAGCCGAGAATGTACGCCAGTTCCTTGGCGGTAACGCCGTCTTTCAGCTTCAGGGCGGCGAGTATTCGCCCCTGACCGCGCGACGTATCGGCGAGAAGCCCGCCGTTCCGATAATCGCGGAATTGCCGCTTGTGAAGCAGCCATTTAAGTTGCGCCAATTTTGCGTAAAGTTTGTTGTTCATAAAGATGACCTCCGTTTGTTTTTATTTCGGGTACCGTTGCAAAGCGTACCCTTTGTTTTATATTATAAATGGTACGCGCAGATTTGTCAAGAGATTTTTATTGAAATTGCAAAATAAAATTTTTGTGGGTTCTAAAAATTCGCGATGATTTTTCCTCGCCCGTATTCCGTTTTTTATCACGAAATTTAGACTCTCCGAATTTTTTTATCCGTAATCGTCAATCATTGAAGAATCCGCCCGCATTGCGGGCGGTTGCCGCGCCTTTTATGGCGGCAAAATTCGGCGGTAAGCGTAGCGAAAGCCGATTGCGCAGTATTTCTTGAAATTTTTTTTATACGTAATCCGCCAGCGACGCGCGGTTGCGTAAATTGACCGCCTTTTTTCATCGTGCATACTTAAACCGGCATTGTCAACGTAACTTTTTTCGCGGCATAATATTACTACGGAAGTCGCGCGAACGGAAGAGGGAAAGCGCTTCGCGGAATACGGCGGCGCATAAGTTTCTTAATGCCGCCGAAGCGCCGGCGGAAACGGCGCCGCCCGGCATTTAGTTTACCGGACTTTTTATAATTGCGGCGTGCGACCGCCGCGCGCAAAAAGCGGTTCTTGTTTTCCGCTTTATTGCCGGACGTAAAAATCGGCTGAAAATTTCTCTTTTCCGACCGCCGTTCGCACGCTAAGAAAATTAGTTGACAAGTAAATAAAAACGTTGTATAATACAAACGGTTTAAACGGGGGCGCATTTTTTTGCTTCCAAAATCAATACGAGAGTTATCGGTATTTTTTTAGTTATTGAAAAAGATCTCGGTTTGGATTTGCCGTAACGTTTACGCCGGTATCCGGACGGAATATCGGAAGACTCCGGATTTTCATGAAGAATAAATCTGCGCGGTATCGTTTTTATCAATAAAATTCGGAATATCCGGATATCCGTCGGGCGGAAATTCGCTCTATTCATACGACGCGGAGAATCGCTCGATATTAACGAACGTTTCGTTATGTTTCGCCGGTTTTTGATACCGTAAACCGGACGCGCCGCGAGCGTAAGCGGATACGCCGGTTCATTGTCGAAGATCTCCGACGCGGTTTTAGCCGTTTCTCAAACAGACGGTATCCGCAGTTTCTTCGTGCCGTCCGCTTTAATTTTTTTTACCGCAAAACTGCCCGCCGCGACTTTTTGAAAAACTGCCCCGATGGCGGCCCTCCCCCGCAAACCCGGCGTGTTCGTTTATGCGCGCGGGTTTTGAGAAAAAACCATAATTTTAAGGATGATTATATGGAGCAATTATTACAAAGTCTGAAAAAACTTTGGGAAAGCACGGGTTTCACGTCGGACGAGCCTTTTTATTTGAATATTATTATGATACTTTTGGCGTGCGTTTTAGTCTATCTTGCCGTCGTGAAAAAATACGAGCCGCTTTTATTGCTCCCGATTGCGTTCGGTATGCTTTTGATAAACATACCCGGCGCGCACGACATACTTATGAATCCGCCGACGATGGAGCTTACGGGCGAGGAGGTCGAGGGCGCGATTAAGATTACGGGTATTTTTAACGGCGAAGCGATCGACGCGTATCTAAAAACCGGCGAGATAGGCGGTTTGATATATTACATCTATCAGGGCGTTCAACTCGTCATCTTTCCGCCGCTCATATTCTTGGGCATAGGCGCGATGACCGATTTCGGACCTATGCTCGCGAGTCCGAAGAGTCTTATACTCGGCGCGGCGGCGCAGATAGGCATCTTTTTGACGCTCCTGATCGGTCTCGGAATTTTCAATATCGGAGGGGGTCTTTTCGGCGATATCGACGGCGACAAATTCGCGGCGTCCGTCGCGATTATAGGCGGCGCGGACGGACCGACCGCCATATATCTAACCTCGAAATTGGGGCAGGACGTGAGCATTATAGCGATAGCGGCGTATTCGTATATGGCGCTGATTCCGATAATTCAGCCGCCCGTTATGAAGTTGCTTACGACAAAAAAGGAAAGACTGATAAGAATGGACGAGCTGAAACCCGTGTCAAAACGCGTAAAGATAATATTCCCGATAATAGTGACGGTCGTTTGCGGCGTGTTGTTGCCCGCCGCGTTGCCGCTTTTGGGTATGCTTATGCTCGGTAACCTTTTGAAAGAGTCGGGCGTAGTCGAGCGGCTCTCTAAAACCGCGCAAAACGAGCTTATAAACATCGTCACGATTTTGTTGGGAATAGTAGTGGGCACGAAGGCTTACGGACCGACGTTTCTTACGCTGAAATCCCTGATAGTCGTGTTTTTAGGATTGTCCGCGTTCGTCGTCGCGTCGGCATCGGGTGTTTTGATAGCAAAACTTATGAATCTGTTCTCCAAGAAAAAGGTTAATCCGCTGGTAGGCTCGGCGGGCGTTTCGGCGGTTCCTATGGCCGCGAGGGTTTCGCAGCTTGTGGGGCAGCGGGAGGATCCGACGAATTTTCTGCTTATGCACGCTATGGGTCCGAACGTCGCGGGAGTTATAGGCTCGGCGGTTGCCGCGGGGATATTGCTTGCGGTGTTCGGATGAGGTTAAGAATAAAAAAACGGGGCGTTATTTGTCGGACGCGAATTACAAGGGATTGTAAAATTTCAGAGGCTTTTTTAAGAGCCTAAACGGTCGAAAATCTTTCACGTACTGCGCGGACGCAAGGCGCGGTATTTATGCGGTATGCGTGAATCCGTGATACCGAAGTTTTTTGGAAAGGGGCGCGGGGGAATCCTTTGAGAACAAAAGGTTTCACCGCGTGAAATCCCCGTTAGATGAATAATAAACGAAACAGGAGAGGCTTCTATGGCTAAAAAGGTTTTAATAACTGAAACAATTTTGCGGGATGCGCATCAATCTCAGGCCGCCACGCGTATGTCCGTCGACGACATGTTGCCCGTCGCGGAAAAGCTCGACAAGGTGGGGTACTATTCGCTCGAGATGTGGGGCGGCGCGACGTTCGACAGCTGTCTGCGTTTTTTGAACGAGGACCCGTGGGAGCGGCTCAGAGTTTTGCGCAAGGCTATGCCGAACACGAAATTCCAAATGCTTTTGAGGGGGCAGAATATTCTCGGATATAAGCATTACGCCGACGATGTGGTCGATAAGTTTGTCGAAAAGAGCATAAAAAACGGCATAAATATCATAAGAATTTTCGACGCGCTCAACGATACGCGCAACATGGAAACGGCTATGCGCGCCTGCAAAAAATACGGCGGCATTACGGAGGCTTGCATAAGCTATACGACCAGTCCCGTCCACACCCGCGAATACTTCGTCAAGCTTGCCGTCGAATTGGAAAAAATGGGCGCGGACACAATCGCGGTTAAGGATATGGCGAATCTGCTCTTGCCTTACGAGGCTTACGAATTGGTTAAGGCAATGAAAGCGAAAATTAAAGCTCCGATACATCTCCACACGCATAATACCTCCGGTACGGGCGATATGACCTATCTGAAAGCCATAGAGGCGGGCGTTGATATAATCGACACCGCGCTTTCGCCGCTTGGGAACGGAACGAGTCAGCCGGCGACGGAGCCTATCGTCGCTACGCTCAAGGGTACGCCTTACGATACGGGCTTGGACCTTTCCCTGCTCAGCGAGATAGCCGTGCATTTCAGAAAGGTCGCCGACAGGCTGAAAAAGGAAGGCTTTCTGAACGAAAAAGTGCTACAAGTGGACGTCAACGCGCTGATTTATCAGGTGCCGGGAGGGATGCTGAGCAACCTTATCAGTCAGTTAAAGGAGCAGAACGCGTCCGATAAATACCTCGATGTATTGGAAGAGGTGCCGCGTGTCAGAAAGGATTTGGGATATCCGCCGCTCGTTACCCCGACAAGCCAGATTGTCGGAACGCAAGCGGTTCTGAACGTCATCACGGGCGAGAGATACAAAATGGTCACGAAAGAGACCAGAGGACTTATAAAGGGCGAATACGGCAGACTGCCCGCCGAGCCGGATCCCGAGACCGTCAAAAAGATTTTGGGCGACGAGCCGCGAATCACGCACCGCCCCGCAGACGCTCTGAAACCCGAATACGACAAGTACAAAGAGGAAATCAAGGAATACTACGAGCAGGAAGAAGATGTGCTTTCGTACGCTCTGTTTCCGCAGGTCGCGCTGAACTATTTCAAATACCGTCAGGCGAAAAAATACGGTGTGGACGACGTACTCGGGGACAAAAAGAATTTAATTCATCCGGTTTAACGACGGCGGAGTTTTTTTGTTTTTTACTATGTATATGCGGGAAAAGCCTTTCGCGGACGAAAGGATGCGGTAAATGAGGCGCGGCGTCACTTATAAACGGCCGCTGTTTGCCGGTAACGGCTTATTGTTGCGGCGGATTCCCTTGGGAAATTCGATTTATTTTCCATAATGATGAAATTCCGCGCCGTCGAATTCGGCTTGTGTAACCATATTTACGGCGGGATAAAGGTATGCGGGTAGCTTTTTCCGTAAATTTATCGGAAAATTAAAAAAATAGCGGAGAATGCTTGTTTTATTGCGTTTTTTGTGATAATATATTTAAGTGCCGCGCCAAAACGCGGCGGTTCTCGGGAGTTATATTGTTTATGAATACTTCTATCCTTCTTGACGCTTATGATATTTGGCGCGTTCTGCATCCCGCGCTTATTATCTTAATGACCCTGCTTTCGGGTTCTATGGTTTTTCTCGTCCTGAAACAAGACGGAAATACCGCCGATTTGGGCGCGATTTCGGGCAACACGGAAACCTTTTTAGGCAGAAATAAGGTCAAAACGCGCGAAAGCCGTTATAAACGCCTGACTATTTATAACGGAATAGCTCTGCTTTTGACCTCCGTGGCGTTCTTTGTGGCGTATATGTTGCCGTGGTCGTAATTTTAAAATTTTAGAAAGTGTCCGACGCGCGAACGGCGTGTACGGTTGAGCGGCGGTGGTAATGCGGTAATAACGGACGAAAAGCCCTTGCCAAGCACGGAGCGCGCGTAAAAGGTTTCTTTTTAAGCGTTGTTTCATCCGTTGAGCGTTGTATGACAATATGAATGATATGAAAAAACTCTTTGTAAGCGGTCGTTTCCGTTGTTGTGGCGCTCCTTGTAAACCGCTTTATCGTACTCCCCCAAGGCTCTTTTCGGTTTCTTTTGGGCGAAACAACGGGCATAAACCCGCATTTACCGCCTTTTCGCGTATTGCGTCGCTCTTGTAGGCTCGATCCATGGCAATAGGCATGCCGCTTTTTGCGGCGGTTCTGCCGGTAAGCAATTTTTCGCCCTCGGGGCTGTCGTGCGCCCGCCCGCCCGAAAGCGCGACCGCCAAAGCCG
>JAISOS010000006.1 GCA_031275485.1 Clostridiales bacterium | reverse complement strand
GTCCGCAAGGTCCGCAAGGTATCCAAGGCCCGCAGGGCGCGCAAGGCCCGCAAGGCGATCCGGGACCCGCAGGTCCGCAGGGTGCGCAAGGTTTGCAGGGTCCGCAGGGTCCGCAGGGCGTGCAAGGTCCGCAGGGTGATCAGGGGCCCGCAGGCGCGCCGGCTGTGTTCATTATACCTTTCGCAACCCAAAGGGCTTCGACTATCGGAACGAACTCTTCGGGAAATTCAAGGAATGCAAGCGTTATTGCTTTTGGAGGCACTCTTTCCGTAATAACTCTCGCGGCAAACAGGAGCACTGAGTTGGGCTCCGACAATCAGTCCGCGTTCTCTCTCCCTTTTGACGCGACTATAGAGAGCGTATACGCCACTATTTGCACCGGGTCAGACATTACGTTTCCTGGCGGACTATTCGTTTATCCGTTTGTACAATTATACGCCGCAAAGCCCATATCAAATACGTTTACCTCTTTGCCGAATACGGCGGTTATTCCACAAGTGGGTCTCAGCGGAACTGTTTTAGCCAATACAACGAGAGCGGCTTCCAAAACTCAGATTGGCTTATCCGTAACCACCGGCACAAGAATACTTATCTGCGGACAGATACAAATAAGAGGAACCGGAAATCTTGCTCATAATTATTCTTTTAATTTTACGGGAGGGATCGCATTGCGCCCGACGTGACGGAAGCTGCGGTCTATGCGATCATGCGTTTATAGTCGCCGCGCCGGGCGAGGGGATGAGTATGTCGCGCTTAGCTCGTAAGCGCCGCGCGCCTCCGGCGTGAGGCAGTAGACCGGGCGCTCTACGCGCTACCCGTCCTTGTCCTTTAACCAGGAGTAGCAGGTATAGCGCCGCTGAGAAAGTAGCGCAAACAGCAGGATGTAAGGAGTGCGCAAACGTTCGAAAAAAATTGAAAAACCGAGCAAAATGCAGTATAATAGAGATAAGAAAGAGCCGCGAAAGTGATAAAAATGTAAGCGAAAAACAGACGGCTTGAAATGACCGAGTGTGGCGGACCGTACGAGCTAGTTGTTCCGGAGGATCATATTCTACGGCGAATAAAGAACGAAAATGATTTCAGTTTTGTCAATCCGATGCTCAGGAAAGGTTACTGCGAGACGTTTGGCAGACCCGCTCCCCGAAATCCTTGCAGAGTTGACGGTAATAATTCGGTTCCATTTCATTCCGGTTATATCCCAAGGATTCATTTAGCTCCGGTCACGCCTTGTTCCCGTTCCAATCCCGGTAGAGGGCGGTGAAGCCCTCGGTTTGGTCGGATTGAAAATCTTGGCGGGTATAGATATTGTCGCTTATCAGGTGATCCCTCCCATTCCCATGTCTTCGCTTTCGCTGTTCTTCCGCTCATCTTCGGAGAAGCATTCCCCGCGTCATAAAAGGACGCGCCGGGGCTCTTAAGCAACGCCCGATATTCGGCGGCGGAGCGGGGCTTGACGCTCCAAGCCTCGCACGGCTTTTTGGCATCGGTTGACGACGTCTTCTTTTCCGTCGCGGATGTATCCGTCCGCCGAGCCTTCGCTGAGTTCAAGCCATGCGGTGCGGTTTTGCCTGTCCGATAGAGGAAAGTCGGAAAGCCGTCCGTTTGGCGGCAGGAAAAATCCGCGCCGATGAAGAGACCGCCTTCTTGTAGCTGCTTTGACGCCGCCGCTTGAAGGCTGACCGTCTTTTATGCGAACGGCGCCGTGGTCGGTAAGCTCAGCGTTCTCGGAAGCCGTCAGGTCTTTGCCGTGTTTGAAGCATTCCGTATACGGACACAGCGCGTCGCCCGTATCTCATACAGCGCGGCTTTTCCGTAGTGCGTCGCAGGGGCGGCTTGGTCTGCGGAAAATTCATAGGCCCCAATCCGCGCCCAACCGCAGAGCGGTTTCTAAGCCCGCACACTTCGCCGCCCGCAACGGAGCCTTGTAACGACGCTCCGGCATTTCCCGCCGCTCCCAATCGTGCAGGAAGGCGGCGAGCTCTTTGACCCGCGCGACGCTTTCCGCTTTGTCGATCCACGGTCTCTCGGCGGGGATCACGTAGCAGTTGTGCGCCGCCAGCGGCCTTCATCAAGGGACGCCGCGCCGATGTAGTATGCCGTCTATCTTGGCGTGAATTGCGGGGGAAAACAGAAGTTTTCCCCCGCATAAAAGAAATAAGTTATTAGAAGTCGTTCAATAAAGCGCGGTACATATTCAGTATCATAACGTAGGTATAGCGGATATTCGCGGTGAGGGATGGTTCGAGCGCGGCGTCGGTAAGTAGGTAGGCGATTGCGGCCGACGCCGCAATCAGGTCGTTTTTGATTTTTGAAAAAATCGGAGCGGCGGACGGGGCGGAGTCCGTTTCGTCCGCGAGGACGGCGATTTCGCTTTGCAGGGCACGGATTTTATTCCGCGCGGATGCGGTTTCGGTGCGTCCGCCGTCGAGGGCGTTGCTAAGTGCGTAAAGCTCCCCGTATACCATGCCCCCGTAGCCCAAAAGCCGCTCGGCGAGCCTCCGTTCGCTCTCGGAATAAGCGTTGAGATTGACCTTTTTTAAACTGATTTTATAGACGAACGCGCCGGAATTTTTGTTGCGCTCCGCTATGCGTTCGGCGTCCGCTTGCGAGACGTATACCGCCGCCGCGAGCTTATAATTTTTGTCGCGTATGACGTAGCCCGCCGCGCCCCGCCGCATTATTTCCGCCGCCGCGCTTTTTGCTTCGCCGAGGTCGTCGAATTCGCCCAAGCACACGGCGTAATAGGTTATCGCGTAATTGCCAAGCCCCACGCCCGCCGAAACCGCGCCTCCGCCCGCGTAATCCGCCGCAAGCAACGCGAACGACGCGGCGATAACCAACGCGCATACCGCCGCCGCGATTTTTTTCGGACGGGCGAGCCGCGTAGCAACCCGCGCGAAGTTTTTTTTGCCGTCCGCGTTCAGCTTTTTTTTCAGGACCGCGAGAATTTTTCCGCCGAGCAACTCGCGGTTGGCGCGGAGCTTTTCGCTTTCGGGCGTTTTGCCGGAATCCGAATTGAAAAAATCGTTTGTTTTACCGCTTTCATTCGGTTTTCCGGTATTAAGAAACGCGTTCCGTCCGTCATTTTGATTCGATTTATTCGAATTGAAAAAACCGTTCGGTTTATCGCTTTTATGCGGCGCCCCGCGAGTAAAAAACCCGTCGGTTTTATCGGCGGAATAAAAGCCTCCGGCAAATATGTTTTCCTTGCCGTAATTTCCGTTTTTTTCATCAAAGCCGCCGTTCGTTACGCCGAGTCCGTCTAACTCTTCTTTTTTCGCCGCTTTAAGGTCGGAGGGATTTATGTCCACGACGTCGGGCGAACAGGCGTAATCGGGAGTTTTTTTTGAGACGTCCGCGCCGGAATAACCGCCGCGCTCTGACGGAGGCTTTTCGGCGCGTTCGGCGTATGCGTGAAATCCGCGCTCCTTGAAGCGCCCGTAGGTGTATTCCGAATAATCTACGCGGCTTTTTTGCGTCATAATGTCTAAGTTACCGCCTTTTTAAACGTTGTATAACGATTTACGCGGCATAAGCGTAATATATAATCGTTACGGAATATAATCGCGCAAGCCGAACGCCGCTTTTTCACCGTAAGCGGTAAAAAACGTTTTCCGCGTTACCCGAATAGGGAAAAGAGCTTTGAACCGTTTACGGAAAGGATAAGGATTCGGTATTTATATTCGCGTAATGCCAATTCATAACGGCCGTAATTAAGGTTTTTTGTTTTTTACGGCGCGATATATTGCAAATCGGGTATTTTCCGCGCCGCGATTTGCGTGACGTTTCGTTTTAATATATATTCGGAGACGGACGATAAAATTACTTTAAAATCAGATAAGTTTTATCGGAAGCGGAGCCGCGCCCCCGCAGGGGTTGTCGAGGCGGACGCGTTTTTCGTAAAGGCTGGCTTTCGCAAAAACGCCGCGTCGGCATTTTTTCCGTATAAAAAACCGGCAATTTGACGCGTATATGTCAAAAGGTCATAAAATACCGAGATTTTTCGTAGGAGCGCGCGGGGGAAGCCTTTTGTCGGAAAAAGGGATCTCCGCATAATTAAAAAAAACAAGAATTAAAAAAAAACTCAAAAAAAGATAAAAATATTGAATTTCAGGCATATAATCCACGATAGTTCAAAATAAACGTCGGTAACGCCTTATATTCGTGTCCCGTGAATTTTGCCGCTTATGAAAAAAATGATATACTTTTAGCACTTGGACGCGGCGACTGCCAAACCGCGAGCGTCCGTATAACGGCATAAAAAATAAAAAATAAAATTTTTGGAGGTGCAGAAAATGACAATTAAACCTTTATTCGACAAAGTTGTAATCCGAGCTGTCGAAGCTACCGAAAAGACGGCGAGTGGCATCGTTTTGCCGGGAAGCGCGCAGGAAAAGCCGCAGATTGCCGAGGTCGTAGCCGTGGGACCCGGCGGAATTGTGGACGGCAAGGAAATCGTTATGCAGGTCAAGGTCGGCGACAGGATTTTGTACGGCAAGTACGCCGGTAGCGAATTTAAGTTGGACGGTAAAGAGGTAACGATTATACGCCAGAGCGATATACTCGCCGTCTTGGCGTAAGCGTCAAGTATTCGGCGCACAGTTTAAAAGTTTGTTCACTATGTAACTTTGATACGCAAAAAAAATTAATTCTTTATAAGGAAGGTGAATATTTATGGCTAAACAGTTCAAATACGGCGAGGACGCGAGACGCGCTCTCGAAAAAGGCGTGAACACCTTGGCGGATACCGTTAAAATCACGCTCGGCCCTAAGGGCAGAAACGTGGTTTTGGACAAGAAATTCGGATCGCCGCTCATCACGAACGACGGCGTTACTATCGCTAAGGAGATAGAAATTTCCGACCCGTTCGAGAATATGGGCGCGCAGCTCATAAAGGAGGTTTCGGTCAAGACTAACGACGTCGCGGGTGACGGCACCACTACCGCCGCGCTGTTAGCTCAGGCGATAATAAGAGAGGGCTTGAAAAATGTAGCCGCGGGCGCGAACCCGATGATTTTGAAAAAGGGTATAGCCGCAGCAAGCGAAGCCGCCGTCGCGGAGCTCAAAAAAATCAGCAAGCCGATAGCCGATAAAAACGCTATCGCGCATATCGCGAGCGTGTCGGCAAGCGACGACGAAATCGGGAAATTAGTGTCCGACGCTATGGATAAGGTGGGTAACGACGGCGTTATCACGGTGGACGAGGGTAAATCCGTCAAAACCGAATTGACCACCGTCGAGGGCATGCAGTTCGACAGAGGCTACGCCTCCGCGTATATGATCACTAATGCGGAGAAAATGACCGCCGAATTGGAAAATCCAGTCGTTCTTATAACCGATAAAAAAATCGGCAATATTCAGGAAATCCTGCCAATTTTGGAGCAGGTCTTGAAGGGCGGACTGAAACTTCTGATCATAGCCGACGACATAGAGGGCGAAGCGCTGACGACTATCGTCATAAACAAGCTGAAAGGCGTGTTTAACTGCGTCGCCGTCAAGGCTCCGGGCTTCGGAGACAGAAGAAAGGCTATGCTTGAGGATATAGCGGTGCTGACGGGCGGACAGGTCATTTCGGACGAGTTGGGTCTCGAGCTGAAAGACGCGAAATTGGAAATGCTCGGACGCGCAAAGCAGGTTAAGGTGGATAAGGAAAACACCATAATCATAGGCGGTAGCGGCAAGAAAGAAAATATAGACGCGAGAATCAAATCCATAAAGGCGCAGATCGCCGAAACGACGAGCGACTACGACAGGGAAAAATTGCAGGAAAGACTCGCCAAGCTGTCCGGCGGAGTTGCGGTCATAAATGTGGGCGCGGCGACGGAAGTCGAAATGAAAGAAAAGAAGCTGAGAATTGAGGACGCGCTCGCCGCGGCGAGAGCCGCCGTCGAGGAGGGTATCATTCCGGGCGGAGGAGTCGCTCTCCTTTCGGTTGTAAAAAATGTCGCCCCGATCGTCGATAAGCTCGAGGGCGACGAGAAGACGGGCGGACAAATTGTACTGCGCGCGCTCGAGGAGCCGGTAAGGCAGATAGCCGCGAACGCGGGCGTGGAGGGTAGCGTCGTCGTCAACAATATAGTTAACGCGAATAAGGGCATAAATTACGGCTATGACGCTTTGAAAAATGTATATTGCGATATGACCGCTTCGGGTATTATCGACCCGACGAAGGTTGCGAGAAGCGCGTTGGAAAACGCCGCGAGCGTGGCGGCGACGCTTCTTACGACGGAGGCGCTCGTATGCGACGTTCCGGAACCGCCTGCGGCGCCTATGCCGGGCGGCGGAATGGGCGGAATGGACGGAATGTATTAAGAAAACCGCGAGGGTAAACGGATAACGCTTTGAGCGGGCTTTTGCGGCTTTCATCGTTCTTTTCCACGTAGCGGTTCGCCGTTAGCCGTTGTATAGAGGAGGATGCCTTGAAAGCCGCGAAAATTCCGGCGAATCCGACGTTTTCGTATTATCCCGCGTAGATTCCGAGGGAAAGACTCTGTCGCAACATCTTTAAGGACGTTTATAAAAAAAGTAAACGTCCTTTTTTTAGTACGCCGAGTAAGGCATAAATCTAAGCGATGAAAGGACCGTAGCGGAGGCACTCATAGTCAACCGCATAGTGAAACCCAAGCTACGCACCGTGAGGTGCGAGGTGA
>JAISOS010000002.1 GCA_031275485.1 Clostridiales bacterium | reverse complement strand
GTACGTACTTTTCGCCTCCGTCATTTTCAACCGTCGCGTACCAGAAATCGTCGATACTTTTTCCCTTTTTTTCACTCGGGAAGCAACCCGCGAGTGAAAACACCGTCGCGGTCAGCAACGCGGTCAGCGCAATCGTCGCAAACGTTCTTTTGAAATTTTTATTACTTTTCATATCATTTTTACCTCCGCTTTTTATTTGATATTACGATTATACCTAAACATATATTGTTAAATTTCCTACATCTAAAAATATATAGTTCAAATACCGTTTAAAGCGTCTTAAAGCGTCAAGATCCGCATTAATAATTGTCGGCGCTCATATATTTCTCCGCTATGCGTTTTAGTTCTTCTATGCTGCGCGCGCCCATCGCGAGAATCTTTATTATTTTTGAATTTTTCATTCCCTTGGAATAGGCCGCTATGTGTTTCTTCGCGCGGACGGTAAGAGCGTGTCCGCCGCAGTATTCGGCGAGGATTTCCAACTGCAAAAGAACGTCGGCTTTTTTATCTGTTTTTACACCCGTTTCCGAAGTCGCGTCCGATATTTCGCCGAATACCGCAACGGCGTGTCCGTCCGTTTCCGCGCCAGATATTTCACCGAAAATGCGGGGATTACCGACGGCCGCTCTGCCTATCATAACGAGGTCGCACCCCGTATATTCCCTAAGCCGCAGATAGTCGTCCTTAGAGCGCACGTCGCCGTTACCCGCGACGGGGATTTTAACGGAGCGTTTCACCTCTTTTATAACCGAATAATCCGCCGCGCCCGCATAGAACTGGCTCCTCAATCTCGCGTGTACGGTCACGGCGTCAGCACCCGCTTCTTCTAAGGCGGCGGCTATCTCGGGCGCGTTGACGCGGTCGAAACCAGAACGGATCTTCGCCGTAACAGTCTTTTTCGGCGCGCCGTCCTTTACCGCCGCGATAATCTCCATGACAAGCGGTTTATCTTTCATAAGAGCGGCGCCCTCGCCGTTTTTGACGATTTTCGGGACGGGACAGCCCATATTTATATCGATTATATTGAATTTTTCAAGGAGCGGACTCGCGGCGGCGCGGCGAAAAATCTCCGGCTCCTTTCCGAACAATTGTACGGCGCAAGGGATTTCGTATTTCGAGGTGAACAGAAGTTCCTCCGTTTTAACGCCGTTATATAACAGTCCCTTCGCGCTGACCATTTCCGAAAAAGCCAAGGCCGCGCCGTGTCTAATCGCGACGGCGCGAAAGCCGGCGTCCGTGTATCCGGCGAGCGGCGCTAATAATAAATTGTTTTTCAATTCCGCTTTTCCTAATTTCATTTCCTTTCAGTCTTTTTTACACCGTTTTTTTTGCGATTTTTTGATTGTTTTCAGTCGTTTCTACACCGTTTTTTACAATTCTCCGATTGCTTGCCTGTCGTTTTTCACATCGATTTTCCGCAATTCTTTCCTTGTTTTTCAGCCGCTTTTTTATTGTTTTCGCATAGTTTTATTCGCGATTTATTCAGTTTTTCATATCGTTTTATACGGCTTTTATACTGCTTTTATGTATACGGTTCTTAAGACGTGTTTACGCAAAACGCAAACGGCGCGTTTCGACGCTTTTATTTACCTCTTCACGCGTTGTTTTTTCCCCGCGCGGAGAAAAAACCTCGAAAGGCGCGAAAACCGCTTAAATCCTCGCGTTTTTTGCGTCAACATACCCCCGCCCTAGTTGTTTTTATTCATTTCTCCGCCGCTTTTTTCCTTACTTACGGCTTCGGCGTTTTCCAGCCTTCGTACGGCGCGGTTCACGGCGTCTTTCAAAGCCGTTTCCGGCTCCACATTCAAAAGTCTCAGATAATTGACCGCCGCCAAAAGCGCGTCTCCGCCGATTTTATGCGCGCCGTCCGCGTCTGCGACGGACAAGTCTTTTTGTCCCGCGTTTTCCGCCGTAACGCCCGCGTCCATGCCTGCGGCGGACAAGGTTTTCAGCCTCTCGCATTCTTTTATAAGCCGTTTGAACGCCTCCTCGCGCCCGTCGGTTTCAAAACCGTATTTTGCCGCCGCACGCATTATTTTCACGGCGCGCATCAACGCGGGGAAATTTTTCGGTACCGACTCGATTTTGTCCGTCATATTCTTATGCTTTTTTTCATTTTCCTTAGCCTTTTCCCACGCGGTCAACGCCTCCGCAACGTTAGAGGCCTTTTCGGCTCCGAATATGTGAGTATGCCGCGATATGAGTTTCTTACCCAACGCGGTCAGCATATCGTATACTGAAAAATCGCGTTCATCCTCGGCTATCACCGCATGGAATAACGCTTGCAGTAGCACGTCGCCGCTTTCCTCTAACATCATATCCGCGTTGTCGGCATCGATTGCATCCTGCAATTCGTAGGCCTCCTCGACGGCGTTCACCGCGATGGATTTGTGGGTTTGCGCCCGATCCCATTCGCAACCGTTTTTGCCGCGCAGACGCTTCATGATGAGGTATAAATCCGACAAATCGTGCGCCTTGTTCGACAAAAAATCCGACGGAGGAAAGACCGCGACGGTCCTATAGTCAAATATGTCTTTTTTTTGCTCGTCCAGCCCGAACAGCGTGGTTTTTATAAGTTTTCCGTCTCCGTACAACAGAAGAACTTCCGCATCGCCGTATGTCTCGAAAAGGCGCAGCTTCACGTCGGACGCAATAAAAATATCGTCTATATCCCTGACCGCAAGGCAAATCCGCTTGTCGTGGAAAAAGCATTCCGTGTCCCGCAATTCATACGCGCCGATCTCGGTTATGGACGGAGTTTTGTAGACGTTTTTATCGCGAAAATACGCGGTATAGATCTCTTTTTCCGCACCGCTTTTTACATTGTCATTTTCTGCGCTTTGTATTGCGCCGCCGTAATCTCCCGATTCGTTTTTCACCCCGTTTGTACCGAAAGCAGACGGGGAATCGTTATCGCAAAATTCTTTTTCGGCGTCGTTTTTTACCGCCGAGAACGCCGCGTACGCCGCCGCAGACGCCGCCGGAATAAGCTCCGCGCCCATACCTATCAGCGCGGCGGCGGCGGCGTCATCCGCGCCGCTACCGTTGACCAGAAAAACCGTGCTTTTATTGTCGCGCCGCGTAGCCGTTTCAAGCACAAATTCCGCGGAAAGGAGGTTTAATTCGTCGAAGTTTTTCGCGCTCTCGAAAATTCCGTCTAGCGTGATAAATTCCGCGCCGCGCTTTTTCGCAATGCTTGCCGCACTCTTGAATTTTTCAGATTTTAAAATCACGCAATCGGCTTTTTTTATTTCGTTCAAGCCTCTTGCACTCACGTCGCCGTCAAAACGGCCTAAGCCTATAATTTTTAACATAATAAATAAACTCCTTTTCGGAAAGAGAGATTTTTAGCGCGTGCAGGAGGCCTTTTCGCCGAAAGGGTATTCCCCGCACGCCCTTCAAAAAGACTCTTTAATAAATTATAAAAATAACGCGCCTCTACGGCATTCCTCTAAAATCCAATTTTCATAAAGAAAGCGGAGACGAACGGAACAAGTCTCGACAAAAAACTCAACTGCAACATTCATCCATCTTTCAAAAAAGCTCGGTCGGAACATTTTATTTGCGCGTAATTATAAAAATAAGTTTTTTGAAAAGGGCGCGCGGGGAAAACTTTATTGTCCACAAAAAGTTTTCCCCGCATACTTTTTGAGAAAAAAAGCTCCCGCTCCCACGAAAATCCTTTTAAATTCATTATACTTCACACTTATAAAAGTGTCAAGAAATTCGATAAAAAATATTTTATAGCTAAACTTAATTGACATTTTCGGCGCGAAAAGATATAATTTACAATAATGACGCCGCCGTGCCGATTGTATACCGCGCCGTATTGTCTAAGAGGGTTTTCTTTATGGATTACAAAAAAATGTTTGAAAAATGGCTGAACGCGTCTTTGCCGGACGAATTGAAGAGCGAACTGTACGGCGTAAGAAACGACGACGGCGCGATAAGGGACAGGTTCTCGGGCGAATTGGAGTTCCGCACGGCGGGAATGCGCGGGATTATCGGCGCGGGCACGCTCAGAATGAATTATTTGACCGTGAACCGCGCGACGAAAGGACTTGCGGATTACGTTTCATCGCTCGGGGACGAGGCGAAAAAACGCGGCGTAGTCATCGCATACGACACGCGGCGGTATTCTTTCGAATTCGCGCTCTCGGCGGCTAAGGTTCTCTCCCAAAACGGCGTTAAAGCATTCCTTTTCGAGGGTGCGCGCCCCGTGCCTATGGGTTCGTTCGCCGTGCGTTATCTGAAAGCCGCCGCAGGCATTGTAATCACGGCGAGTCATAACCCCAAAGAATACAACGGCTACAAGGTCTACGGCGACGACGGCGCGCAAATGAGCGTGGATGCGACGGCGGAGGTCGTCAAATACATCTCGGCGGCAGATTATTTTTCGGTCGAAAGCGCGGATATAGGCGAGGTTTTTGCGGCGGATATGCAGGGAAAGGACGGCGTTTTTCTCGACAAAAACATTATGGTTATCGGAAAGAGCGCGGACGACGCGTATTACGCGGAAATTTTGAAGCTCGCGCTGTCGCCCGAAGCGGTGAACGCCGCGGGCAAGACGCTTAAATTGGTCTATACCCCCCTGCATGGTTCGGGATATATACCGGTTACGACTGTATTGAATAAAATGAACATAAATGTTTCGGTCGTGCCCGAACAGAAAGACCCCGATTTCGATTTTTCGACGGTCTCCGCGCCGAACCCAGAACAGCCCGACGCGCTGAGACTGGCTGTCGCGCTCGCGGAAAAAATCGGCGCGGAAGCGGCGCTCGGCACAGATCCCGACTGCGACCGTATGGGCGCGGCGGTAAAAACCGAAACGGGCTATACTCTCCTTACCGGCAATCAAATCGGCGCGTTGTTGCTCGATTATATACTACTCAGAAAGACGCAAACCGACACCCTGCCGAATAATGCCGCCGCCGTTAAAACCATAGTCACGACGGGGCTTGCGGCGCGTATAGCCGCGTCTTACGGCGCGGAAATAACCGACGTTTTGACGGGCTTCAAATTCATCGGTGAAAAAATAAAGGAGTGGGAGGAAACTGGCGAAAAAAGCTTCGTTTTCGGCTACGAGGAGAGCTACGGTTATCTTGCTGGCACGCACGCGAGAGACAAAGACGCCGTCGTCGCCGCAATGCTCTTTTCGGAGATGATATGCTATTACCGTTTCACCGGTACGGGCGTCACGGAACGGTTGAACGCGCTATTCGAACGCTTCGGGTATTTTGTCGAAAAAAGTCTCTCGATAGCGTACGGCGGCGCGGACGCTATGCTTGAAATGTCGAAGGTGATGAAAGGTTTAAGGGAACGCAAAGTATTCCGCTTCGGAAGCGCGGACGTCGATTTCATAGACGACTATATTCCGCGTTTGCGATTCTTTAAAAACGGGGAAAGCAGACCTATAAGTCTGCCGGAGACGGACGTTCTCTATTACGGACTAGAAAGAGGCGGCTTTATATGCGCGCGCCCGAGCGGTACGGAGCCTAAATTGAAGATTTACGTTTCGGCGTCGGGCGAATCGCGAAACGAGGCGGAGGAGTACGCCGCCGAATTGCTGAAAGCGGCGGAAAAAGAAGTAAGGGCGCGACGCTTTTTTTGAGATATTTAAAACGCGGTTTTCGCGTAAAAAACGGCGGAAGAACTATATTAAAACGCGGTGCGGTTTTTATATGGAAAACGGCGAAAAAATAAGACGTTACAACGCGGTTTTCGCGTAAAAAAACGACCGAAAAAACGCCGTGCGGCGGCGAGATTTCAGTATGAAAAAATAACGACGGAAACAAGGCTTTTATACGAAAGAATAACTATGAAAAACGACCGAAAAAACACGCGGATTTAATAACTAAACGGGAGAAAGCAATGGAATACGATTTCGCGGCTTCTGAGAAGAAGTGGCAAGAGATTTGGGATAAGGAACGGCTGAACGAGGCGGTGGATTTTGACAAGCGCCCGAAATTCTACGGGCTGATAGAGTTCCCGTATCCGTCGGGCAGCGGTCTGCACGTCGGGCATCTGCGCGCGTTCACCTCGATGGAGATAATAGCGCGCAAAAGACGGTTGGAGGGTTATAACGTCCTCTTTCCTATCGGCTTCGACGCGTTCGGTCTGCCTACGGAAAATTTCGCTATGCAAACGGGTAGGCATCCGCGCGGAGTTACGGACGACAACATCGCCGTATTCACGCGTCAATTGAAAGCGTTCGGCTACTCCTTCGACTACTCGCGGACGGTGGACACTACCGATAAGAGTTATTACAAATGGACGCAATGGATTTTTATCCGGCTTTTTAAGCGCGGTTTGGCATACAAAAGCAAGGCCTACGTAAACTACTGCGAGAAATGCAAGGTCATTCTCGCGAACGAGGAATCGCAGGGCGGCGTGTGCGACAGATGCGGCTCGGATGTCGTCCAAAAGGAAAAGGACGTGTGGTTCTTAAAGATAAGGGACTACGCCGAAAAGCTTTTGGACGGACTGGACGAGGTGGATTTTTTGCCGCGCATAAAGCTCGAGCAACGCAATTGGATAGGTCGCTCCGAGGGTGCGGAAGTCGACTTCGCCGTCAAGGGTGGCGTCGACCCGAACGCTAAATTGCGCGTTTTTACGACGCGCGCGGATACGCTGTACGGCGTGACATTTATGGTCATAGCTCCGGAGCATCCTTTCATCGCCGAAAACGCCGCCGTCATAAAAAATACGAACGAGATAGACGTTTACCGCGCCGAAACCAAAAGGAAAAACGAGTTTGAGCGAACGCGCGTCAACAAGGACAAGACGGGCGTAAAGCTTCTCGGAGTGTCCGCCGTCAATCCGTTGAGCGGCGCGGAAATTCCTATATTTACCGCCGACTACGTAACGCTCGACTACGGCACGGGCGCGGTTATGGCCGTACCCGCCCACGACGAGAGAGACTATGAATTCGCGAAAAAATTCGGTATGCCTATAATCGAGGTCATTTCGGGCGGCGACGTGTCCGAGGCCGCCTATACAGACATTGACGGCGGCGTTTTGATCAATTCGGGCATACTGAACGGCTTGTCCGTCAAGGACGCTCTGAAAAAAATCACCGCCTACCTCTCCGAAAACAAAATCGGCGAAAAAAAAATCAATTACAATATGAAGGATTGGGCTTTCAACCGTCAGCGTTACTGGGGGGAGCCTATACCGATTATCTACTGCGAGAAATGCGGCGCGGTTACCGTGCCGGAGGACGAACTGCCTCTCGAGTTGCCCCCTCTCGAAAGCTACCGCCAAACTGAAAACGGCGAATCGCCTCTTGCAAGCGTCGCGGAGTTCGTCAATTGCAAATGCCCGCAATGCGGCGGCGCGGCGCGGCGCGAAACGGACACGATGCCTCAATGGGCGGGTTCGTCGTGGTATTTTCTGAGATATATTGACCCGAAAAATGACAAAGCCCTCGCCGACAAAAAGAAATTGGAATATTTCGGACCCGTCGATTGGTACAACGGCGGTATGGAACACGTCACGAGACACCTGATTTATTCGCGTTTTTGGAACCGCTTCTTATATGACATAGGCGCGGTGCCCTTTGCGGAGCCTTACGCGAAACGCACGGCACAGGGCTTGGTTTTGGGCGAAAACGGCGTAAAAATGTCGAAGTCGCTGGGCAACGTCGTCAACCCCGACAGTCTGATAAAGGAATACGGCGCGGACGTTCTCAGGCTTTATATTATGTTTATGGGCGATTACGAAAGCCCCGTGCCTTGGTCGAACTCGGGCATAAACGGCTGTAAGCGCTTCCTTGACCGCGTGTATAACCTGCCTTCCGTGATGACCGAAAACGACGGCCTTTCGGACAAGCATGCGGCGCTCACGCACCGCTTGATAAAAAAGACCTCCGGGGACATAGAGGCTATGAAATTTAATACGGCGATAGCCGCAATGATGGCGTATATAAACGAAATTTATTACGACAATTTCATAACGCGCGGCGAGCTGAAAACTCTCCTTTTGCTGCTATTTCCTTTCGCGCCGCATATCGCGGAGGAAATCAACGAGAAAATCGGCGGAAAGATAATACTCGCCAAATGCGCATACCCCGTCTGCGACCCGTCCAAATTAGACGATGACGAGATGGAACTGCCCGTCCAGATAAACGGCAGACTGAAAGGCGTCGTAAAAGTCGCGAAAGACGCCGATATAAACGCCGTCCGCAGCGCCGCTATGAAAGACGCGGCAATAAACGCCGCGCTCTCAAACGCGAATATTAAAAAGGAAATCTATGTTCCGAAAAAAATCGTCAATTTTATCGTATTGTAAAACTTTTTTGCCGGAAGGATTTACGGATAGAACCTTTTGTGAAATAAAGATTCTATCCGTACCATTTCCAAAAAATCTCGGTCGTATAATTAACGCAAACCGTAAGCCACCCCTTTCCAAAAGGCTTCCGTATTCCGCGCGTCGCGGCAAGTCGGCAAATATTCTTTCTCACAAAGCCTTGAAACAAAAATCCCCCGTCCGTCCACTCCGTCGTCTCCTTTGAAAAAAAGGGGAGTATGCGGGATAAAGTGATAAATAGTTCTTTTACCGCTCAACGCTTTTAGTAAATTTTAAAAGACTCCTTAGGGAATAAAATCGCCGAAAACAAGCGAACCCTGCGGCGGCACGGACAGCGTTTTCGGTTGCATCACCTTTTTAACAAAAAAAGCCGTCGGAATAATCCGCCGTGCCGGAAGCGTCTTCGGTCGTTTTATCCCCGAAAGACTTCTGAATTTTCCGACGGAGAAACGTACGCGAAACAAAAAAACGGGCGAGCAATACAAAAATATCCGAATTTGTAAAAATAAAAAAGTAAAAATCACGGAGATAAACGAAATGGAAAAAAACGAGCTTGCGAAAACCGTCTACGATACCGCTCACATCACGGGAAGCTTTATCCTGCGTTCGGGACAGGTATCGAACGAATATTTCGACAAATATTTGTTTGAAGCGAACCCGCGCATCCTATCCGAAATCGCCTCTCATATGCGCGGACTTATCCCGCGAGGAACGGAGGTTCTCGCCGGGCTTGAAACGGGCGGAATCCCCGTCGCCGCCGTCATTTCCCACCTTACCGGACTGCCCGCCGCGTTCGTCCGCAAAAAGGCGAAAGAATACGGCACGCGCAAGCTTGCCGAAGGCGCGGATATAAACGGAAAAAACGTGCTCGTAATAGAGGACGTCGTGACGACCGGCGGACAAATCGTCGAGAGCGTCAAGGAATTGAGACGGCGCGGCGCGAAGATTGATAATGTGCTGTGCGTTATTCTCCGCAATGCCGACGCCTACGAGATTATGGAAAAAGAAGGTCTGACCCTTACCCCTCTGTTCACTATGAAAAAAGCCGACGGCGTAAGCCGGCTAGAATGAGTCCGGCAGTTTTATTTTTTCATAAAATTATACCGCCGCCGCTTTACGCGAAGCCTTGAAATCCCGCGTGCCGTTCACGGTTTATCTGTTTTCCCGTAGCGGCGTCAATGCCCGCGAATCCCCGCTTTTTCTATTCTATATTCTTTTAGCCATCCGTTTATCCGCTCCGATTTTTTAAAATATCTTGACAAGAGAGGCGATAGCGGTTATAATATAAAATATTGACAATATCGCGAGATATTGCTTTGAAATTTTTTTTGGGAGATTATTAGATTATTATGAAAAAATTATTAGGCTTTGCGGTGGGCTTCGTCTTTTCCCTTGCCGGCGTACTGCTATGGGTGTTGCTTGCGGAAGTCGGCTTTATCGCTAGTATAGCCGCTTCGGCGATCGCGTATTTGTTCTTCGTCGGTTACAAGCTTGTCAATCCTAAGAACGAAAAGAGCGCAATCGCTCTGGCTTGTATAGTCACCGTGCTGGATATAGCGGGCATTTCACTTTTCTACATATTGAATGCGTCTGTAGCTCTGGAGCTTTCCGTGGCCGACCTCATAAGCCGATATCCGGATGAAATGTTTCAAGAGCTTATGTATTTTCTCGTAGGCTTATTGTTTGGCGGGCTGGGCATTTTCAGTTTCATATATCAACAAAAAAGGAAGTCCTTACGGCGCGAATCGAACGGAGCGGACGGAAACAGGCTTCCCCCGCGATAATCCGACGGTATAAATTCTGCGGTAATCGACGATATAAAGCGACGCAATTTTGCCGTAAGCCGACGGCATAAAACCGCGATAGTTTAATTACGCAAGTCCGCAATTAAATCGGAACTATAGACCGATATGAATCGGAATTGCGCGAAGATAACGGTTGAATTTTTCGCCGTAAAGTACGAAAAGTTTTTTTTCGTATTTTGGCAATACGGAAAACGTTTTTTGCGCGTTACGGCGAAAAGGCAACGTTTAGACTGCGCGGTTATATTTCATGATGACTTATAGAACCGTATATCCTTGAAATTTTTGGAAACGGACGCGAAAAAAACCTTTTTTAAAAGAGTCTTCCTCAGTGTAGAAAACAAGAACAAGAACAAGAATAAATTAGATAATAAAAGTAAAAAAAGGAGCGCCAATGAACGATTATAAAATTTTAGCGGAAAGAATATACGACAGAATGTCGGTGCGGTCTTATTCCGACAAGGCGATAGATTTTTTAGAGGACGGTACGGATCTAATCAAAAAATTCGGAATACCTTCGCTTTTCAAGGATGCCGAGTGCCGCGTTCGGTCCTTAAAAATCGGCGCGGAGGTCAAGAATGTGCGGTCGAAATACTGTTTGGGCTTTTTTTCGGGCGGATTCGGCGGTAGTTTTGAAAACGTCGGCTTTACGGGTCAGCTGTTATCTCTCGAATTACAGGCACTCGGTATCGGCACCTGCTGGTTAGGTCTGAAAATGCCAGAGCGGGCGTTCCGCTCCGTCGACGGACTTGATTTTGTCATCAGTATGGCGGCGGGATACCCGGAGCGCGAGGGTGCGGTTTCAAGAATCTATCCCAACGGGTTCGCGAGAAAGAGCGCGGACGAAATTTGCCTGAAAGAAAAAGACGATTTGACGGAAGCAGTGCGTTTGGCGCCAAGCGCGATGAATAATCAGCCTTGGCTGGTCGAAAAAAACGATAATTCCTATAATTTTTATATGTCAAAGCCCGGCCTTATAGGCAAATTATTTATGGGCAATATGCGCAGAATAGATATGGGCATAGCTATGGCGCATCTTTTCGTCAAAGCTAAGGCGGCGGGCTTTGATACCGAAATCAAAACCGACGGTCGAAACCTGAGCGACGCGACGTATATCGCGACTATAACGCTAAAATGACGGGAATTGAAATTTAAGAAAATTATGCGCGGGGGGGGATTTTATGAACAAAAGACTCCCGTCACCCGCCACATTTGCAAAAAACTTTGTGGTTTCTAAATTTTCATGATAAAAACGGAATAATACAGGCGAAGCAAAATCATCACGAATTTTTAGAACTCTCAAAACTCTAATATAGCCGTTATGAATTTAATTTAGACGAAAGATAACCGTTTAATTTTTGCCGCAAAACCCGAAAAGAACGAGGCTTTCCGGTAATACGGAAAACAATTCCTTTCGCCGCCCGTAGCGTTTGGTTTGCTCGGTTATATTTAATAACCGATGTAAAAATAATACACGCGAAAGTTTTTTGGAAAGAAGCGCGAATGAAACTTTTTTGTTTCACCGCACAAATTAAAAAATCCTCCTCCCCGCTCCGAACGGAATTTCTATTATGATAAAAATATCCACCCAATTTAACGCGGCGGACGAGCGCGCGTTAAAACGCAGTCAAAAATCTATTCTCACAGCGGGCGCGGTCTGCGCCTCTTTCGGTTTAATCGGCGGCATAATCCTCGCCGTCGTTGTCGACGTATTGTTCCTAGTCCTGCTCATCGGTTCCGCAATCATTGCCGCAACCTCCCTGCTTTTTTGCCGCCGTCTGGCGGCGTCGGTAAGGAAACGCACGGCTTATAATACAATCTCGTTCAGCGGCGACCGCGTGGAAATTCAACGGCGTGACGAAACGATCCTCACGCCGATTCCACCCGCCGCCTACCCCTTGCGCGACTGCGTCGTCACGGAATCCGCCGAGGATATTTTTATGCTGAAAACTCCCGAAAAATCTTATTTTTTCAATGAGGACGGCTTTACCGAGGGCACAAAAGCCGACCTGCGGGAGCTTCTGAAACAAGCGCGTTAACGCGGTGGATTCTAATTAAAAATTACGCGGGGTAAACCTTATTTTTCAAAAAAAAAGTTTCCCTTTCCCCAAAAACTTTAGCGTTTCGTTATACTTATTAAAAACCTCAAAATAATTAAACGCAAAAAGCAAAGCTTTTTGCCGCCGCGTTTTATACGGCGGCAAAAGCGTCCGCAGTACGGTTTTAAAATTGACACTATCGAAATAGACACCGTAAACGGCTTCCGCGTTCGGCTGGCGAGGCATTTTTCCTAACGCGGTAGGGCGTAAAAAAAGCAAAATACGGCTGTTTCGCACGGAGCGAATTATGTTTACGCGCATCAAAAAAATCCTAAAAATAACCGTTAAAACCGTTTCCGTTTTTCTAATCACCGCGCTTAGCGCGGCGTTGACGGTTTATTTCGGGACGCTCTATATTCCGTCTGAAAGAGCGTCCGGGTCAACCCGTCACGCGCTCGTCGACGAACGCGATTTTTTGATCACGGACGGAACGCTAGTCAAAAATCTGAATGACGAGATCGTATCTTTACGCGGCACGAACGCCGGCGGCTGGCTGGTGTACGAGCGCTGGCAATGCCCCGCGAACGCCCCCGATCAGAAGACTCTTATAGATGTTCTCACCGATCGGTTCGGCGCGGCGGTGCGAGACGAATTGATTGCGGTCTACGAAGAGAGCTATTGGCAGACCCGAGACTTCGACAATCTCGCCGAAATGGGCGTTACGCTTGTCAGACTGCCTTTTACGGTGTTTAACCTTTACGGCGACGACGGAGAATTGCGCGAGAACGCGTTCTCTCGCATCGATTGGTTCGTCGAAAATTGCGCGGAGCGCGGCATTTACGTCGTGATCGACCTGCACGGCGCGTTCGGCTCGCAAAACGGTGAGCATCATTCCGGACAGACGAACGACGGTTCCCTACTCTACAAAAGCCCCGAAAACCGTGCAAAAACTAAGGAATTATGGAAAATAATCGCCGCCCGTTTCAAGGATAATCCGGCGGTCGCCGCATACGACCTTTTGAACGAGCCGGACAACGACACGGGCAGGACCGGCGCGGAGCAGATGGACTATTTCGACGAGCTTTACGACGCGGTGCGCTCCGTCGACGGCAGACATATAATTATGATTGAGTCGTGCTGGACGGTTCTGGATATCGCGCCTCCGATAAAATACGGCTGGAAAAACGTAATCTATCAGTATCATCATTACGTGCGCGAATTTAGCGGTGACGAGGACATGCAAAAGCGGCTGTCGGATTTGATGGTTTTGACCGTGCGGTCGGTCAATTTCGCTTACAACGTGCCGACATATATGGGCGAGTTCGCTTTTTTCGACAATTTCGGCGCGTGGGAATACGCCCTGAGTGCCTATAACCGCGTCGGCTTTATGTGGACTACCTGGTCTTACAAGGCGAAAGGCGACACATCGTGGGGATTATATAATCAATTCGTCGAAGACGCCGATGTCTACAACGATTCGGCGGACACGATACGCGAAAAATGGAGCAAAGTCGGCTACGAATATGCGGTAGAATCACGCGTTAAGCCTCATATCGAGAAATATTTTTAGAAACATATCCGCATTAAAAACTGTATACCGAAAAATGTTTTCGGCATAAAAGTCGGGTCGCGTGCCGAAAAAGTATTTTAGAATGCGCGCGCGTTAAATTCCGTATCGAAAAATATCTCTAAACCGTATAATGCGCGTCAAATTGCATATCGAAAAATATTCTGCCGCGTATTTTTAAAACGGCTTTAAAATTTTTAATTTTTAAAAATTCGCAAAAACCGCTTTTATACGCTTGCTTTTTCCGACGATATATATTAAAATATTAATGCTTACGAGAATACGAAAAACGCGTTCGCTAAAAAATCTTGCGGAGCTTTAAAAAAACGATTATCGCAATCTCATTCGGGTAATTAACTCAGTTGGTAGAGTGTCGTCTTGACGTGGCGAAAGTCAGGGGTTCGAGTCCCTTATTACCCACCAACGGTGGCAAAGTTTGAACCGAGCAAAAGCATAATATTATTTGTTTTTGAAAAGTTGCGCCATCTTTATCAAAAAACAGCCGGGTAATTCGGCTGTTTTTGCTATATTGTCAGCATTGAGATTTGACCGTGAACGTCAGTGTTGTTTAATCGGTCAACGGCGACTTGTGCCATTTGGAGTTTGATTTCAAAATCTACAAATCGACGATTTAATTCTTTGCACGCAATCACTATTGCGCCACTGCCTGCTAATCCTAAACTTTGTCGCCAAAAGCGAACACGACGCATGCTGTAACTAAGATTGAATTGTCTTTTTGAATTGCGAAATTACTCTCGCAATATTTCGTCGCAACCGTTGAACTTCGTAATATCTGTCGGTTAAGTTATTTAAGCGTTGAAACTCTGCTTACTTGACTGAAAAAGGCAAGGAATATGTCGACTCTATTATCTCGCATATGAAAAATGCCGATATAGCGGCGTTTGAGCAAATAGACGAAGAAAAACGCAAAGCGTTAGCCGTCAACACGGAAGAATTCAAAAATAATTTCCGCACTTGCATAAAGCAAGACAAAAAAATTTAGGAGAATAATTTATTATGGAAAATTTTCAATTTTGTGTCCCCACTACTGTTCACTTTGGAAAAGAACAAATCGAAAAACTGCCCGAAGCTATCAAGGTCTTTGGCAAAAAAGTGTTGTTGACCTATGGCGGCGGCAGTATTAAAAAAAGCGGTCTTTTCGATAAGGTAAAAGAACTTTTGTGCGATTACAAGATTTATGAGCTTTCGGGTATTGAGCCGAACCCCAAGATTAACAGCGTGCGTGACGGTGTACGCCTTTGCCGGTGAACATCAAATTGATGTGATTTTAGCCGTGGGCGGCGGTAGCGTTATTGACTGCTCAAAAGCCGTAGCCGCCGCAATGTACTATAACGGCGATGAGTGGGAAAGTCATTTGGAAAAGCTGTACAAACGGCTCCTCGGAAATGGTAGGAAGATTATCCACAGCGGTTGTTGCCGTTCTTTTCAACAACATTTTAATGCGGTTAGCTGGCTCAATCGGAGTTGCTTCTATTACCATTATTCTATATACTCAAGGGATTTTAGCTTCCATATTTACAGGATATTCCATAGGCATTGCCCCCGTCATTAGCTACAACTACGGCAAACAGGACACCGAGCGGCTCAAAAAGATTTATTCAATAAGCTTAAAAGTGATTTTGGCGACATCAATTGTCTTTCTTGCGTTAAGTCAATTATCGGCGGGATTATTAGTAAATGTATTTGCGCAAAAAGAAACGGAAATATACAAGATGGCTTTGCGCGGATTTCGGATTTTTTCGTTTAGTTTCCTGTTTATGGGCTTTAACGGGTTTTCGTCCGCAATGTTTACCGCACTGAATGACGGCAAGGTTTCAGCTATTTTATCCTTTTGTTGCGGGTGCGGAGTTTGCAATGATAGGAAAAAAGCCTGTTCGCAAAATGACGATATGACAGAAATCATAGAAAAAATGATTGCCGCCGATGTAATAGTTATGGCAACGCCTGTTTATTTTTATACAATGTGCGGGCAGATGAAAACACTGATTGACAGGACTTGCGCCGCATACACCAAGCTAACGAATAAAGAGTTTTATTTTATTCTGACAGCTGCCGAAAGTGATAAAAACATAATGGAAACGACGGTTGCAGAGTTTCGTTCATTTACGTATTCCCTACCCCCTAAATCCGACGTTTTCATTTGCGCGCGCGGGCTTTTTTAATATGACGTGCGGTTTGGACGGAACTACAAAAACGAAATTAAAAAAAACGAATGCGGAAAGTACCTCGGGGCGCGTAGGCAAACAGCCGCAAACGAAAAGACGCGAATTTTTTTGCGGAAATAAAGACAAAAAACGCGGGCGAAACTTTTTGCGGAAATATCCGTTAACAAAGGAGCGGCTCCGCTGCGGCCGGTAAGTGAAAAAAGGTTCCCCCCCGCCGTATAAACTTAAAAAAAATCAAAAAATAAAACGAAGGCTTCGCTTATTATGGATTTACTTTTAGCCACCAACAATCCCCATAAGACTGCCGAAATCAAGGCGATATTGAAAGGCAAATTCGACCGCGTTTACACTCTGAAAGAAAAGTGTATCGACGTAAATCCCGATGAAAACGGCTCGACATTTTTCGAGAACGCCATGATAAAGGCGCGTGCGGTTTCGGCGTACACCAACCTGCCCGTACTTGCCGACGATTCCGGACTTAGCGTCGATTTTTTGAACGGCGAACCGGGCGTTCGTTCGGCGCGTTACGCGGGCGAGAACGCAAGCCAAGCCGAGTGCAACAAAAAGCTTTTAGACGAACTCCGCCGAACGAACAACCGCAAAGCGCGTTTCGTCTGCCATACCGTTTTACTGTTCAAGGACGGCTCGTATATCTCCTCGCAAGGCTGTGCGGACGGCGAAATATTGCGACTGAGCGTAGGTGAAAACGGATTCGGCTATGACCCGCTGTTTTACTCTTACGATCTAAAAAAGACTTTCGCCGAAGCCTCCGACGCGGAAAAAAATTCCGTCAGTCACCGCGCCGCCGCCCTCGCCGCCCTTTGCCGCCTGCTGAAATAACGGCGCGTTCTTTTTTTGTTTTCTCAATTTGCGCGGGAGGGGGGAGGGACTTTTTGTGAGTTTATAGGGCGCGGCGATTAATTTTTTGTAAAATAGCAAAATGCGCGCCGTAGCCGGTTCCCCGTCGGATCCCTGTCCGTATCCGCATCCGCTATCTTTATCCGGTTTTTACTACTCCGTTCATTTCTTTTTTTCTCATTAAAGCGCGTTACATAAAAGCGCAAACGGCGCGTTTTTCGCGCTTATTCGCTCCTTTCGGCACCGTTGCTTCCCCGCGCGCCGTTAAACGCCTCGAAAAGTGTAAAAACCGCTTGAAATCCTCCCCGTTTTCGTTCGCGTGAATATGCCGCAGTTGTTTTTTTAAGTTCTAAATTTTTTTAATCTCTTCCCTTTTCTGTTTTTTCAAGCCCGTTAATTTTTTCTATTTTTTCCGCGTAAAAAATTCGTATTTTTTTCTTTTTTATTCACAAATTAAAAATAGAGTTTGCAAAAAAATAAGCAAATTTTATAGCGCTTATAAATTGGAATCCGTTGATTTTTTGACGTAGGGAGTTGAAAAGCTTTTTCGTACTCGGGCGATACGAAAAATGACTTTTTACCGCTTACGGCGAAAAAGGCGGCGTTAGTTTTTTCGCAATTCCGATTCGTAACGACTATAATATATGGAGGAAATATAATGAAAAAGAAAAAAACGTTATTAATATTGTTATGCGCCGCGCTGATTATCGTATCGGTTTTCAGTCTAAGCGCGTGCAACGCCGGCAAAAAAGCTCAGCAAACGGTCGACGACGCGGTTAATTGGGGAATCGCTCAAATAACCGAAACGGACGTAACTTCGAACCTGACGCTACCGGCGCAATACAAAAAAGGAAACAAAACGGTCAAGCTCGCGTGGACAAGCGACGAAACGGACATAATCGCCCCGTCGGGCGAGTTTACCGCTCCCGATACCGACACGGACGTAATTTTGACCTGCAAAGCCGAATACAATAACAAAAAGGCACAAAAGAATATCACCGTTACGGCAAAAGCGGAAACCTTAATGAATAAACCCTTCAATCTCGGTTTACCCTTTGACGGAAACAATGCCGCGCTACTTAACGGGGACTACTTGCCGCCCGCGCCTTTCAATGGAAACGAAAGCTATACCGGCTCGGATATGAACCGAAACGGCGGCTATACCGATATGAACGCGAGTCAAAACGGCAATCCAGGTACAAATACGTATCAGAACGGCTATGCCGACGCGAATACGAACCGAAGAAACTACGGCAATTCCGACGCAAATATGAACCGGCGCGGCGGCGCGCGCTCTAACCGCGCATATAGCGGACGCGGAAACGGACGTTATTACGACGGCAATACCGCTAACGGCAACGGCAAAAGCGGCGCGGACAATGCGGGCTACGATGCCTACGCGGGCGATTATACCGACAATTATACGACCGGTCGCACCGATAATTCCGACAACTCGGACTCCCGTCAAGGCAAAGCCGAACGTCTGCCGTTCAAAGGTGGAAACCGTGCTAAGCAAACCCGCGCGCGACAAAACCGCGGCGGTATGCCGGGCGTAGGAAACACCGATACGGCGCTGTCGGGCGGCATGTACGTATGGGAAAGAGTGTAACTTAAATCTCTTTTTTAAAAAAATTTACGGCAAATAGCTTTCCGATCGGTTTTTGCGCGCCGCCGCACCGTTTTTGACGGCGCGCACTCTTGCGGTATGTTGGGAAAATACGACGGCGGCGGCAAACCGAAAGCATAAAATCCGCCGCCGGAACGGTTTAAAAGAGGTTTAACATATTTAAGGACGTTTACTTTTTTTTGTAAACGTCCTTAAATATGTTGCGCAATTTGACAACTCGCTACATATGGCGATAGCAATACAATAAAACAACAATATATACCGGTGTGCTATAGCCTTGAAAAATTGACACAACGCTGACGCAACCCCTACCGGAGTCCGATTGTTGTCGGCGGATCCGGCGAAATTTATATAGTAGCTCTTCGCCGTTTCGAGCTCGCCGGCTATCTAACCGCCGTCACGTCTTGTCGGAATGTAGGCTTCTCCCTCTTCAAGAACTGAATATCATTTTATTGCCGGATCCGTTTCCTCCTTAGTTTCCGCGCGTGCTCGTTAAAAAAGGCTTTCGCCGCTTTCATATACGCCTTGTCTGAATCTGTGAATTGCCTGTAACAGACCGTTTATCTGCTCCGACGTTACATAGTACCTTTCGCCGTCAAGCTTAAAGCCCGATTCGTAAATGTTGTTTTGCTTACGCTTTGACGTTAAATATATCTGCGTCGCTATATCCACCCTCACTTCAAGTTTGCTACGCTCGGTTTCCACCGTAAGCTTGTCTCTATTCAGGCGGCGCGCATATAGCTCTTATGCTTTTTGTAAAAGTGCTCTATCGGCTCTATAAGCTCGACGTAAGCGACCTGCGCCTTTGTGTCCCCCTCTATTATGCCGTTTCTCTCTCCCCGCTATCTTGCAGGGCTTCATAGCCGAACTATTCGACAAGGGGTTTACGATGGGAACTATTCGCGTGATAAAGGCGTTGCCTACGGGATCGCTGGATACGCGGTCGAGCCTTCGTGGCTGATAGCCTCCAATCCCGCGAAACCCGTCAAGCTTCCGTCTCACAGAGCAACGCCCAAAATTCAGCCAAAAAGCAAGCGGGGTGTAATTCGCCTCCGCAAAGGCGCGTATCCGCTTTAATACTGCAACATTACTGTAATTCAGTATTGTGCCAATCGTGCGTAAGTTCAGCCCAAAACAATATAAGGCAACAGCGGTTCGTCGCGCGACCTCGGAATTTATAGCCGTTTCATTAAATTGTGCGCCGTAATCTTTGCCTTTGTAGTATCGAACCCCATTCTTACTTCCGTTCTTTACTACTTTTTCCGACTTGCATTTTATACATCTCATTCCTATA
>JAISOS010000089.1 GCA_031275485.1 Clostridiales bacterium | reverse complement strand
CTTATTCACTACCAAAACAACGCCCAAGACCCCCGCGCTTACGCGCGTAGGACTTCTCCGTAATACAGGTAGATCAAAAAACACATATGGGCAAATTATATTTGTTAAACTTTTAAATTACGCACCGCGTAATTTAAAAGAAATTTGAAGCAGGCTTCAAATTTGGCGGGAATACCCCGTCTTTTAACGCCGTTACGATGAAAAACTATGAAACTCAAAGCGTTTTACAGCCGCGTTGCCGCGACCGTTTAAATCTTCCGTAATACAGTTTAAAAGCTCGTTCACCGTAAATTCCGGACCGCGCCGACCGTCGAGCGCCGCAGCAAAGGAACAGATTAATTAGCAATAGCTAATTCAATAATAATATAATACAGGAAATAAATTTATTTGTCAACAAAATTTAAGATCATTTTAAAAATTTTGTCGTCCGTTTGCGATATTGTCATATACGGGCGTGCGCGAATTTGTCAAAAGTAGTTATATAATACGCGCGCGGGTGCGAAAAAATGTCATTTTTTTTGCAAAACGGCTGCGAATGTCTCGCTATTTTCCTTAAACCGGTATTTGCGGTATCTTTTTCCGCTTTCCAGCGTGCCGCCGCGTTGCGCTTTTCCTAAAATATCGCGAGAGCATACGCCGTCAAAAACGTTGCGGCAACACACGAAAGCCGCCTAAAAAGTTATTAAGTTTCGAAAAGAAACCTATTTAATCGCGGCGGTCACCTTCCGTTTTTGCCGGTATGCGAAACCGATTTTCTAAGCTATCGGCATATTTTAATACCGCTTTTTTCTTTTTGTATTCCACGGCCCCACGGCTTAAGTACAAGGCTCGCGCCGCCCGTCTGTACGACTTGCCGTCGAAATAAAGCGCGCGAATAACCGCGCCGCCGTCGCTCGTATCGGATGCCACGCAAAAATCTAAAAAGTCCGACATTTCTTTCAGCGTTCCGTCCTGGACCGAATCTATCTTGATTTTTTGTCGGTATTTTAAAAGGAATTCCACTGTTATTCCGCCGTTCATGCTATCCTCTGTTTTCGTATTCGTATCTTTATTTAATCGAATTATACTTATGTTACACTTTCAAACGCGGCATTGTCTAATTTGAAAACGCCGTTTTTTAAAAAACGGCTCGGGGGCGGCTTTACCGCCCGTATAATACCGTTCGCAGTTATTGCGCAAAAAAAAGCGAAACTTTTTCCCGCCTAAGTTTTATAAGGCGAAAAGCGTATGCAATATGATTTCAAAGCGTATCGTTCAATACGTTTATTTGCGTTTCCGTATATCGGTTCAAGCCTTTACCTGCTATTCCCGTAGCGCGCAACCCCGTATCCCAAAATCTTTCGCGGCGTCAACTCCCCAATTTACGGATCATGCGCGGTATTTCAAGGCGTTTAAGCCCGCGAAGTTACAATTTCCGCGCATTTTTCACCTTATATCCTTTATGATTTTGACGGCTATTCCCAAAATTTCGCAGTTTTCCGTATATATATCCGCGTAACATTCGTTTTCGGGATGCAACCGAAAACGTCTGTTTCGTATGTCGCGGTAAAATCTTTTTAGGGTAGCCTCGTCCTCGATCAGCGCCGCCGCTACTTGCCCGTCGTCCGCGTAACTCTGCTTTTTTATTATCACGAGGTCTCCGGAATCTATGCCCGCCTCAATCATACTGTCGCCGCGCGCTCTTAACATAAAAAATTCTCCCCTCCCCAACATCTCTTCGGGCAGGAAATAGCTCTCCTCAATATTTTCCGCCGCGAAAATCGGCGCGCCGCAGGCGATACCGCCTATTAAAGGAATCGGCTTTCCGCGTCCGCGCAAAAATCTGTCGGGAGTTTCGATCGAGCCGTCCCCGTCCTTTGCTATTGAACCGCGCGCGCAAAGCGCGTCCACATATCTCCGCGCCGTAGACGGCGAACCTAACCGCAAGGCGTTCATAATCTCTCTGACGCTCGGCGACGCTCCGTTTTCCATTTGGTATCCGGTTATATATCCGAACACTCTTTCAAGCGCATTGCCGTCTAAAACCCGCATACTTCTCCTAAACGCGCCGTATTTTCGCGGCGTGTTTCCCATAATTCATAGCGCTTTCCTATTCTTTTCTTCGCCCGTTATTATCTTACTTTATGCGGCGCGTTTCGCTTGATTTAACCGCGTTATTTCCGCGTCGCGTTTTCGGTCGGTTTGTCGGCGTGTTTTCTATCGTTTTTTCACTTTCTATCCAAATTTACTCGGGCGTTTCGGTCTAATTTTTCAAGTAAAAAAATAACGAAACAAATTGTATCGTTATTATACGGCATAAAAAATCATTTGTCAATAGTTTTTACAAAATTTTTATAAAAACTTTACATTTACCTCGGAATATGATATAATTCGTTTGCAAAATAAAAAAACGGCGAAACGGACGCAAAATTTTGCACGCTTCCGCTATGCCCCAATTCCGTTTTCGTGATAAATAAGCGATAAAGCGGATATAAAAGCCCGCTTGCCGCCGTCGCGCGGCAATGCGGTATCAAGCGAAAATAATGCGCGGAGAATTTAGGAGAATTTATTTTATGAAAGGCTGGCAAATCACCTCTAAGGGCAATTTTGATTTGTTTGAAAAGGAAGCGTCGGAGCCTCTTGACGGACAGGTCAAGGTCAGAATTACAAAGGCGGCGATTACGTCCACAGACGCCGCGCTCTATCTCGGAAACGGCGGCGAATATCCGATAACTCCCGTGCGCGCCGCTACTGGCGTAGTCAGCGAATGTCCGTCGGGCGAGCTGAAAAAGGGCGAGCGCGTCATAATTTCGCCGTATATCAACCGCGCCAAAGACGCGCAGTTCCGGCACGCCCACTCCGAACCGGATAAATCCTTTCTTTTTTCCGATATAGACATTATGGGCGTGACGACGGACGGCTTTTTGAGGGATTTCGTCACGCTGCCGAAAGAAAACGTCATACCTATGCCTGACGGAATCTCGGACGACGAAGCGGTTTTCGTCGAGCATATAGCCCTCGCTTTGAAAACTGCGGGCGTCTTGGGCGTCGACCAAAACGAGTACGTCGCTATACTAGGCGGCAATTCGCTCTGCAACATTTTCGCCCAGCTCGTGATGTACTACCACGGAATACCCATAATAATAGACAACGACCGCGAGCTTTTAAACGTTTGCCGCGCCAACGGAATTTATTACACGATAAACCCGACGGACACCGATTGCATAAACCGGGTTTTAGAAATCACCGGCGGCAAAATGGCGGAACACGTGGTGTTCGAGTCCCGCTCGCGTATTCCTTTTTACTCCGCGCTGTCCTTGGCGAAAAAAAAAGGTCGCGTCGCGCTAATGGGCTTCAATATTTTCATCGATAAAATCGACGTCAATATCACGCCGATTCTGAAAAAACAGCTGACCTTTACGGGTATCAATAACGGCTTTAACGAAATCAACTCCGCCGTCAATATTCTCGCGAATAAGATTCTGAAATCGGATAATTTGATAAGCCATAGGATAAACTTCAAGGACGCGCCCGAGGCGATTAAAAATCTCGCCTTGAATCCGTCGGGATACCGCTCCGTAATCGCAGAATAGAGGGTTCGCCGCCGTTACGGCGAATAGCCGCCGCGGAATAACCCCGCCAAGTTTCGAAAGAGGTCTATTAAAAATATCGGCTTATGAAAAAGGATAACAAAAAACCAACGTTCGATTCTACCGTCGGCAAGCTCATCGTTTTATTCGCGGCGGAGCAGATTGAATTCCCGGCAACCGAGGAAACGCTACTTGAAATTTGCGCGTCGGCAAACGAGTGGCTGGAATATTTCGTGTGCAAAGCCGCCGTCAAGGAGTTGACCGATACGGGGCTTTTGTGTAATGTCGGAAACAATAAAAAACTCTACGCCATAACTGCGGACGGCGCGGTGTGTCTAGGTCATTTTTTTCATTGCATCCCCTTGTCGTTGCGCGAGGAAATCGGCGCGTACATAAAAGAAAACCGCCAAAAATATAAACGGAAACAGGAATACACGGGAGACTATTATAAAAACCTCGACGGCACTTATACGCTGATTCTAAAAATAAACGACTCCGTAAATACGATTTTCGAATTGCGTCTTGTCGTTCAAAACCGCCACGACGCAAAATGGATCTATAAAAATTGGGTGGATAAAGCGCCGTCCGTCTACTCGTCCGTCTATGAAATCCTGCATGAGTAAGAATAGCTTTTTTCTTTTTTGACAAAAATACGCGGCGGAAACCTTTAAATATTACTCTTTATGAATTTGCTCGGGGGGAAAAGCTCTTTGTGAATAAAAGGCTTTTCCCCGCGTTCCTTTCCGAACTTGATTTTATCGCAAACTTTAAGTGAAAAAACAAGCTAAAAACCGTCGCTTTTTATAAACGAATTATAATTTATGACAAATAAAACTATACCGATTTTTTTTATAACCGTTACGAATCGCGCGAGTATGACGTTGATTTTTTTCGTAGCAAGCGGTTAAAAGTTATTTCCCGTATTCGCGTAATACAAAAAAAAACGTTCTTTGCGCCGCTTACGGCGAAAAAAACGGCGTTTAGTTTGCGCAATTCCGATTTATAACGGCTATAAATTAACGGCATCCGATTCAAAATACGGAAAGACCGTGTTTTTCGGTCGCTTTTAAAGCGTTTTATCATATTTTATTATGCTTTTATTATGTTTTTCACTCGCTTTATCCGTTTTTCCGATACGTTTTTTATCGCGTTCACGCCGCGTTTTTCTCTGTGTTTTCCGTCTTGTTTTTTGAATTTTCACCGCGTTTTCCGGCGTATTATTCGTTTATCTTTCGTTCTGTTCTGGGGATTTTTCAGCGCGTTTTTCGTAAAGTTTTTCGGCGCATTACCCGCGTTTCCCGTCGCGCTATCCGCATTTTTTACAACGTTTTTCGGAGCGGAATCCGCTCCTTTACCCGGCGGCTTAATCAGGCAACCCTTTCCGAAGCCTATCAGATCCATTCTGCCGGCGGTTTCCAACGCCTTTTTGACCAGAAAATAATTTTCCTTTCTTCCGTATTGCAACAACGCCCTCTGCATTCTTTTACTTTCTTCATCCACGGCCGTATAAACCGGTTCCATCGTGTCGGGATTAAGCCCCGTATAGAATATAGTAGTGGATTTTGTAGACGGCGTGGGATAAAAATCCTGCACCTGCTCGGGCACGCTGTTCACGGATTTCAAATACAAGGCAAGCTCGATCGCATCCTCTAACGTCGAACCCGGATGCGACGAAATGAAGTACGGCACGAGATACTGTTCCTTACCGAACCTCTTGCACTTTTCGTAAAACCTATCGCGGAACGCGCCGTACAGACCGAAGCCAGGCTTATTCATCAGCTTCAAAACTCCGTCCGAGCAATGCTCGGGCGCGACCTTCAGCTGTCCGCTCACGTGGTGCTTTATAAGTTCGTCAAAAAAGCTCTCGTCGGCGTCGTACATAAGATAATCGTACCTTACGCCGCTCCTCACAAACACCTTTTTTACCCCCTCGAGTCCCCTCAGCGTTCTCAAAATATCCAGATATTCGCCGTGCGACACCTTTAAATTTTTGCACGCGGCGTAGCCTATACAATTTTTATCCGCGCATTTCCCGCGCGTTCGCTGTTTTTCGCACGCGGCGTCCCTAAAATTCGCGGTAGGTCCGCCCACGTCGCTTATTATTCCCTTAAATTCCGCGTCGGCCGTGAACCTCCGCGCCTCGTCGACTATGCTCCGCTTGCTGCGTTTTTGAACTATACCGCCCTGATGATAATTAAGCGCACAGTAACTACAGCCGCCGAAACAGCCCCGCGCGGAGGTTACGGAATATTGCATCTCGCTGAGCGCGGGCACGCCCTTTTTATAACTCGGATGACAGCGTCTCTCGTAAGGCAACGCGTAAACCGCATCGATTTCCGCGACGCTCAAAGGGAACGCGGGCGGATTCTGAACGACATAGACTCCGCCGTGCTTTTGTATGAGCGTTTTTGCCGTAAACGGGTCGTTGTTCCGGTTTTGAATATTAAACGCCTTGACGTAACGCGTCTTATCGTTTTTTACCTCGTCGAACGACGGACAAAAAACGGCTTCTCCCCTGGCGATTTTCTCTTTTAGCTTGATAGAAAAATTTTCGTATTCCGTAGCGTAGAGCGTTCCCCTCGCGTCCTTAACGTCCTTTATCGGCACGCCTCTTTTCAAAAGCCCCGTAATGTCGTAAAAAGGTTTTTCTCCCATGCCGTACACTATCAGATCCGCCATAGAGTCCGTTATGACGGACGGCATAACCGCGTCGCTCCAATAGTCGTAATGCGCGAAACGTCTGAGGCTCGCCTCTATGCCGCCCGCGATTACCGTGCCGTTCGGAAAAAGGCTTTTCAATTTACGGCAATACGCCGTGAGCGCGCGGTCGGGTCTTTTGCCCGCTTCGCCGCCCTCGCTGTATACGTCGCCGCCCCGTTTTCTCTTTGCCGCAGTGTAATTATTGACCATAGAATCTACCACGCCCGACGAAACCAAAAAGGCGATATTCGGCTCTCCGAACTCGGCGTAATCCGCATCCTTTACGGGCTGGCAAACCATACCCACGCTAAACCCTTCCGCTTGGAGTAGACGCGAAATAATCGCGTGCCCGAACGACGGATGGTCCACGTAAGCGTCTCCCGATACAAAGACAAAATCATAGCTTTTGCCGCTTTCGCGTTTTATAGGTAAAAACATTTTTTTCGTTCTTTTTAATAATAAGCCTTATTTGAAAAATCTGCGGTTTTTGAAGGCGCGTTTTTCGGTTTTAATAATCTTGACGGTCGTTTTTAAATACGCTCTTTTCGCTTGAAAAATCTTACCGCGCTTTTTCCCTCCCGGTCCGCCGTCCGCGCTCGCGCTTCCGACGGCGTATTTATCAAAGCGTGTCCGCATAAAAAACTTTTACGGCGCGTTCGTAAAAAAAAACCGATCGCGCCGTTTTGTCCGTATTTTTTGCGGCAAATTTTCAATAAACCGAAAGCGAACAATGCGTCTCGGATTTTCAAAAAAAATTCGGAGCGGCGCGCCGCGCAACCGGAGCGGGCGGATTTCCGAGATATTTTTTTGCGTCTGTCGAAGGCGGTTTTAGAAGGAATTTGTCCGGATATCGACGGGAAAAACGCCGAAATCGACCGAACAATCCAACGACCGCAAAGATAACAACGGCGCGCCGGCCGCATTCGGTACGCCCTATTTTTTAATTCCTATGTCTTTTCTGTAATACATATTCTCAAATCCGATTTTTTCCGCGTTTTTATACGCTTTATTCCGCGCCGCGTCCATAGTCGCGCCCAACGCCGTAACGCCCAAAACCCTTCCGCCGTTAGTCAAAAGCCGTCTGCCCGATTTTACCGTGCCGGCGTGAAACAGCATTACGTCCCTGTCCGTTCCGCCTATCGAAATCGGCAGCTCTTTCTCGAATTTCCCGGGATAGCCGCCGCTCGCGAGAACGACGCAGACGCAAGTCCGTCCGCTCCATTTGATTTTGATTTTCGAGAGCGTCCCGTCCGCGCATGCGCTCATAATGTCGAATAAATCGGTTTCCAGTCTCGGCAGAACGGCTTGCGTCTCGGGGTCGCCGAAGCGCGCGTTGTATTCTATCACTTTCAGTCCGTCCCGGGTAAGCATCAGTCCGAAATAAATTACGCCCTTAAAGATAATACCCTCGCCTTTTAAGCCCGCGAGCGTTTTCTCCATAATATTTTCAGAAAAATCCTTAGCGGCGTCGGCCGTAAAAACCGGGCTCGGCGAGAATGCGCCCATACCGCCCGTATTCGGTCCCTTATCGCCGTCGAACGCACGCTTATGGTCTTGACTCGACGCCATAGGCACGATTACATTGCCGTCGGAAAACGCCAAAACCGTAATTTCGGGACCCTCCAGAAATTCCTCGACGATTACCCTGCCGCCCGACGAACCGAATTTTCCGTCCAGCATCAGTTCGTCTATAGCAGTTTTGGATTCCTTTGTATTTTCGCATATATATACGCCCTTGCCCACCGCCAAACCGTCCGCCTTTATGACCAGAGGATGTTTGGACGAGAGAGCGTACTTCACAGCGTTGACGTAGTCGTCGAAAACCGCGTATTTCGCGGTCGGAATTTCGTATTTTTTCATAAATTCCTTAGCGAACGATTTACTCGATTCCAATTTCGCCGCCGCCTTGACCGGTCCGAAAACCTTGTGCCCGTTTTTGCCCAACAGATCCGCAAGCCCGCCAGCCAAAGGCTCCTCCGGCGCGACTACGGTCAGCCCCACGTCCTTATGAGTTTTCAAAAAGCGCAGAATCCGCTCGAAATCCGTAACGCTTATTTCGGGATAGCATCTGCCTATTTCGGCTATTCCCGCGTTGCCGGGCACCGCGTAAATTTTTCCGACCTTAGGACTTTTTTTCAGCGCCCACGCTATCGCGTGTTCCCTGCCGCCTCCGCCGACTATTAATACGTCCATATTTAACTCCCGTAATTTTTTTTTAATCTATGCGGGGGAAACCTTTTATTCACAAAAGGTTTCCCCCGCGCCCTTTTCAAAAAAACTTCAACGTCTTTAATTTATACGCGAACCGAACGCTATGAAGCCGAGTTTTTCCGGATACCCAATTTTTGAAAAGACCTTATACGGATAAAAGATAACGGCGGATATACGCGCTTTTGCCGTTACGACGCGCTTGCGATATCCAGCCGGAAGTTTTTGGAAAGGTTTTCGCCAGTATATTCCTTAATGAAAAAATAAATTTTACGCATATTTTGTAATAAAAAAATTAAATTTAATGCTTAAAATGTCTTATACCCGTGAATATCATAGCTATGCCGTGTTTATCGCACGCCTCTATACTCTCCCGGTCGCGCACGCTTCCTCCCGGCTGAACTATCGCTTTTACACCGCCCCTCGCCGCCGCCTCGACGCAGTCGGGGAACGGAAAAAACGCGTCCGAAGCGAGAACCGCGCCCGAGGCTTTTTCGCCCGCATGCCCGATCGCCTGCTCCGCCGCCCAAATCCTATTCGTCTGACCTATACCCGTTCCGACGGTCGCGCCGTTCTTCGCCAGCACGATTGCGTTGCTCCGGGTGTGCTTGACGACGCTCATCGCGAACTTCAAATCGGCGAGCTGTTTTTCAGTCGGCGCGGACTTGGTCACAACCGTATACCCGTCGTAAACGACGCCGTCGGCGGATTGCAGGAGCAACCCTCCCGACGTCTTTTTCATACTCGGCGCGGCGTTTTTCGCGGCTATGTCTCCGAGTCTCAAAAGCCTTATATTCGGCTTGGATTTCAGTATATCGAGCGCGTCCTCCCCGAAGTCCTCGGCGAGAACTATCTCGACGAAAATCTTGTTTATTTCCTCGGCGGTTCTCTTATCGACCATGCCGTTCAGGGCTATTATACCGCCGAAAATCGAAACCTTATCCGCCTCGTAGGCTTTCATATACGCATCGTAAACCGTGTCCGCGACGCCCGCTCCGCAAGGATTGGCGTGCTTAACCGCGACCGCCGCCGGTCCGTCGAACTCTTTCAGCAATTCAAGCGCGGCGCTTGCGTCGTTTATGTTATTAAAGGACAACTCCTTGCCGTGCAACTTTTCCGCGTTTGTCAAAACGCCTGCGGCGGGTAGCGCGTCCCTGTAATAAACGGCGGCTTGATGCGCGTTTTCGCCGTACCTTAGCGGGGCTATGCGCTCAAAGTTTACGGTCAGGCTGTCGGGAAATTCTATACCGAGCTTTGCGGCGAGATAGTTCGATATGAGCGCGTCGTAGGCCGCCGTATGGGCGAACGCCTTGTACATAAGGTATTTTTTAGTTTCCTCCTTTACGCCGCCGCTTTTCAGCTCGTCCAAAACTCCGCCGTAGTCGCCGCTGTCGGTTATGACGGCGACGCCCCCGTAATTTTTCGCCGCCGAGCGCAGCATTGTCGGACCGCCGATGTCGATATTTTCCACCGCATCCTCAAATCCCGTATTGTCCTTTAAAATCGTAGCTTTAAACGGATAGAGATTGACGGCGACTATGTCTATTGTGTTTATTCCTAATTTCCTCAGCTGTTCCATATGATCGGAATTGTCCCTCATCGCGAGCAATCCCGCGTGAACCGCCGGATGCAGAGTCTTTACGCGCCCGTCCAGACACTCGGGAAAGCCGGTTATATCGCTTATATTTACGGTTTTTATACCCGCGTCTCTCAGAGCCCGCTCCGTGCCGCCCGTCGAAATAATCTCGTATCCCAGATCCGCCAGCTCCCGCGCGAAATCCGCCGCGCCCGTTTTGTCCGACACGCTTATCAATGCTCTTTTCTTCATAAAATTACCTCTTGTTTTTTTATTTTTTTGTGAACGGCAGGCTTTACGCGGAAGAAATCTTTCACGAAAAAAAGTTCTCCGCGCGCCCCTTTTTCAAAAACTTCGATATTAACGTTTTTATTATATTACCGAACCTCCTTTAAAGCTTGACGGCAAATAGTTTTCAGGCGGTTTTTAAATGCCGCCGAGTCGTTTTCAGCGGCGCGCACTCTCGCGGTGCGCCAGAAAAAAACGACTCGCCGTCACGCCGGAAGAGGCAAAAGATACCGTCGGCACAGTTTTCGGAAGAGGTCTGTTAATAATACGGTATCCGCGTTTCATTATTACGGCGAACCGAGCGTGCAACCCGCATTTTTTAATGAGGTGTTTTACATTTTTTATATTACACCGTAAGAACCCTTCCAAAGACTTTTACGGCGTAAAACCGTCGAGGTCTTTTGGAAAGGGGCGCGGTGAAAAGTCTCTTACTGAAAGAAAAGCCCCCCTAAAAATCATCCTTTCCTCAAAAACGCAATCTTTCTCTTTACACGATCTCCGCTTTTCCGTCGATCAGTTTTATGCGTCCGTCGCAGAACAGCGCGACCGTTTCCGGGAGTATCGCGTGTTCGGCTTCGAGCACTCTTTTTTGCAGGCTTTCGGGCGTATCGTCCTTAAAGACGGGTACTTCTTTTCGCATAATCACCGCGCCGGTATCCGTACCTTCGTCCACGAAATGCACGGTCGCGCCGGTAACGCTGTCGCCAGACGCGATGACGGACTCGTGAACCTTTATCCCGTAATAGCCCGGTCCGCAATGCTTGGGGATGAGCGACGGGTGGATATTGATAATCCTGCCGTAATACCCCGCGACGAATCCCGCCCCCAATATCGCCGAATATCCCGCCAAAACGACGAGGTCGATTTTATTTTCATCGAGAATGTCGGCGGTTTTCGCCCAAAAATCGTCCGCATCGGAGAAGTCGTTTTTTTTGAGTACGCGATAAGGAATCCCGTTGTTTTTCGCCCTTTCTATCGCGTATACGCCGTCCTTATTAGTTATCAGCAATTTAATCTCCGCGTTTACGCGCCCCGACCTCACCCCGTCTATAACCGACTGAAAATCGGTTCCGCCGCCCGAAGCGAACACCGCGATATTTTTTTTCATATACAGACCTCGCTCCGTTCTTTATTTTTTTATTTTATATTTTTAAATTTACGCGGGGGAAACCTTTTGTGAACAAAAGGCTTTTCCCCGCGCCCCTTTTTAAAAAACTTCAATTTTTTATTAAATATTTATCCTTTAAAAAAACTTTCGTCTCTCTGAAATTCGGAGATTCCGAATTTCTCGATAAAAATAACGCCCGGCAGGGTTTATTTGCCGTGAAAATTCAGAACCATCGGAACTTTTATATCTAAAGAAAAATTTTCTGTCTTTTAAAATACACGCCTTGTCCGTATTGAATTTATCAAAATATACGGGAGCACTAAAAGAGAGATTTTAGCCAATTTTTGCGTCCGGCAAGGCGTTTTCGGGAGCGACAGCGAAGTTTGTTGTAAAAAAAGAAGAACGGCGCGGAACAAAAAAGACAAAACCCGCCTTTTGCGCGCGATCGTCCGCGAATCCTAATTTTTTTCATCCCCCGCATATTGTTTTATTCGGGGTTTACGACGCTTTCGGGCGTAGCCGCAATTCTCCCGTCCGCCGTTCCCGCAGACCGCGATCACCCTTTGCCGCGTAACATTTCGACGGCTTTTCTAAGCCCGCGCGCCGCTTTGTACGCGTCGCCGCTTTTCATTAACGCCGAAACGACTGCTATTCCCGAAAAGCCGGAGCCTTTCAAAACGTCTATATTGTCCTCGTTTAATCCGCCGATTGCCGCAGCGGGAATTCTGACGGCGTCCGCGATAGCTTTGAGCGCGGACACGGGCGTAAGCATGGTTTTGACCTTTGTTGTCGTGGGATAAATCGCGCCCACGCCGACGTAATCCGCGCCCTCCGCCTGCGCTTGCAGAGCCTGCCCGACGGTCTTAGCGGTCGCGCCGACGATTTTGTCCGCGCCCATAAGTCCGCGCGCAATGTGCACCGGTATATCGCTCCGCCCGACATGCACGCCGTCCGCGCCGACAGCAAGGGCGATATCGGCACGATCGTCTACAATCAATGGAACGCCGTATCTGTCGGCAACCGCCTTTACCTTCACGGCAATTTCATACAAAGCGCCGCCCTCTTTTTCCTTTTCCCGAAGCTGCAAAAGCGTTACCCCGCCTCTCAGCGCGTCCTCGATCTTCGCAAGGAAAACGGACTCGTCCATCCCATCGCTTCCCGCGACAAGATACAGCGTCAAATCGATCGCTTTTTTGTCAGGCATAATTTTTTAAATTTATGCGGGGGAAACCTTTTCTTGGAAAAAAGGCTTTCCCTCCGCTCCCCTTTCCAAAAAACTCCGGCTTTTTTATAATTCCCATTCAAACCAAACGCCGCCGCGACGCTTTTCGGCATAATTCGTTCTTGAAAAAACGTATTTTTTATTATTTCTTTATATTTCGTAGGCATTTATTCTATCATAAACGCGTAAAAATGTCAATTAATATTCAACGCAAAAAAACGGTCGATTTTGAATTCAACCGATTGATTAACGCTTTCCGTCAGTTTATTATAGGAAATTAATAATTTTTAATAATTTAATAGACGCCGTTAAAACATACCCTGTCTTTTGAAAAACAGGAGCTGTGGGGGCTTTTCTTCTAAAAAAACCTCCCGCGTAAATTTTAAAAAAAATCCCGTTACTTTAAAATAATTCCGAATCTTTTTATATTCGCCGCTTTTGCGGTTAGCTCTATATTTATTAGATTTTTTTCATCGATATTCAATCCGGTGCGGACGGCGCCGGCAGTTAACTCGAAATAATTTTCCAAAAGAATTCGCGCGTCGTTTTTCAGCAATTCTTCGAGGTTCGACGCGCTTTTTAATTTGTCAATCATCAACACTTTTTTCAGCCTGTCCGCAGGTCTTTTCGTTTCCTTCATATAAAACGCTCCCTCGTTTTTTTACCTTTATAGCCGTTATAAATTGGAATTGCGCGAATGACCTTTGGTTTTTTTCGCCTCAAGCGGATAAAAGATTCTTTTCGTATTCGCGCGACGCGAAAAGCCGTTCTTTTTGCCGCTTACGGCTAAAAAGGCGACGTTTAGCTTGCGCTATGATATTTCATAACTACTATATGTTCTACGACCGCCGGCAAGCGTCAAAACATTTTTTTCAGCCGCGCTTTCAGTTTACCGAAAATCCCTCTGTAATCGTCGGTACAATCGTATATACGGCGTTTACCGCTCAATATGTTTTCGGCGAGTATCATGATCGCCTGCTTCACCTCGCATTCGGTGTTATGCCGCATAATATCCGAATTTACGGTTACGGTGTCGTCGTCGGGAATTATGCCCGTAGGCGTGCAGCGCAATAGCCGCGATATATCGCCCGCCGTCATCATCTCGCCCGAAATAACCATGTCTCCGCGCACGCGGTTGACTACCAGCCCGATATTCAACAGGGGATAGCCGTTTAGGAGCGCCATTACCTTGTCCGCGTCTCTGACGGCGGATATGTGGGGCGTCGTTACGACGTACGCCTCGGACGCCGCCGCCACCGCCCTGTGAAATCCCGAGTCTATGCCGGCGGGACAATCGATTATGACGAAATCGAAACCTACGGAGAGCGTGTCTATAATGCTTTTAAAATTCGGCGCGGTTATATTCGCCGTATCGTAATTGTGAAAGGACGGCAGAATATACAGGCTCGGAAAATCCGCGTCCTGAATGAGCGCCTGTTTCAGACGGCATTTCCCCTCCACAACATCGGCGACGTCGTAGGCAACCTTGTTTTCCACGCACATAACGACGTCGAGATTGTTCAACCCGATGTCCGCGTCCACCATAACGACTTTTTGACCGAGCATAGACAGCGCAATGCCGATATTCGCGCACATAGTCGTTTTGCCTACGCCGCCCTTGCCCGATGTGAAAACCAATTTACGCCCCATTTGAAAGCACCTCTTTTCTCCGTCAAACGATATTTTTGGGGTTGGGATTTTTTAGATTATGCGGGGGAAACCTTTTGTGAACAAAAGGTTTCCCCCGCGCCCCTTTCCAAAAGACTCTGCAGTTTTTATAACTATTCGCTTTTACCATTCTATTTAAACCGAGTGTTCCAAACGCGAAATCTGAATTTTACACGGGATATAGCCGAACGCCGGGATTAAATTTTTCACAGAGTATGCTTTTTAAAATTCAAATACGGATGAAAGACGGCAAATTCCGCATATAACGACGCTCTATTCTATCGCGCCCCGTTCCGCCTCCTCGCGGCGGCGTCCCCTTTCGGAAGAGAGCTTCAACGGCGATCGCTCGCGTCCGCAAGACCGCGCCGCTCCGCAAAAATGCTTCCGGCTACGGATAATCGACAAAATTAAAATACGCGACGCGGCGAAATTTTGCATACGATTTTATAAACGCGGAAGTCTTTCGGAAAGAGGCACGGGGAAAAGCCTTTTACTTACAAAAAATTTCCGCCGCGTATTCTCTTAAAAATACGCGATTTTCTCTATGGCGGTCAAAATAAAATGTTTATTCGAAGGCTTGCCTTTTTTCATATCTATCGTCGAGCCGAACTCCTCGTTCAGGACGTCCACATCGCCTTTCAGCCACGCCGCCGAGACGGCGTTTTGGATATCCTTTTCGATAGTGGACGCGGACTTACCGTATTTTTTCGCAAGCAGAACGTAGCCGTTCTTAGAAAGCGGCAAAATATCGGAGCCGTCCGCGCCCATGCCGATTAAATCCACAAGGTATTTATATCCTATTTTGTTGGGAATGAATCCCATAGACAGCAAGAAGTTAGATATTTTTCCGTTTATATTAGTCATATTCATACCCGTTTCGGACAGCGGCGTTTTTTGGCCGCAATTTTCAGACTGGACCCGCAAGATCTTGCAAAAATAAATCGGGGCGGTACCGCATAATCGGCGCGAGCGGATTTTTTAGCCGTCGCGGTACGGAGCGCGGAGCCGCTTCCATACGCTTATGCGTTGCGTTGCGGGCGCGGAGCGGCACAAATATATTATAAGGGATATTCCGATGTAAAAAAATATTCATTTACGGCGTTTTTTGGAAGGTTTTGACGATTTTTATAATATTAATAGTAAATAAAAGGCTCAAAATAATATTTTTATGTTATAATATATATACGGTATGCGTGGATACGCGTCGCGTTAAGGAACACAAAAAAACGGCGGCGCGGCACGTTGCGGATACGCGTTAAAAATACAACCGAAAATATGAAAATACGTTATGAAATAAATCATACGGAAATTTCATTGACAATCGCATAAAAAATCCGTTGTAAATCATATAAAAATAGTAAAACATACGCGCGGCGGCGCGTATAAAAACAAAGGGGGTAATTCAAAATTGGATATAAAAAACTTTAAGCTCCGCTTTCACTACGAGGCGGACGGACAAAAACACGAGGAAAGCGCGCTCGAAAATCGGCATTACAAAATAGAATACTCCGCAAAGGACGACCGTATAGAATGTAATATCGTATCGAAAACGCCGATCCTGCCAAAAAAATTTGAAATTTCATACGAAAAAAGCTTTGCGGACGACGAGGTTTTCTATTCCAACGGCTACCAGGCGTGGACGACCTCGCGCGAGTACCGCGCCTGCGACACTCAGCGCGGCGTAAGTCCGATAGCCGAAATTCACCCGAAATTAAAGGCTCTCGCGTCAATCTCAGGCGACTATCTCTTTGCCGATTATGAAAGAACGGCCGGCGTTTTTCACGGTTTCACATATTGCTATTTCCGTAAAGGGAAACATGTCGGGTTGTTCGGCTCGCTCAGCGAACAAGAGGGCTTTACCGTATTTAAATGCGACTTCGGCGCGGACGTTTTTTGCATAGAAAAGGACATAGACGGAGCGATCGTAGACGGACGCTATAAGGTTTTTGAAATCGCCGCGCTCGCCGGCGAATACGACGGCGTTTTCGACGAATATTTTTCGCTTTGGAATATGAAGCCTCGCATAAAAAGACTCGCGGGCTACACCAGTTGGTATAACTATTTTCAAAACATCGACGAAAATATAATCCTGCGCGATTTACGCGGGCTTAAAAAAAGCGGCGCGAACGCGAATATATTTCAAATAGACGACGGCTACGAAACTTTCGTGGGCGATTGGCTCGACCCGAATCCGAAAAAATTTCCGAACGGCATGGGCTTTATAGCGGAGAAAATTCACGGCGAAGGCTATCTCGCCGGGCTTTGGCTCGCGCCTTTCAGCGCGCAAAAAAAATCGCGTCTTGCCGCCGCGCATCCCGATTGGTTGCTCCGCGACGAAAAGACGGGCAAGCCGATTCTGAGCGTCGTGGCGTGGGGCGGCGCGTACACCCTCGACATCTACAACGCGGAGGCGCGCGAATACCTGAAGCGCGTGTTCGATGCCGTGCTGAACGAATGGAAGTTCGATATGGTCAAGCTCGATTTTTTGTATTCGCAATGTATGCGTCCGCGCAACGGCCTTACGCGCGGACGGATTATGCGAGACGCCGTGGAGTTTTTACGCGAGTGCGTAAAGGATAAGCTTATTCTGGGCTGCGGCGTTCCTCTCGGCGCGGCGTTCGGTCTCGTCGACGCTTGCAGGACGGGTTGTGACGCCGATCTTTCCTACCGCGCCAAAATATACAATCTGCTACACGTCAACGAAGAGATAATTTCTACGCAAAACTCGATAAACAACACGGTTTTCCGCCGCCATTTAAACGGCGCAATCTTTTGCGGCGACCCCGACGTTTTCTTTTTGAGGAAAGAAAATTTGAGGTTTTCGGAGGAACAAAAGCTGTTGCTGGCGCGGATAAACAATCTGCTCGGCGGCGTGCTTTTTATATCGGACGACGCGGGCGTATACGATGAAAATCAATTGAAAACCCTGCGCGCCGCGTTCAAAAAAACGGACGTGAAAATTCTATCCGCAGAATATACGTCCAAAGATGATATAAGGATAGAATTCACCGAAAACGGAAAGGAAAAATTTCTTGAATTCAATATAAAAACTGGAAAAGCGACCGACGGCTCGGCTTTGAATTTCGAGGAATAAAAAAACGTTTGCGAAAGCGGAAAAATAGCGTTAAAATCTTAAGGGATTTCGTTTCTGAACTCGGAAAATGCGCTGGGTCAAATTACGGTTTATCATTCTTGAATATAAATTTGCACAGGAGGTAACTATAATGGCGTTTGACTGTAAAAAAGAGTACAAAGAATACTGTCCGCCACCTAAAAAGCCTGCGATTATCGAAATACCTAAGCATTGCTGTTCCGGGCAAGGCGACCCAAACACTGAGAACGACGAATAAGTAATGCCGTGAATCTACCGTATGAGATTGCCTATACTCTGAAAATGAGCTATAAAAGCGATTACAAAATCAATGGATTTTTTGAGTATGTTGTGCCGCCTTTGGATGGTTTTGGGTGGCAGGATGGGTTTGAAGATGTTGACTATTCCCGCAAAAATACATTCCAGCGGATTTCCTTGAATCCGTCTGCCCGATTTTGTGTCCAAGGCAGAATTTGAATGGGCGATAAAAGAAGCTACCGAGAAAACCGATTTTCAGCAGTTATGTTCCTGACCTATGATGAAGAACTTTGCGTGCAAAGTATGCACATAGGTTCTTACGATGATGAGCCCGCGACCATCTCGGCTATGGCTGATTTTGCGAAGGAAAACGGATACATAATCGACACAACAGGCAACCGTTGCCATCACGAAATATATTTAGCCGACTCTCGAAAAACAGAAATCTCAAAACTAAAAACGGTTGTGCGCCATTCGATTAAGAAAGCGGATTAGCAACCGGCAAATTCCGGTTTTTATTTTACGCGCGCGGTTTCAAAATCTCCGTTCAAATAAAGTCGCTCAAAGTTTTTTGGAAATGGGTGCGGGGGGGGGTACATTTTTAAAAAAAAAGTACCCCCCCCCAAAAATTAAAAAAAAACAAAAATTTTTAAAGACTATATACAAAAAT
>JAISOS010000088.1 GCA_031275485.1 Clostridiales bacterium | reverse complement strand
TGTTTATCGTATAAAACCCCGTCTACTACCGTATGATATTGATTTGCGTCGGACGCGGCGAATTTCTTTATCGCGTAGCACCCCGAAAATGCGCCCGCGCCTATTTGAACGCCGTCGGGGATTGTTATGACAGCGTTTTGCGCCGTTAAGCCGTAAAAACCCACGCTTTCCAATGCCCGGCAGTCTAAAAACGCATTTTTACCGATTAACGCGACGTTTGAAGAAATTATTACGCTATTCAAATCGACGCGGTCTTTAAACGCTTCCGCGCCGATTTCCGCAACCGGAAGTCCGAAAAGCATATTCGGAATTAAGATATTTTCACAGCTTACGCCGTCCTTAAATCCCGTTATAACAACCGTATTATTAACTATTTCCGTTTCGAAGCTAAGCTCGACGCCTTGTAGCGGCGAAAGCGTATTACAAATATATGAGAGAACCTCGGGATGCTCCGGCATTAAGTTGTGCAAGTCGTTATTTTGGACAATATCGCCGTTTCCGTTCACATATAGCATACGGTCGTCGGCGGTAAAAATTTTATTATATCCCGTAAAGCCTTCGTATCCGACGGCAAGCATGGAGTTTAAGTCGATAAAAAGATCGTCGCGTATATATACACATAGTTATTAGCGTCCGTTGAAAGCCAACCCCTCGCTTTGTTCAGGAAGCGCAAAGCGCGTATCGCAAAATCAAAGCTCGCGTAGCGGTCGGCTCCGTCGTTTTCCGATAAATCCCCGCCCGCTAATACCGCCGCGTTCAGTTCCTTTACGATAACGTCTTTTTTTGTTTCCAAAAGCTCGTAAATAGTATTAAAAGATAACTTGTTTTCCGTTAAAAACCGATTATCCCCGTCGCCGATACTTTCTATTAAAAGTGAAGTCTCGTAGAATAAATCGTTTACAATCTCCGCCCAGACCGCTCTGTCGACGCAAAACAGGGCCGTAGCGTTGGTAAGTGCGTTAACGAGTAAATTCTCATACTCCGAAACCTTGTTAAGCAATAAATTAAGCTCGTCCGCGATGGTATGCGTATCCGTTAAAGTAAGGTTAATTTCATCGAAAACGGCTTCTATCGCGGAGAAACTTCCCTCGTAAACTGCGTTCACTCCGTTTACGACTCCGCAAAACAGACTTTTTACCCAATCCGCCCGGTCGCCGTAGTCCGGAATTAAATAATCGATTCTCGGCGAACCGCCGATAGCTATAGCGTTCACGTTCGGCTTCTTTTCGGAGTATACTTTGTTCCATTCGTCCCTTCTCGTTTCGTATACCTTAGGGTTCATAAAGTTTTGCACCGCGCCGCCGTTTCTCAAAAAGTCGTTAACAAGCAGACTGATGTCCGGCCAATTTTGAATCATCCAAAATAAGTTCGCTCCCGGCGTATCCGACATTTGCGCCAGCCAATATTCTAAATCCTCGACGGTGATATTCACATTATCAAACTTTTTTGTGCCTCCGTCGCCTTTGAATATTTTAGCGAAATCAATCGAGGACAAAACCGACCCGAGCAAAATATGCGTGTTAATTTCATAGCTTTCTTTCTCCGCGTCATACTCGAACGCCGTTTTTAGCGTCTCGATAGATTCTAACGCGTCGGCTTTGAACGGAACCGCCCCGCTATCATACATAAGAGTTTCTATCGTAGCCGATAAAGCGTCAATTAATAAATTTATATCGCCTGAGGTAAACTCGGGCAAGCCTAAAAGCGTTTCTAAATGGTCGCTTAATCCGTCCAAATCTCCCGTAACGCCCTCCCATATATAGTCGAGCAACTGAAACTCCAACTCGGGCAAGCTTTCCGCATATTTTTCGTCAATCAGCGGCAAAACGATTTCCATCAAAAGCGTGACGGTATGAACGGCGTCCGCCGAAACCCAGAACGTATCCGGAAGGGCTATGCCCGTACCGGGCAGGTTCATATAATTCAGAACCGGCAAAAACAATTCAGCCGCCGCGACTGTGTTGATAAAATTATGCGGCGAGTCGATGCTGATATAGTTCGCGACGTTATACGGGTGCTCGGTCATATACATCATGGTTATGACGCCGCCCATACTGTGGCTGACCAAATTTATACGCGGAACCTCTCCCGTCATAAGGTAAAAGTCGTAGGACAGCTTGTCTATCACCGCGTTAAACTCGTTATATATGTATCCGTGATAGTCGTTGGGGCTGTTAGACTCGAACAGCACTATCGTGTGCCTAGACGGGTCGATAACGGTCGGGACAGATATTGCGCCTCTTTTAAGCTCTTTTCGTAAAATGTTTTCAGCTTCGTCGCCGGGATCCAAAATATGATCTAACTTTCTTAAATCTACCGCGAATTTCTCCAATTCGCCGTATCTGGAAGCGTAAGTCGTGCCTTCCTTGAGAATTTTTTCGCCGTCTCCGTCTAATACGTAGCGCCCGTCGGAGTGCTTTTTGTAGTGGTCTATCGGGTTTCCATATTCGTCCTCCTCGTAGTCGTATATCTCGTCGTATATTTTTTCGTTATATATAACCCGTCCTAATTCGTCGTGGTCTGCGATTTTTCTTACGGCTTCGTCGTATGCGGTCAAATTGCGGAATCTGCCGTCGCCGGGGTCGCAATCGGCAACCGCGCCTTTCGCGTACCTTTTTATACGGGCGCGGTTTCCTTGGGAATAGTCTTAGTTTCCTCGTCTTTCTCGGTAGAATGTTTAAAGCCGTATAATATTTTTTCGTCGGGTCCGTCTTCGGTTCCTTTAGCGGGAGTTCCCGCAACCCTCGCGTAATAAATATCCGCGTCGTTATATACGCTCAGATATTTCGCTACTTCCTCGAGCGCGCCGTAGCCGCCCGATATGCCGTGGTGCATAAAGGTTATAACGGGAGCGCTGTCCGTATTTCCGCTGAGCATTGTTTTATTATGCAAAAAACCGGCGTCGCTCCGCCCGTCCAATACGTATGCGCCGTCCGCGTACACGGAGGAGTATTTCGCCGCAGGATAAAACGCACCCGCGATAATAGCCGCTATAACTATCATTGTTACCGATACTTTCTTAAAGTTTGTCTTTTTCATAAAAATTTCCTCCAATTTTTATTTTTTTTATTAGTAGCGTATTATCGTTACGCTCTCATGAAACGCGTCCTTGTCTATTACCGTGTCGTCATGAACGTATATGATCAAATTTTCCATATCTGAAAGTATATTTTTCGCTTTTATTCGGCTAAGCGACGCGGGGAGTTTTATCTGGGCAATTTGCCGCTCAACGAAAAAGTATCCTTTTGTATATAAATCGGTTATCCCATTCGGAACCTCAAGCTCGGCGGCTTCTCCAATATACCCGTAAAGCACACCGTGACTCACTAAACATCCGTTTGCCATTTTCCTAAATGTTCTGCCTACATACTGTCCAATCCCGTTCTCTGGAGCAATCATTACAGTATGCGAGTTGTCACCAAAAGCATCTCCGTCAAAAACATATTTGCCTTCGCTCTTTAGTTCTATATAATCAAGCTTATTTCTGCCAAAAAAATTCTCCCCCACCGTCACGCAAGGTTCGATTATAAGCCTTTTCAGCTCCCCGAAATATGCCGAATCAATTTGATCTTTGTGCCACCGCTTATAATATCCCATCGATAAGACCTTAACGGGATAGCCGCCTATCGTTTCCGGTATAGTCGCCTCGGGATTCTCTTTTACCAATTCTATTCCTTCCGACGTTATCCCGACAATGCGAACATACTTTTCGCCGTTTTTATCCGTCTCCACATATCCGGACCAAAACCCGTCGTCTATTTCCTCTTTGGGCGTTCCGCCGCCCGTACACGACGAGCACCCGACAAGACCGACGAGTAGCATAGAAATTAACATCGTTAACAACACAAATCTTTTCATTTTCTTTGACCTCCAAATTTTTTTTATTTTATTCATAGCGTATTATCGTTACGCTTTTTTTTAATTGTAAGATTATATATAATACATTATACTACACTTGCAAACGAATTTCAATGGGTTTTCTTGGAAAACTTTTTTAAAAATAAAAGTTAGTAAGCTTCATCTATAACATTCCGGCAACAAAAAAAGCGGCTTACGAATTTTTCCGCAAGCCGCCTTTATCCGCAAGCCGAAAGATTTTTTCCCTGGTCTTATTGTTTTTGTGTTTAATTATACTTATATTTTTTAATATGCCGCTTCCGATCTGACTAAGCCAAGCGTCGATAGCTTCTGGCGTCACGTTGTCGGGCGTTATATTTATCGTGCCGTTGCTCAGCGTTTTCAAAAGCTCCGCTATTTCCCCGTTCGAAAGA
>JAISOS010000062.1 GCA_031275485.1 Clostridiales bacterium | reverse complement strand
CGGCGTCATAAATATAGGTTACGGGATCTCCGACGCGATAGACTTGGAAAACGTTCACGCGCTTGTCCGCTATCTCGTTTTAGGTCTAGTCTGTAGCGTAATTTCTCAGTTCGGCGACCTTTTTGCCAGCCGTATAAAACGCGAATGCGGCATAAAGGATTTCGGAAAGGTCATACCCGGTCACGGCGGTATAATAGACAGAATTGACTCCGTAATGTTCTCGCTCGCCGCCGTATATTTGGCGGTAACGTTCTTTTAAAGAGATTATGCGCGGGAACTTTTGTGTTTTTTGACTTTTCGGGGAAAACCTTTCGTTAACGAAAGGTTTTCCCCGCGCCCCTTTCCCAAAAACTCCGGTGTTTTAACCGTTCCGTTCAAGCGAGAAAAAAAATAACGAAGCGCGCACGGAAATCAGCGGAAAAACGATCGAGAAACGCCGGAAAATCAGCTTTAGAATAACTAAAAAACGCGCGGAAATTAACGCGGGAAACGGCGTTGAAAACAACGCGAATCGGGTTATATTTTATTAACGGATCCATATATTATTATAATGAAAAAGTTTTCGGTATAACGCGAATAGATTCAAAAAAATACGGCGAGAAAATTTTCGGTATATAACAAAAAAAAATTATATAAAAAATTTTAAAACGCACGAAGTGTTTTAGGATATATGGCGTGGAAGTTTCAAAACGCGCCGTAAGGCGGGCGAGCGGGGAAAAATGAGAATCGGCATATTCGGCGCAAGCGGTTCGATAGGCGGGCGAACGCTCGACGTAATCGATATGAACCGCGATAAATTTGAGATAGTTTTTTTGTCCGCGCACGGCTCTGAGGAAAAACTTGCGGCGGCGGCGGAGCGGTTTTTGCCCGCGTGCATAGCTTTGACGGACGATAAATATAAGGAGAGCGCGTCCGAAAGGGCGCGGTTCGATGGACTGATTGATAGGATTAAGAACCGTTGCGTGGGGTATAATCCGACCGTGATATACGGTTCCGATTATTACCGCGAGCTTTTTTGCGGCGGCGGCAATCCGTTCGGTATAGAGCTTGCGGTCGTCGCCGTAACCGGAATATACGGGCTTATGCCATCGTACCTCGCGCTGAAAAGCGGCGTGTCCCTCGCTCTCGCGAACAAGGAGGCGCTGGTTGCGGGCGGCGGATTGATAACGAGAGAGGCGGAGGCGAACGGCGCGGACATATTTCCGATAGACAGCGAACACTCCGCCGTATCCGAATGTTTGAACGGCAACGCGCGCGATTCGGTGAGACGGCTGATTTTGACGGCGTCGGGCGGAGCGTTTCGCGGTTATTCGGCGGAGCGTTTAAAAACGGCGCGCGCCGAGGACGCTTTGAAGCATCCGACGTGGCGTATGGGCAGAAAAGTTACCGTAGACAGCGCGACGCTGATGAATAAAGGACTGGAAATAATAGAGGCTATGCGACTTTTCGATATGCCGGAGCATAAAATCGACGTCTTAATACATCCCGAAAGCATCGTTCACTCTATGGTGGAGTTTTGCGACAACACGACGATGGCGATGATGAGCGTTCCGGATATGCGCATACCCGTGTCAAGGGCCTTGGGACGCTGTCTGGAAGCGTATAACGAGAGGTTTGCGCGAAAGGAAAAAGAAGAAAGGAGCGGAGGCGCGCGCGCGGCTTTTCCCGATATTTACGGCGGCGGGTTGCCGGCAAATCCGTCGAACACCCTTGATTCCGGATATGTCGGCGAACGGGCGGTAAACTCGCGGAATTTCTCTGATTCCGAGCGCAACGTCGGACGGTTGCCGAACCCGTCGAGCGCGCTCAACCTTACGGCGACGGGGGCTTTGACCTTTTTCGAGCCGGACACGGAGCGTTTTCCATGTCTTAGGATAGCGAGGGATGCGGCGCGCGCGGACGGGATAATGCCGGCGGTTTTGAACGCGGCGAACGAGCTTGCGGCCGCGGATTTTTTGGAAGGCAGGATAGGCTTTACGGATATTGCGGAGCGTATCGAGTCGGTCTTGGACGGGACGGAAAACTACGAACCGAAAAGCATATACGATATATTGGACGCGGGCGCGGAAGCGGCAAGACTGTACGGTGAGTTAGACCGAAAAACGCGGTAGGGCTTGAGCTTAAATACGCGGCGGTTCCGCCGGCTTGACTTTTGTTGCTACCTTCTCAAAATTTCCATAAAGCTTTTACAAATTTCCCATATCCAAATAAGGAGCGCGTATAATATGTTAGAAATTTTAAGAATAGCGGGGTACGTCGTTTTGGCGTTCGTCTGCCTTAGCGTAATGGTCGTGATTCACGAGCTGGGTCATTTTATAGCCGGCCGCAAGCTGGGCTTTAAGGTGAACGAATTCGCTATAGGAATGGGCCCTAAAATAATCAGCCGTAAGCTGAAAAAATCGGGCTTGATTTTGTCGTGGCGCATACTTCCGATAGGCGGTTTCTGCTCGTTCGAGGGCGAGGACGACGCGGAGAATCCTGCGATGGGCGCGTTCAACAATCAAAAGCCTTGGAAGCGTCTGATAGTTCTTTTCGCGGGCGTGTTTACAAACTTCCTCTCCGCGATAATAGTTTTATCGCTGTTTTTTACGTTTTCGGGGCAAAGACTGCCCCAAATCGCGCCGTCCGAATACGGCGGGGCGGCGGAATTCGGCGTGGAAGCGGGCGACGTTGTGGTAAAGGTGGAGGGCAGGCGGTTGCAAATGTTAGAAACGTCCGATTTTACTAATTTGCTGGCGGGAAAGGACGAGGTTAATATTACGGTGATGCGCGGAGTAAAGACCTACGACATAACGCTGATAAGGCACGCGGTGCCCGACGTCGACGAAGAAGGAAATATCATACCGGGTCAGTCGCAAGAGCGTTTCGGCATAAATGTGGGCGAAACGCAGCAAACTTTCGGCTTTTTCGAGTCGATAGTGCGCGCGGCGCGGTTCAGCTTTTTTACCGCCGTGAAAATTCTTTCTGCGCTCGGCTCGATGATAACAGGATCGGCGAACGTAGCCGATACGGCCGGCGGACCCGTGACTATGGTTTCGGGGCTTACAAGCGTGGTTTCTACGGGCATAGCGAATACGATTTATATAGTGTGCCTGTTCTCGGTTAACCTCGCGATATTTAATATACTGCCGCTACCCGCGCTGGACGGCGGACGAATGGTTTTCACTATTATCGAGTGGATAAGAAAGAAACCGCTAAAAAAAGGAGTGGAGGCTATGATTCATTTCGTAGGCTTAGTCGCGCTGTTGGGCATGGCGATATTGTTCGACATAATACATTTCATAAACGCGTTATAGGGCAATACGTAAGCGGAATAAGCGCGTATTATAAACGGTTTTATGGAAATACGGAATAAAATTTATAGACGCGTTTCGATTGCGGCGCTTGGGGTTTGTACGGAATATAAAACGCGGAGCGCTTTTGCGGAATTGGGACGGCGCGGGAGATCTTTTGTAAACGAAAGATTTCTCATCATGTAAATTTAAAAATAAACTCAAATTATAAACGCGTTGTGAACTTAACGGCGTAATTCTAAGTTCATAATGGTTATGTTAAAAACCATCGAAGTTTTTTGAAAGGGTGCGCGAGTGAAAGCTTTTTGCTCACGAAAGGTTTATTCATTTCGCGTAAATTCAAAAAACGTTTGCCGCGCGGGCGAAAGGGCGGAATACGGAAACGTGAAAAAGGTTGTAAATATCGGAGACGTAAAAATCGGCGGAGAATATCCTGCCGCCGTACAGACTATGTCGAACCTGCCTACGACCGATGTAAAAGCGGTGGTTCGGCAGGCGCACAGTTGCCGCGACGAGGGTTGCCGCATATTTAGGGTCGCCGTGTATGACGCGGCGTCGGCGGAGGCTTTGGGCGCGATAAAAAAATCCGTGAAAATGCCGATCGTCGCCGATATACACTTCGATTACAGACTCGGCGTCGCCGCCGCGAAAAACGGCGCGGATAAGCTGAGGATAAATCCCGGGAATATGCCGAAAGAGGGTTTGAGAATTTTGGCGCGGACGGCGAAGGAGTACGGCATACCCGTACGCGTGGGCGTAAACGGCGGCTCTCTCGAAAAAAAATACGCGACGACCGCGCGCGGCGTTTCCGGCGAGGAGATTTCGGCTAATTCGGGCGAGGAGATTTCGGCTAATTCGGGTATGTGCCTGGAGGCGGGAGTGAAAAATTCGGGCAACCAGGATATGCGCGGGATTTCCAGAGCGGAGGCTTTGGTTAATTCGGCTTTGGACGGCGCGGGACTTTTGGAGGGCGAGGGTCTTTCGGATATAGTCGTGTCTTTGAAAAGCTCGGCGGCGGCGGAAACCGTCGCGGCGTACAGGCTTGCGGGCAGGCTTTGCGGGTATCCTCTGCATATAGGAGTAACCGAGGCGGGCAGTCCCGATTACGGAATAATAAAATCCGCGGCGGCGGCGGGCGCGTTGCTTTTGGACGGAATAGGCGACACTATACGCGTGTCGCTGACCGCCGACCCCGTTTCGGAAACGCGCGCGGCGGTCAAAATACTGCGCGCCGTAGGTTTGGACAGAAATTATGCGGAGGTAATAGCCTGTCCGAAATGCGGCAGGTGCGTTCATGACACCGAAGGTTTTGTCCGAACGGTGGAGAATTTTACGGCGGACGTCAAAACGCCGTTGAAAATCGCGGTTATGGGTTGCGCCGTAAACGGACCGGGCGAGGCTGCGGAGAGCGATATAGGTATAGCTTTCGGCGGGAGCGGAGCCGCGATTTTTAAATACGGAAGGGTATATAAAACCGTGCCGACGGAGGAAGCGGAACGGGAGTTTCTGCGCGAAATCGAAGCCTTAAAAATGAGATAAAACGTGGGTTTACGCGGAAGGAGAGAGCTTTTTAAAAAAGGTTTTTCTTGTGAAAATAAAACCGATGTTTAAACGTCACACGGGCAAATATACGTAACCGGTTGCGTGCGGAATTTGTCGTTTCTGTAGAACGGCATAATTCGGATATATAAGGGGGGGGGTATTTATGACAAATAAAGAACGCAAGGAGAATGGACTTCCTTACCGCTATGACGATCCGTCGCTTATGGGCGACCAATTCGCGTACCAAAATAAGCTGTACGACTATAACGCGACGCGTCCGACGGATACCGGAAAACGAAAAAAACTTCTGAAAGAGATGTTTGCCGAAATCGGCGAAAGTTGCCACGTGGAAACGCCTATGCACGCGAATTGGGGAGGGCATAACGTTCATTTCGGGAACGGGGTTTATTGTAATTCCAATGTTACCTTTGTGGACGACGCGGAAATTTTTGTAAGAGACGATTGTCTGATTGCCCCGAGCGTGGTTATTTCCACCTCGGGGCATCCGATTTTACCCGTACTGCGCGAGCGTCATTACGTGTACAATATGCCCGTGCGAATCGGCAGAAACGTGTGGATAGGCTCGGGCGTTCAGATAATGCCCGGAGTTACTGTCGGCGACAACTCCGTGATCGGCGCGGGCAGCGTCGTTACGGGCGATATTCCCGCGAACGCCGTCGCGTACGGCGCACCCTGCCGCGTTATACGCGAAATCGGCGAAAAGGATAGGAAATATTTTCATAAGGACAAGCCGCTCGACGTGTGGAAATGAATAAAAAATAGTCAGAGAATACGCAAGCGAATTATGTATTCCGCAGAACGGCATAATTCGGAATATGTAAACGGATTAGATATTGGCGCCTATCTTAAAACTTTTTTGCCGAATTAAAGCGCGTCAAATAGCTATAAACGGTACGGAAAAAACGCGCGCGGCGAATTTGCCGAAAGTAAAATATCAAGTATTGTTCGAACGCGCGAAACCGCATTTCAAGGAATGCGGAGAAAAAATTTTCATAAAAACAAGACGCGCCGAAATTCGGCGGAATAGGATAAACGGCTTATGGACGGTTTTGCCGAAAGGTTTTATGCACTTGACAACGGATATAGGAATTTGAAATTGGAAAACGTCGTAATAGACAAACGCAATTCGGGCGTCACGCTCAATTTTTTGGGCATACCCGAATATTTGGACGCAATCGGCGCGGACGGGCGCGAAAAAATCGGCGCGGACGCTACGCGGTTGCTCGCGACGGCGTTCAAAGTCGAGACGAATTTCAAAAAGGCGTATGCCGACGAAAAGAATATCGCGTCGCGGTTATTTGATTTTTTGAACGCCGAATATCCGTCGTCGGCGGTGCATATAAGCGGCGGCGGTCTCGAGGTGTCCGTCGACCGCGATGCGCGCGTGATTTCCGTGCGCGCGGGCGTCGACGGGTATATGAAGGGCTACGCGGATTCTATAGGACTGGATGCTAAGCTCGCGGAATTTATCGAGGCGAATTATTTCGAGACCGCGAGGGTGGAGTTTTACATAAGCGAGACGGCGGAAAACGAATATAAGATACGCGAAACCGCGCCGCTCCTCGTTAAACGCGATATGATCTATATCACAAACGCCGAAAAAGTTTACGGTAAGACGATTCTGTCCTATCCGAAGACCATAAAGAGCATTTCGGCGGAAGCGGAGAGCGTCGTGCTTTGCGGCAGAATCGGCAGGCTCGACAAGCGAGTTTCCAAATCGTCGAACCCGTATTACGTGTTCGAACTGAACGACACGACGGGAAGCATTACGGCGAAGCTGTTTCCAAGAAAAAGAAGGGATTACGGCGGTCAAAATTCTCAGTTTTCGGGTGACGCCGCGTTGGAAACGGCAGCCGCCTCGCGGGGGAGCAAACCGGAAAAGAGCGGGACGGAGGCTTTGGACGCGTTGCGCGACAACGAGGAAGTAGTAGTCGGCGGTTCCGTAAGACACGACATATACGGCGGGGATCTGGTTATTATCGTGAACGATATAAACCGTTGCAGGATAGATTATTCGGGACTCGGCGGCGCGGACGAATATAATAAGGCGGGAGATGAATACGTATGCGTCAGACCGAAAAAATACGAGGAACCCGTTCAGCAGGATTTTTTGTCTCCGCACGGCGGAATTCCGTTTTTTTTGGAAGGCAGAACTTTCACGGTTTTCGACTGCGAGACGACGGGTCTGGACAGAGCAAACGACGGTATAATCGAGATCGGCGCCGTCAAAATTGAAAACGGCGCGATAACGGAAACCTTTGAAACGCTGGTCAATCCCGGACGCGAGGTGGGCGGCGATATAACCGCGCTCACGGGCATAACCAACGACGAATTGAAAACCGCTCCGAAGATAGAGACGGTATTCGGCGACTTTTACAAATTCATCGGCGAAACGCCTATCGTCGCGCACAATATAGAGTTCGATATAGAATTTATACGGCGCGCCGCCAAGCGCATGAATTATTATGTCGGCAACGAAATGTATGACACGATGACGATCGCGCGTAAGCATTTTAGCGTACAAAACTATAAGCTCGGCACGCTTTGCGAGTTTTTCGACATAAAATTAAAGGATGCGCACAGGGCGCTGAACGATGCCTTAGCGACCGCGAAATTGTTTATTATACTCGCCGCCAAGCTGTAAAAAGGATTTTTCCGCATATTTTCAAAAGAAAAAACGCGTAAATCGTTTTATTTAATTGTCGTTTTATGTTATAATAAATATGGAAAAGGTAAAAATCGCGGATGGCGGCATTGACGAATTTGAAAACGCCGTTCTTAAAAAGAATGATGCGGGTTGGTTTTTTCCGTTCGGGCTATGCCGTTTTCGGCGGTTACGCGAAAAGGCTGAGCTTTTTTTCGGCTTCAAATCATACCTGCCCTGCGGTAAGGTTAACGATAAATATCGTCGGTTTTTTTGTAGGGAAAAGGGTGCGCGGGAGATTTTTTGTCCGCAAATGGTTTCCCCGTCCATGAATTTCTTTATAAATTTTCAAATATAAGAGTAAAAACATGTTAATTGACGCGCACGCGCATTTGAACGATGAAAGATTGACTGGGCTGACGGACGAAATACTCGCCCTGTTCGGCGAATACGGCGTGGAGAGCGCGGTGTGCGCAAGCTACGACGAACGGTCGAGCGTCGTAGCGGCGGAGCTTGCCGAAAAATATGAAAACGTATTCGCGGCGGCGGCGTTTCACCCTCACGAGGCGAAAAGCTATACGCAGGAGCACGCCGATTTGTTTCGCCGTCTCGCCGCAAAAAAGAGCATAGTCGCAATCGGCGAAACCGGGCTGGACTACTATTATGACCTGTCCCCACGCGAGGTTCAGCGACGCGTGTTCGCGGAGCATTTGGCGCTTGCCGACGAATTGAAGCTACCCGTCGTCGTTCACGTTCGCGACGCCTACGAGGATACGTTGGGAATTTTGAGCGGAAACGCCGCGCGTTTGAGGCATGGCGTGCTCATACACAACTTCAGCGGCGACGCGGAAATTATGCGCCGCTTCAACGCTTTCGATTGTTATTACTCTTTCGGCGGAACGCTCACTTTTAAGAACAATAAACGCGGTATAGAAGCGTTTTTGAACGCGCCGAGGGAGCGCGTTTTATTAGAGACCGACTGTCCCTATCTTACGCCCGCGCCGCATCGCGGAAAGCTCAATTTTCCGTATTACGTGAGATATGTAGCGGAGAAAGGAAGCGAACTTTTGGGCGTGCCTTACACGGAATTCGACGCGCTTACAAACGGTAATACAAAGAGGTTTTACGGGCTGAAATAGCGGGGGAAAATATTCACGGCTTGAAATAGGGAAACGGGAACGGCGCGCTTTTGCGGCTTGAAATAACGGCGTTGCGGAGAATAGGAACGGGAATAAAATAATATGAATACGTATATTTACGAATACGGCGGCAAGCTGTATATGAATTTAACGAATAAATGTAGCAACAGCTGTGGCTTTTGCGTGAGAAGTACGGCGAACGGCGTTGGCGGTCATAATCTTTGGTTGGACAAGGAGCCGACGGCGGAAGAAATTATTCATCGCTTGAATAAAACGGAGCTTGACCGCTATGGGGAATTTGTGTTTTGCGGCTTCGGCGAGCCGCTTTACGCTTTCGACACGCTTGTGGAAATCGGCGGATTTCTGCGTGGAAAGGGCAGGAAAACGCGGCTGAATACCAACGGGCAGGCGGAATTGATTTTGAAAGGACACGAACGCTTTAGGAATCTGACCGACATAGTCGGCGCGCTTGCGGAGGCGGTCGATACGGTTAGCATAAGCCTGAACGCTTCGAACGCGGAAAAATATAACGAGATATGCTTTTGCCGCTTCGGAACGGCGGGCTTTTACGCCATGCTTGATTTTGCCGCCGAATGCACGGGCAGAATCGGTAGAACTATTATGTCGGTCGTGGATACGGTTGGAGCGGATGAAATCGAAAGGTGCGGAGAAATTGCGGAAAATTTGGGAGCGGAATACAGAGTCAGGCGGTTCGGAGTCGGATAAAACGAGATGAAAGCGGGAATTTTTCGGCATAAAACCGGAACGGAGACGGAAAAATTTTTTGCGTAAAAGCGAGGAATTTTTTTGAAAATCTCGGCGTAAAAACGCAAAAAAATTTTGACGTTAAAAGTGAAAAATATCACGGCGCGGGGACGCGAAAATCCGAGGTGTAGAAACTCAAAAAACGGCGGGATAAAAGCGTGAAAACGCGCCGTATAAAAATCCCCAAAAACGGCGGTATGGAAGCGCGTAAAAGACTGCGGGAATACGGCGGAAACGCCGTACGAGCATTGCGGAAATTGCCGATAAAAGCGCCTCGCTAAAATTAGAATAACCTTTTTAAAACATCAAAATGATTTAAAAAACTTCGCCGTTTTACGGCAAAAAAATTTAAAGGATGTGAAAATAATATGAGTGAAACGGAAAAATCATTACGAGAAACCCTTGCCGCCGCCGGGAAGCGTTTGGTTGAGGACAATCTCGTTCAGGGAACGTGGGGTAATTTCTCCGTGCGTTTAGACGAAAAACGCATGCTTGTTACGCCCAGCGGCTTGGACTATTTGAGTCTTACGCCGGACGATATGGTCGCCGTCGACATAGAGTCTCTCGAATACGCGGGCGGCTTAAAGCCTACGAGCGAAAAGAAGTTGCACGCCGCGATTTATAAAGGACGTAAGGATATAAACGCGGTCATTCACACTCATTCCGAATACTGCTCCGCCGCCGCAGCCGCGCGCGTCGACTTGCCTGCGGATACGGACGAAATACGCAGACTCGTAGGTCAAAATATCAAATGCGCGGCATACGGACTGCCCGGCACAAAAAAAATGACCGTCGCCGCTCTCGCCGCTTTGGACGGGCGCAACGCCTGCTACCTCGCCAATCATGGAGCGATAGCCATAGGTGTCTCACTTGAAAACGCTTACGCCGTCTGCCTTGCCCTCGAGTTCCATACGAAAAATTTCATCGAACTCGCCGTTATGAAAAAAACGGGCATAAAAAACTTCTCCGACAAAGCTCTCCTCGCCGTCTTTCGCGGCAAGCTTGAAACGGCTATATGCTACGACTAAAATAAAATTGAAAAAAAGAGATGTGCGGGAGGGAATCTTTTCTTGGCGGAAAAGTTTTTTTTGCCGCACTCATTTCTAATGGCGTATTTGCATAAAGTGGAAACGGCTTGTTTTTTTTGTGCTTATTGTTTTTTTCGGCGTCGTTATTTTCCCGAGCGGCGCACTATATACTGCGTGCCGTCAATGGTATACTATAGGAATGAGATGTATAAAATGCAAGTCGGAAAAAGTAGTAAAGAACGGAAGTAAGAATGGGGTTCGATACTACAAAGGCAAAGATTACGGCGCACAATTTAATGAAACGGCTATAA
>JAISOS010000030.1 GCA_031275485.1 Clostridiales bacterium | reverse complement strand
GCACGGACTGCGTTTTACGCTCCGTGCTTATTTTTTGCCGTTTTTGTGTGTTCTTACCCGTAAATACGGGTATTTAAGCCACTTTTAGCCTATTTTCGGTTGTACTACTTTTCGGCGGTAATACTATGCCCTCAAAAAACCGTACTACTTTTTGGCGGTTATACCTGCCCAAAATAGTACTACTTTTCGACTGCAATACACAAAAGCGCACCTGCATTAAAATTTGTATTTTGTGTTTGCTAAGAAAAAAACCGCAATATCCTGCGGTTTTTTTGGAGCTGCTAACGCGATTCGAACGCGTGACCTCGTCCTTACCAAGGACGTGCTCTACCTGCTGAGCCATAGCAGCGTGTTAAGTTTTAGAACGGCTTTTCCCCCGTAGACCACCTCCTTACCAAGGACGTGCTCTACCGACTGAGCTATAGCGGCATATTCAATTTATACGGCTCTTTTGGAGCTGAAACGCTCAATTTACTAAGAACATTATCTGTGTCCGCTAATTTATAAACTGCATAAGCGTCTTTTTTAGTTATCCAATATTATTATATAAATAATTTCACACTATGTCAAGCAATAAAAAAGCAAAATACAAAATTTTGTCGCTCATTTATGGTATTGCTTGCGGTGAAGAAAGTACAAACTCATTTGACAAAAAAGTAGTTGCGTGGACGGGTTCACCGTTATTTTCAAGGCTTGGGGCGGAGCCTGCCGCCGTTATCGGCGCGGGGGCGCCGAGGTCGTCAAGCTCCACCTTGTAAACCACGTCTATCTGCGTGTCGGATTGCACCGTGATTTTTTCTATTATGTTTATCAGCATAGATTTCTGAACGGTCGCGTCCTGCGCGTCAAAGCGTTCGCTCCAAGTTTCCAGCTCCTCTACAACCGCCTTTTTCGCCGCGAGGGTTGCTTGCAAATCCGAAACCACCTGCTCCGCCAGCCCCTGCTTTTTGCGAAGCTCGATTAGCTCCGTCTCCTTGGTTTGTATCATTTCGGACAGCAGGCTTTGCGAAAAGCCGCTCTCGCCCATGACGACCTTGACTACCTCTTCCTTTAATTTTGCAAGCTCCTTTTCGCGTTGCGCGGTTTCGCGAACGACCTTTTTCAGTTTTTCGTTCGCCTCCTGCTCCTGCTCCCGAACCTCGTCGTCATGCGAGCGCAATAACTTTTCTTTATCTATCGAAAGGATATAGTCCTTCGCGTCGTGGATTAATTACTAACTCCTCCAAATCCGCCGCAGTGAATAGCCGCCCCGTACATTTAGGCGCGTCCGTTTGGGGCTGTTTGAAGGAGGCGCACCGATACAGCTTGCGGTCGTAATACCACATCTCGCCGTTTTTGCGTTGTTTTTCGACGTTGTAATTCTGGCTGGTAAACTTGCGCCCGCATTCGCCGCAATAGAGCAAGCCCGTAAGCATAAGCGAACCGCGCCGCGTCGGGCGGTAGCCGTCCGGATTATGCGTCGCGCCGTTCTGCTTGCGCAAAAACTGAACGCGCTCGAATTCATCGGGCTCTATTATCCGCAGATGCTCCATAACCGGCGATTCCACAAGGCTCTTTTTACCATGCAGGCTTTTATGCAGAACGTAAACGCCCGTGTGCAATTTATTCCTTAGCATTTTGAGTATCATCGAGCCGCCCCACATACTCCTGTAATGCGGTTGTTTTGCCCTCTTCGGTTTTCACCTCAAACGCTACGAACCGTCCGCCGATACAGGCGATTATATCGGGAATTCCGGCAGTACCCATATATCCGCCGTGTTCCTTCCACGAAAAACAGCCATCTACCGTTTTCAAATACGCCCTTATGCGTTTGACTATCTCCGCCTCGTTCATAAACAGCCCCTTTCGCGCGTGATAATATATAGCGTCCTAAGTGTCCTATCATACACTTGTAACACATAGGACACTAACCGCTTTATGCGCGCGAGGCTTACATATACTTTATCGGGAGGACACTTAGGACACATAGGACGGTTGCTTTTATAGGGAAAACTATTCGTCATTTTCGCCGTCCTCCGCAAACAATGTCTTTTGCGCCATAGCGAACCCCTTTTTATGGAAGGTATGTATCCGCCCTTTCACCCTGTTGGCGGCAACCTTGTGGCAAATGCCGTCCGCGTACAATTTGACCTCAAGGGCTTTTATTCTGCGCCCGACACTGTCCGCACTATCCAAAATCGCTTGACCCGTAATATCCACGCAAGCCATAGAAAGCTCGGTCGCCGTGCCGCTCCAACCGTAGGGCTGCGATTTCATTAAGCCCTTGACCTTCCGCACAATCGGGTCGTTGTCAATTGGCTGAATACGTCCTGAACGCTGTTGCCGATGGGCGTGGCGGTGAGTATGATTCGGTACGGCGTGATTTTTGCGATTTGGTGAACCGCCTTCGACTGCGCGCTCTGCGGGTTCTTTATGCGTTGGCTTTCGTCAACAATCAGCATATCCGGCTACCATTTCAATAGGTTGTCGGTCATAACGCACGCGCCCTCATAATTGATAACCGCGATTTGCAGCCCGTCCTTCGGGAACAACCGTAACGCGTCGCGCCGTTTTGCCATACCGCCCTCCAACAGCCGCGCCGAATACTCCGCCGTGAGATTTTTGCATTCGCGCTCCCACACGCTCTGCACCGCCAGCGGGCAAATGATGAGCAGCCGTTTGACCTCGCCCCGCAGAAACCTCGCGCCCGCCGCCGCTATCGCCGTCGCGCTCTTACCCAGCCCGACCTGAAACAGCAGCCCATATCCGTCGTTCTCCATACAACGGTTAAACCCGCGTATCTGGTGTTGGTACGGCGTAATGCTTATCGGCATCGGGTAAATAGGCAACTCGTCCACCGTATCGCCGTCGTTCCCGCTTGGCGGCTTAACCATCGTCTTTAACTCCTCGTCGCTATACTTATGTAGCATTGAGATTCTATTCGCCCGTTTCGGGGGTCGTTTGAAACCTCAAAAATGAAAAAGTGCCATTTATCCCTATTGATTTGCATTTTACGGAAAATGAGCTGAACTTTTTGACCGAGTTTGAATATCAAATCCGAACTCAAAATATAAAACAAAAGCACGGACTGCATTTTTGCGCTCCGTGCTTCTTTTTTGCCGTTTTTGTGTGTTCTTACCCGTAAATACGGGTATTTAAGCCGTTTTTACCCTCTACTACTTTTTGGCGGCAATACTATGCCCTCAAAAAACCGTACTACTTTTTGACTGCTATACCTGTCCAAAATAGTACTACTTTTTGACTGCTATACCTGTCCAAAATAGTACTACTTTTTGACTGCTATACACAGACACGTCTATTGTATCAAAACAACAACGCTATTAAGCATACTTAAAAATAATTGACAAAAAAAAAAAATTGTATATAATTTATATTGTAGAAATTATGGAATGGATTTTCACGATTAAAATGCATTTAACATTAATCGGAAAAAACCTAAAAGATGCGGTCGTGGCGGAACTGGCAGACGCGTACGTTTGAGGGGCGTATGGGCAACCATATGGGTTCAAGTCCCATCGTCCGCACCATAGGCAGACGGTGTAATCAACAAGTTACACCGTCTTTCTTTTTGTTCTTTTATTCGTAAACAGTGCCGTTTTCGCTCGTTTTGAGGGTGTTTTCGCCTCGTTTGACGGTCGCTTGCCAAATTTCCCGCCGTTTCGTTCACTCTAACGCTTGCAAAACCACCCGACAAGAGTTGAACCTTTTGATTTCCGCTATGAAAAAACGGGAAATCAAAGCGAAAAATCAAAGAAAGCCGTTTCGTTTTGTGCGTTTTTACAACTTCAAAAACAATCATAGAAAATCATAGGAACGCCGATTGCGTAGGGCTGTATTCCCCCTATACAAGCGCAAAGGCTTTTTTACGCCCCTGCCAACGCCCCTATGATTATATCCACCACGGCAAACCTAACGGGTTTCGTATTCCGTCAATTTCGCTGTTTACCTGTTTCATAAAGTATTTAGTGTAATTCCATTGTGCCTCGTCGTAATCCTCGCCAAAAACAAGCCTGCAAAATTCTTTAAAAAAAGTTTTTACTCCGTCAAGTAATTGCTCTATTAACTCATTTGTAAAGTGTATATAAAAAATTGCTAAGTCACCCTGCTTATACTTTCGCAGTTCTTTCTCGTTCCATGGATCCTTTTGCAGTATTTCGGGGCACAAATTCAAAACTGCCTCGTATGTCGATTTGCTATTATGCTTTATAAAATGCCATATTGTATATAGTTTATCGTATTCACTAAACCCTTTAAGCTCTTTGATTCTTTCTTGCTCGGTTGTCGCCGCTCGTGCTCCAAAAGCATATAAAACGTTCCTGTCGAAACGGTCACCGTCATAACCGTCGTTCCTTGTGATAACGGCAACGGTGACAGCCTCTATTTTTGATACCATTTGATGAAAAAATTGCGCGTATAAACTTAGATACAAACGCTTGCGTTTCGCCTCTACTTCTCCTTGAGCCCGTCGCTGTAAAAACGAAGAATTCATCATGGCTTCGTCATTCTCCAAGACGCCGCACATATTGTCCCATTCGTATTCCGCATCTTTTATTTCCTTTATTGCGCGGTCAATTAACGGCTTGTTTTCTTTCTGCCATTCATCCTGTATTTGTGTTATCGCATCAGAAAAAATATTACAATTGTAATCGTAATAATCATCTTTTGCGGGAATAAAGTAGTGCTCGGTGCGCTTTGCCATTATTGCGTCCGCACTTTTTGGCAAACCTAACTTTTTTTATATCGTTTCGGGTCTTCCCAAGGCTCTTTTCGGTTTCTTTTGGGCGGAACAACGGGCATAAACCCGCATTTTACCGCCTTTTCGCGTATTGCGTCGCTCTCGTAGGCTCGATCCATGGCAATAGGCATGCCACTTTTTGCGGCGGCTCTGCCGGTAAGCAATTTTTCGCCCTCGGGGCTGTCAATGCCGAACGTCCCGCGAGAAAGCGGCATCAGGCGCTTAATCATCGCACATAGCGCTTATCCGTAAGTTCCATATCCCTATTCTACCATAAATGTACTATTTTTGTCAATTTATGTGAACACGCCTTAAATAAGTATTGAAGTTTTTTTACAAAGGACGCGCGGAGACCCTTTGCGGACAAAAGCCCCCCCGCATAATTAAAAAAGAGAGAAATTTCACCATTCCTCAATCAATCTCTATCGGGTGCGGGCAATTCAAATTCCGTAAGCTTGCTTTCCGTCAATTTATCGTTGATTACTCCGCCTATCACGGCGTACAGGCACGCGAACAGCGGAACGCCAAGAAACATTCCTATAAATCCGAACAGGTTTCCCAAAACCAGAACCGATGCGAATACCCAAAGCGCGGATATACCAAGCTTGCCGCCCACGACCTTAGGATATAGAAAGGTGGATTCCAATTGCTGAACGACGTTTTCGATTATCAAAAAATACAAAGCCTTTACGGGACTGTCGAGCATTATAATCAGCGCGGCGGCGACCGTACCGATTAGCGGACCTATCATCGGAATAAAATTCGTAATACCGATAATAAGGCTTGCCAAGACCGCGTAAGGAATTTTGAAAACCGTCATACCGATAAAGCACGCTATACCCACGATAAAGCATTCGAACGTTTGCCCCGCTATAAACCGCGACAGCTTTTTGTTTGCAATCAAAACGACGCGGAATATTTTGTCCGCGCGCTTTTCGCCTACGAACGCTTTTAGCATTTTTTTTAACTGGAAAACCAATTTTTCCTTGCACCCCAAAATAAAAGCCGAAAGCGCGATGCCCATAAGGAAGTCATACGCGCCCTTGAATATGTTTCTAGAAAATTCCACAATTTTCGGGACGGCGAGTATCAATTTATCGGACAGCCCCGCCGCCGAATTTTTTAAGCCGTCGATTATCGCCGTCGCCGCGCCGCCCGCGCCGAGATTTTCAAGAAAGCTTCCGAGTTTTTCGGACAATGCGGCGGCGTATTCGGGTAGCCTGTCTGCTATCAAACTTACACTTTTTATCAAATGCGGAAGCGCGAGCGCAATCAAACCTCCCGTAACTGCGGCGAACGTCAAATATGTCATAAAAAGGTTAAGCGGACGTTTCAGCTTTTTGCCGCGCTCCCCGCTCCTTTTAAACACGAATACTTTGCGCTCGTAAAAATTTAGAATTATGTTTAAAATCAACGAGAAAAGTATACCGATAAATACGGGCGAAAACGCTCGCATCACCTTTCCGGCAAGGTTTACGGCGTCCTTTACATTCAGCGCGATCGCCGACAGAACCGCGCCGAATATCAGGAGTTTGTACTTCTCGTTCAATTTTTTCATTAGAATTATTGTGCATAATCGAGGCAAGTTTTATGCGGGAGAATTTTTATAAAAAATATACGTGGGAAAACCTTTCGTTCAAAAAAAGGTTTCCCCGCGCCTCTTTCTGAAAAACTTCTATATTTTAACGATTCCGCGAGAAACCGAGCGCCGCTCCGCCGTCAAGCTTAATGTGTTTGAGATATTTATTTTTAACTCAATTCAAATCCATAGCGGCTATATTAACGGCGGGAATTTGACCCGACGTTAAAAATCGTTTAAAAAATCCGGAAGTTATAAATTCTCGTGATAAAAAGCGACGCCGGCAGGATAAAACCGTCACGAATTTTTAGAGTATCCAAAAATCTTTTGGATACTGCCGTTTAAATAATCCTCGGCAAGAATCGCGTACATCAAACGGTCGTGATATTTTCCGCCCCAATACCTCGCCTTGCGTTGCCGCCCTTCGAGAGTAAATCCAAGCTTTTCGAGCAATTTCCGCGCCGATATATTCAGGTCTTGCGTGTACGCCTCCGCCCGAATCAATCCCATATTACAGAATGCGTATTCAAGCGCGAGCATCACGGCCTCCGCGCCGTAGCCTCTGTTAATGCGTATTCAAGCGCGAGCATCACGGCCTCCGCGCCGTAGCCTCTGTTGCGGTATTCGATTTTTGAAAAGCCGAGACCTATGTCGCATTTGCGGTTTTTTTGATCGATATTTTGCAGAGCGGCGTCGCCGATTACAGTTCCGCTGAGCAGAAAAACGCCGAAACGTATGTGCTTGCCCAAAACGATATCCCTACGAATGTCGTCGTACCAATTTTCGGCGTCCTCTAAGGAGCAACATATGTCGAGCGGCTCGGCGGGATTTTCAAAATCGTACTCGAAATCCTCAACGAGCGTTCTGCAATGCGCGCGCTCAAGCGCGGCAAGATACACTCTCTCGCCTGTCAATTTAACCATAAAAAATTTCCTTACGATGCGTCCGCAAAAAAAGCCTCTTTTCAAACGAAGTCGGGCAAATACATCTCAAATACGTTTTTAGCGTAATCGGCTGAAAATCGCGCGGATTTCGCGTGTTTTTACTGAGTTTGTTCGCAAACACACCTTAAAAACGGCTGATTCATCGCTGAATACTATGCTAGGCGAGATATATAATTAGCTTCGAAAAAGGTCTGTTTGAGAATACTTCGCGGTATAGAATACATAACGTGATTTAGTATTTTGCCTGTGGCGTTCTATAATGCTTTTATGTTTTAACCGTGATTATGCTATGTATAATATAATATAGTATAGTAATACTATTTGCGGAATTTTTTCCGAACATAAGCCAAGCTTACGGCGACGGCGGCTGAGAAAACTCTCGACCCGAGTAGTTTTGCAATTACGCTTACTCGTAGCGCGTTCAAGCCTCGGATCCTTTTTTTGCCTCCCCTATTATTTTTTGGGCTATCATAGGAGGCGCTTCTTCGTACCGTTCGAACGCGGCGGAGAACCGTCCGCGCCCCTGCGTCATAGACCTCAAATCCGTGGCGTATTTAAACATCTCGTGCTGCGGCACCTCGGCGGTTATTATTTGCTTGCCATTGGCGTTATCCGTTCCCTGAATACGCCCCCGCCGCTTATTTATATCGCTTATAATGTCGCCGATATAGCTGTCCGGCACAATTATTTCAACCCTCATAATAGGCTCTAAAAGGACGGGATTCGCCTTTTCGCAACCGTCCTTAAAGGCATTATGCGCGGCGATTTTAAACGCCATTTCCGACGAGTCCACATCGTGATAGCTACCGTCGTATAGCACCGCCTTTATATTTACGACGGGATAGCCCGCAAGCACGCCGTTTTGCAAACATTCGCGCAAGCCCTTTTCCACGGCGGGATGGTACTGCTTAGGCACCGATCCGCCCACGACCTCCTCCTCAAACAGGAAATCGCCGTCGCCGTACGGCTCGAACCTTATCCAGCAATCGCCGTACTGCCCGTGTCCGCCCGACTGCTTTTTATGCTTGCCCTGCACCTGCACCGTCTTTCTTATGGTTTCGCGGTAAGGCACCTTAGGGTTTGCGAGCTTTGCCTCCGCTCCGAATTTATTTTTCAATTTTTTGCAGATAATTTCCAATTGCGTTTCGCCTATTCCGAACAACTCCACGTCTCCCGTCTCGATATTTTTGTTGATTTTAATCGTACTGTCCTCCTCCAAAAATCGCATGATACCCTGAATGACCTTTTCCTCGTCGCCTTGCTTCGCGCTTGTTACGGCGAGAGAAATCATCGGGAGCGGAAATTCTATCGGCGGAAAAATCACCTTTCTGTTCGGATCGCAGAGCGTATCGCCTATATTAGTGTAGATCAGCTTAGCTACCGCGCCTATATCGCCCGCGTTAAGGCTGTCCACGCTTTCCTGCTTTTTACCTTTCAAGACATAGAGCGCGCCGATTTTTTCGGTCTTGTCCGCGTTCGGGTTGTACACGGCGTCGCCCGCGCTCACTTTTCCCGAAAGGATCTTAAAATACAGCAGCTTGCCTACGAACGGATCCGCTACGGTTTTAAAAATCTGAGCGGCGAACGGCGCGTCCGCGTCGCATTTTATTTCTATCTCCTCGCCCCCGATTTGGGCAACCGCGACCCTTCTCTCGTCGGGCGACGGAAAAACGTCTACGATTTTGTCCATAAGACTTAAAACGCCGATATTTTTCACCGAGCAACCCGCGAATATCGGAATCAGCCGTCCGCTTTTTATGCTCTCCTTTATTCCCGCTTTTATTTCATCCTCGCCGAACGGCTCTCCCGCCAAAAATTTTTCTATCATTTCGTCGGAGCTTTCGGCGGCGGTCTCCGCGAGCTTATCGTACAATGCGTCCGCCTCTTCTTTCAGTCCGTCCGGAAAAGGGATTTCCGCACCGTCGTTGCCGTAGGCTTTTTTCGTAGGAATATCCGCATAGCCCGTCATTTTACCGTCATTCATAATCGGCAACTCAAGTACGTTCGCGCGCGGATATCTCTCCCGAATAGCGCGCACGGTTTCATTGAAGTTGGAATTTTCCTTGTTTATATGGCTTACGAATATTATCGCCGGCATTTTCTTTTCGCAACAGAGATCGAGCGCAAGCTCCGTACCGACGGTGAGCTGTCCCGACGCCGACGTGACGACGACAGCCGAACCCGCGACGTGAAACGCCGAAGCCTTTTCGCCCTCAAAGTCAAAAAAACCGGGCACGTCCAAAATATTTATTTTAACGCTACGGTAAACCGCGTAAGCCGCAGAAAGACTTATGGATATTTTTCTGGAGATTTCCTCCGCATCGAAATCCATCACGGTGTTGCCGTCATCGATTCGGCCCATTCTGTCGATACTTTTCGCGTTAAAGAGAATCGCCTCGGCCAGAGTAGTTTTTCCTTCCCCGCTATGCCCCATAAGGGCTATGTTTCTGATTGCCTTTGTCTGAAAACTTGTCATATCATATCCGCCTTTTTCTTTAAGATAGAGCGCTTACCGCGCCCTTAAAAATTTGCTATACTTTAATATAACACATTTTCGCGGAAATTTCAATACCCAAATGAAAAAAATGTAATTTTTTTTAATAAATAATATACGGGGAAAACCTTTTGTTCACAAAAGGTTTTCCCCGCGCCCCTTTCCCAAAAAACTTCAATATTTTAATACGCGCGGATTCCGGATAATTTTCCGCGCGAACAAAAATTGAGCCCGCTTAATTTTGTGAAAAAAAGACAAGCATATCGAATTTCAGCGGCTTGCCTGTACGTTCCTTTTTTGTCGCGTTTCTCTTTTCTTGTTTTCACGTCCGCTTTAATTTCACCGATATAATCAAAACGTTTTTTAAAATTCGTTTCGCCGTATTCTTTGTCCAAACGACCTTCCGTGCCACGCGCTTTCTAAGCGATTTTTTCGTCGTTCGGATTTTTGCATTTTACAACTGCGATTCTGTATAAATCGCCGCCGTCGAGCGCCGCGTCAACCGCGTGAACAAAGCTCCCCTTAAGCTCCGAAACCGCTATGCCTCCGCAGTTTTTTTTAAGAACGCCTACGGCGGCGGTCAGGATTTCGCGTGTCAAATCTTTCATATTACTCTCTCCAAAATAAAGCTCCGGCTTAATTTGCAAAAACATATTTTAAGACTGTTTTAAAAACGCAAATTATTCCCGTCCGAAACATTATACATCAAATTTTTACCGTATATCTCAATCTTTTACAATTTATTCGGTCTATTTTTAGCGTATAATGTCGAAAATAAGCGAATATGCGCGCCTGAAACAAGCGAAATATACGCTTAAAATAAGCGAATCTACGCATAAAAGAACCGGTTATATCTTCATGATTTTGAAACGAGCGAAATACGGGTCAGAAATACGGGATACCGATCCGATACGGCCAAGACATTTGCCGTCAATTTTTTAAACGTCCGCAAAAATTCTCGCTTTTTCGTATAATCACCGTATATTTTAAAAAATTGGGAGTTCTAAAAATTCATGATGATTTTGCCTCGCCCGTATTCCGTTTTTATCAAGAAAATTTAGAACTCTCAAAAATTTTAAATCTCGGCCTTCGATCCGAGCGGAACCGTAAAAACATTAAAGTTTTTTTGAAAAGGGATGCGAGAAAAGCCTTAGCGCGGCGGCAAGTTTTCTTGCTTATCACGCAATCTCTGCGGGATAATATTCTCGTTGGCGAAGGTTGCTCTTTTTGCTCCTTGCGACTCGGATCCGCTTAAAAAAGAGCTAGCGCCTCCGTCTGTGCCGACGGAAACGATGAATTCCGTTTCCGCTAAACTCTCGGATTTTGAATTCGGTATGGAAGCTACCGGGCACATTACCGGCTTAATCTTTAACGTTAAGCTTCGCCTGAACATGGGTTTTCAGTTTTCATATAATTCATCGTATACCTGTGTTATCACTTTCCCGCGCCCCTCAAAATATTCTTCAATACGTTCTCCGCTGTTTTTTATACCGTCCGCTCTCATAGTAGTCTACCCACGCGTTATACTATACGCTTGCGATAACATACCCTGCGTTAGTTTTTTGCCCCGTGAAACCACGCGCCTTTTCCGTCAAAGTCCAATCCGCCTATCCTCCGCGCGGTTTTTAACGAGAGTTCTCTATTGCCGCTATTCCATTCACTCATGAGTTTAGCCGCACGTTCTTTATACTTACTCGGCACATCGTACTCCCAATCGATTACGCCGCCGTCTACAAGGGCGTGAGTTTCTCTTCCGCCTATAATCCCTATACCGAATTCTAAATACGCCGCCTGCGAATGATTGTTTTCAAGCCGTCCCGTTTTTCCGTCGTTGCGCGTTTCAAATGCGTCTAAAAGCTCTCGCAGTTTTTCCGCGCCCTCTTTGCTTACGGGCAATCCGTCGCGCAAATAATGCATAAGTCTTTTCAAATACTCTAAGCCTCTTGAAAATTTTTAATTTAATTTCAAAACCTTATTTAAATACTTGCAATATTTTTTTTTTTTTGATATAATATTCAAAACTTGTTTATCAAAAACAATACAGCAAGTCATTCGTCGCTTTTGCGACGATAAAAAGCGCCTTGTCCGCCGCTCGCGAACGGGCACGAAATTTTTTGTTCGCAGTTCCCGCGCGAACAAAAAAGAATTTTATTTGCCGCCTTAGTCTAATGGTCAGGACGCTTGCCTCTCACGCAGGTATCAGGGGTTCGAATCCCCTAGGCGGTGCCATCACTGCACACAATTTAGTAATATGCCGTGTGCGGGAGAAATCGCCTTTCGGGGCGATTTTTTCTTCTTAAACAACTTTTTACGGGGGTTTTAGCTATCGTTGCGCCTGTTTCAGAGAGTTTTCGCTTGCGTCGCCGGATTCGGGCGTAAGCGCGTTGCGCTCCCCGATTTCAACGGTTTCCCGTTACTTTACGCATTTTAGGAACTATCCGTACAGAGGGATTTGAACATAAGGCGTTTTGCCCATGTTTTTGGGCTGAACACCGTTGTTTGAATCCCTTATTCTATGCCCTTAAAATATAGGAGTTTTATTTTGACAGAAACAAAAATTAAGCAAATCCGCAGGCTTTTTACCGAGGAACGCCTCGCGGCGGAACAGATTGCCGCCCGTCTCGGTTACGGCATTTCGACTATCTACAAGTATCTGCGGCCGGAAAGCGACGGAGCGTCAGCCGCGCCGAAAGAGAAAAAGCCGCGCCTCATCGACCCGTTCGTTCCCGTTATAAGCGAGTGGCTCATAGCGGATAAGGCCGTTTATTTCAAGCAACGGCACACCGCAAAGCGCGTTTACGAAAGGCTTTGCGCCGAGTATCGGGATTTCTCGCGCCCTACGATTCCGTGAAACGATGCTTCCGGAATATCGTCGCGGAGATTTATCAAGGCGGCGAACGGCTTGATTTTGAGAACCGCCGCGCCGTCGGCGTCGCCGAAATTACTTGCTCCCCGATTAAAGCCGTTATCGGCGGCCGCACGGTTAAGGCTTCGGTTATGATAATATGCTTTCCTTACAGCGCGGTCGGCTATATTCAAGTTCTGAGCGCGTTGAACACCGAATGCTTGCTATCGGCAATGAAAGCCGTTTTTTCGCACGTGGGCGGTATTCCGTCCAAGCAACGGTTTACTCCCGGCACGGGCTTGTTTTATTGCAACGAACACGAAATCAACGAGCCGGACAACGAATTGTTCATGCGCTTTCTGCTCTATCACAATTTTGCGGACGAATACGTTATGCCCTATCACGAGAACTATAAAACGACGTCGGCGGCGTTGCTCTCTTATTACAGACGGAAATTGAAAGTGTCCGAGGACGTCCGAATAAAGGATTTGACTGCATATAACGCAAAACTGCTCTCCTCCTGCGACGAACTGAAAAGCCGTAAGCCGAACCATTGCCGCAACAAAACCTGCGGCGAGTTGTTCGCGGCCGACCTCGCCAAACTCTTGCCGCTTCCGGACAAGGAATTTGAGGTCGCCGTTTGGAAACGGCGCAAGGTCAACGGCCTTTGCGAGCTTCCCGTCGACCGCCAAATTTACGTGCTGCCGCAAGGAATGAAAAACCGCACCGTATTTCTGAAACAAACCGCCGACAAGCTGCAACTTTTCAACCTCGATTATTCACCGCTTTTCACTTTTGAGCGCGTTTACTCCGAGGACGTAATCACGACCTCCGACCCGATTCAGCTTCTTTCTATTCTCCGCCGCAAGCCGAACGCCGTACTGAATTCAGCTTTTAAGAAGTACCTGCCGGAGCCGCTTCTTGCTTTCTTCTCCGCCGCCGCTACGAAGAATAAGGCGTCCTTGCTCCGCGCTATGTACGCAGTCGCCGTCGCCGACGGCTTGGAAAAAGCGTTGCTCGTCACCGAATCGGCGGTTGCCGGCTGCGTGAACGGTTATGAGGCTATTATCAAACTTGCGGAGGCGACTGCATGAAAAAGCGGCTTGAACGGGCGCACCGCGCAAGACGGATGCGTACCGACGATAACCTCCGCGCGCCGGCAATCGCCAAGGTTTTGCATTGTTCGAGGGCAAGCGTTTACGTCTTAAAACTCGTTTTTAATAATCCCCGCCGTATGTCCGGTCAGAAAGTGGTTGATTTTTGCGTCAAGTAGCGGCAGTATTTCGTTTACCTTTGTCGGCGCGTCGCCTATGCCTTTCATGTAATATGCCATGTGTTTTCCTCACTTTTTTCTGTATTTTTTGTCTATGAACTGCTTCAATCGGTCCGTGAAAGCTATCCGCGTCTTACCGAAGTAGCAGGTGTAGTACGGGTCTGATTTATTGAACTTCAAGCCCGTGAATATGCTGTCGTATTCGCGTTCCCCGTAGATAATCTTCACGCCGTCGCCGATATTGAACGAGGTCGCTTTGACGAGGTTCTGCTCTTTGGACAGCCGGTACTGAATGCAATGCGCGTAAATGTTGCCTTGCAATTCTGAGGTCGCAAGTTCTAACGGCGTTACGCCCTTGTCCGGGTCGTAGGTGACGTATTTGGTTTGTACGGGCAAAAGCCGCTTCCCGTTTGTCGCCGTAGCCGTCACGGTGTTGTCCGAAAGCAAGTAGAACGTTCCAGCAATCGCGCCCGTGTCCTTGTTGTAAACTACGGCTTTGCTGTAGTTTGGCAACTCGTTTTTGTCGAACGTCGGAGTGCTCAACTTTATGTTGTCTTTTATTACGTAGCCACCCGCCGTATTCTTAATTATCCGGCAGACGAGTTTGTTCACGGTGAAGTCGATGTCAAAATCTAAATACACGTTGTGGTTGTCGAACGCCCACTGTATAAAGTCGGCTATGGATAGGGTGTCGCCGTCGTCGTTCCACACCGCGCCCGCCGCCGCGCCGCGCTTCTCTATGCGGAGCGGCAACCGCTTTTTAATGTCGTCGGTGTCGATAAAGGCAAGCCGTATAAGCGTTTCCAAGCCCGTCACCGCGTCGAATTTGTAGCCTATTGTCGATGTGTATTTGAACACGTTGAGGACGGTATCGCTGAAGATTTCCTTGCAATGTTTGAACGAAATCTGCCTTTTGCTGTTATCCACCGCCGTGACAGAGCCGAGAAAGATTTTCTCCGTTCCCGCTATGCCCGCGATTATGTCGCCTTTTTTAGCGTAGGTTTCCTCGGTCAAGGTCGCCGTACTCGCGTTGTTCGTGAGGTAGTCCATATCCACCGTGAAATCTCTCAGCACTCCGCCGTCCACATAGCCGAGGGTCTGGCGATCGTAAACTCTGTATTGCTCGTATAATATACTTATCCGGGAGTGAGGTGATTGTTCCATACACTTGGTTCTCCTTTTGGGTTGGGATATATTGTTTTTGGAAGGGTTGTAGGGAAAACTTTTTCACAAAAGGTTTCCCTACGTATCCCCAAAATGATATATAATTGACATAGGTTCTGTGATCCGGTTCTGGTATTGCTAACGCAAAAGCCTTAGTAAAAAGTTTCCGCTCGTTGGATCTATGCCTAACTGACGTAGACCCCGTGATTCGGTTCGCCCATATAAGCGTAACGGCTTTGGAAATCGGTTCTGTGATCCGGTTCTGGTATTGCTAACGCAAAAGCCTTAGTAAAAAGTTTCCGCTCGTTGGATCTATGCCTAACTGACGTAGACCCCGTGATTCAGTTCGGTATTGCTAACGCTCATCGTTTAAATGGAACTTCCGGTCACGGAGTCTATGTCTTTTTGTTGTTTAGTTAGATAACGCTCGTCGTTTTATTTTTCACGAACATACATGACTTAGACTTGGTGTTTATCACAGAACAAAATTTAACTTAGGAGGTTCTTATGGTCTTTATCGGTATTGACATTGCAAAAGATAAACATGATTGCCACATCACAAATTCGGACGGAGAAATATTATGCGACAATTTTTCTTTCCGCAATTCCAAATGCGGCTTCGAACAATTTTTGAAGCTCGTGAACGAGCAAGCTGCCGGAAACAAAGTAAAAATAGGCTTGGAAGCTACGGGAGACTATTCTACAAACCTACTATCTTTTCTCAAAATCAACGGATTCGATGTTGTATTGTTTAATCCGCTTTCCGTAAACCGCGCCAAATCCGCAAGTACCCTTAGACGCACAAAGACCGATAAATGCGACGCTCGTTATATCGCGGAGATGTTGCCTCTTGCAACACCATTGCAACGCCGTGAAATAACTGCGCTTAATTGCCCAACTTAAATCCTTAACCCGCGCTCGCTACCGCCTTACCAAGGAAATTCAACCCTTGAAAAACCGTTATAGACGGCTTCTTCACCTTTGTTTCCCCGAAATCGAAAGATTCTTTTTCAAATTGGATATGCCGACACCGTTACATTTGTTTGGCATTTTGCATGATGCCGCACAGATTGCCAATTGTAATAT
>JAISOS010000009.1 GCA_031275485.1 Clostridiales bacterium | reverse complement strand
ACCCCCCAAACAACCCCCCGCGCCCCCCCCACAACACGCCGGCCAAGGTCCCACCCGCGCGGGGGGGGGGCCGCCTCTACCCCCACCACACCCCCCCCCCCCCCCCGCCCGCGTATTTTATAGAAAAAATCAAAGATTTCTCCCGCGTATTTTATAGAAAAATTCCCGTTAAAAGGCTTTTTTTCATTTCGGCACGGCTATGCTGCCGTCGGCGGCGTTTTGAAAAACGAGCCAATACCCCCGTCCGTTTCTGCGGCTGAAATCGAGAGGAAACCAGCGGCTGATTTCTTTCAGCCTTCCGGTCGGCTTGGCGTCGAACTCCCCGGGAATTCCGTAGCAGATATATTCCGCTCCGCCGTTTTTTCCGTACACGCCGACGGCGTAATAATTCTCGCCGTCATAATTGATTTTTACGAATTGCCCGCCCGGAATCAATCCGTTCAGACTCGTTTCGGCGGGGTAAAGGGCGAGCATTTCGTCCAAGTGCTTTTTTATGCCGGTATAAAAATCCGCGCCCTCCCTTTTCGCGAAATCCGCCGCCGCGCCCAACACTCCCTCGAAAAATTCGTTTCCGCTTCCGCCGTCATTTTCTGCGACGCTTCGTTCCGCTTTTTCGCCGTTTTCCGCTATATTTCGTTTTATTTCCTCGAGATTGCTTCCGGCGTTTCTCTCCGCTTTTCCGTTATTTTCGCCGTCGCTTTTCGAAATATTTTGCCCCGTTTTTCTATCGTCGCCTCCGTTCCGCGCGTTTTCTTGCGCCGCTATGCCGCCGTCACCGCCGTCTCCCCCGGGATTCTGTCCGCAGGTTTCGCGTTTGTTTTTTAAAGCCGCTTCCAATCTTTTTTCAAGCTCGAGTATTCCCTCCTCCGTCGCGACGTCCAAATCCTCTATGCCGGTAAAATTCGAGCTTTCAAGCTGCTTTTTTATTTCCTCTATTATTTTCGCCTTGTCGAAGCGTGATTTTTCGCCGTCTCCGCCGCAGTTTTGTGCCGGCGCGTTTTCCGTATTCGCACCCGCGCCGCCGCCCTTTCGCGCCGAAGTTTTTTCCGCGCCCGTATTCGCGCCGAAGTTTCGGTTTTGCTTTCCGACCGCTTTTTCCGCGCCGCTTAAAGCGTCCGCTTTTCCCGCGTTGCCGCCGTTATTAGCCGCCGCGTTTGAACCGTTAAAATTCCCCGAAACGCCGCTTAAAGCGTCTAATTTCGCGCTATTGCCTCCGCCGTTGCGTTCAAACGCCTTCTCCGCGCCGTTAAAGGCGTCCGGACTCCCCGAAACTCCGTCGCCGTATCTTTGCACCCTCCGCGCCTTTATCGCCTCCAACGGGGCAAAATCGCGCCCGTCGGAGGCATACGCGGTCAAACGTTCGTCCTCGAATATTCCGACGGCGAAATTTTCGCCCCCGTCGGAAAGCGGAAGCGATTTGAACGAGTCGGTTCTGCCGCCTCCCAGCCGGAATTCACCGAAACGCTCCCCCGCGCCCGCGCCCGTCCGCGTTATCATAACCGCGCCGTCCGCGCAAGGGCGCGATAGGTTTACGGTTACAACCGCGCTTACGCCGTTTGAAACGTATTTTAAAGTCCCGACAGGCGCGCCTGTTATACCTTTCATTATCATTAATTTTTTGAAAATCGACATAAATTCACCTAATTTTCTGATCAAATATAATATTATATGCGGGATTTTGAAAATTTATGCGGACGATGGCTTAGAAAATTTCGCGGGGGAAACCTTTTCTTGGGAGAAAAGGTTTCCCCCGCACCCCTTTCCAAAAGACCCCGATATTTTTTATCCGCTGTACAAAAGAAACGGCAAAAAACGGAGCCGAAAACATTGTGAAAAAAAGCGAAAAAAACGCCGGAAGCGCACCTGAAAAGAACGGGAAAACATGCCTGAAAAGAGCGGAACCGCCTTGAAAAAGCGCGAAAACGCAATAAAAAATACAAAAAAACGTTAAAAAAACGGGAAGAAACGTTAAAAATACGCCGGAGATAACTCACGGAAAACGCCGGAAATATGCGGGAGGCGAACGCGGCGCAGAAATATTAAAAAAAGCGTTTAGCCCGCGCGGAAATAACCTCAAAAGGACGTTTAAAAAACGAATAAAAACGCGGGCTTTTTTAAACAAACGCTTTGACGGACATAGGATCTTTTTTAACCGCGTTTATTAAAGCGGCGCGGATTTATATGGAAATATTAAAGTTTTTTGGAAAGGGGCGCGGGGGAAACCTTTTCTTGGGAGAAAAGGTTTCCCCCCTCGTAAATTTTAAAATCTAAATAAAAACTTAATTCGCGTCTTTTTTGGTAAAGACCAAGAAAGTTGCCGCCATTATTGCGGCGACGTAAATTATGTCCACTATAAGCGAAAAGCCGAAAGTCATATCGTTTAGGGTCGGACCGGTGGTCATATAGAGGTAGAGGTTGGTATTGTTGAACAGCACGTACTTGAACCAGCTTTTCGAGGAGAGCATAAGCAACAGAATATTTCCCGCAAAATAGATGACCATAGAGATCGCGACGGCGCCGCTCTTCGACTTGAAAACCGTCGAAACCATAATGGAAATGAGCATATATACCGTACATTCTATGAAGTAAAACACCGCCATAAGCATCGCCGATTGGAGCGGGGACACAAGCAGAATATTGGTCGCGTCGAACATAACGAGAACCTTATATTCCGAATCGAAGCCGTAGAATATCCCTCCTATAAGGAACAGCAACAGGAACGAAACGACAAAGAGCGCGGTCATAATTATCAGCGACATTATGATTTTCGACATAAGGAATTTCCAGCGTTTATACGGCCGTATCAGCAGTAGCTTGATAGTTCCCGCCGAATGCTCGCCGGCGATAGTTCCCGCGCCGATAATCATTCCGGCAATCAGCAGAAAAAGATAGAGTATGCTGAACGCAAACATAAGAAAACCGTAGCCCTTATCGAGGCTCAACGGCGTGGTGAGCGAACCTAAGGTATCGCGGTTGTCAAGCATAAAGCCGATTTTCGCTATGTCGCTCCTCAGGGAATATTTCGAAGTACCCACGACGAGAAAATTATAAAGCCCGTAGATATTGCTCAGGTCGTCGTCGGAAAAGTTTTCCGCGTCTACGACGAGGGCAAGATTTTGCTTTTTGAAGTACTCGTCTATGTACGCGCTTTCGACGGCGACTTTTTCAATTTGACGGAAATAGTCGTCTATGCCGGAAAAACCGCTCGCGTAGCCCGCGTCAAGCATAGATTTCAACGGCTCGGAATAATAATCCGCATAGTAACGGCTCGTAACGTTGTCCTCGTCGAGAAAGGCCGACAGCGCGAGCAGGACGTCCGTTTTATCGTTTAAGGAGGCGAAATATTCGTCGTATATATCGCGGCTTATCACGACTTTTAAGCTGTCGTTTACGACGTTTACCGTATCCTGCAATCTGACCGCTATGTCCACGCTCTCCCTCGTAAAGACGAGATTGTCCAGGTTGAGCGTGTCGAAAAAGCCCGATATTGTGTCAAACACGTTCGAATATAACATATTCGCCGCTATGTTGCCGTTCGCGGTGTTTATCTCCTCGTCGACGAGCCGCCGCCGCGCGTCGAAATTCTGATACGACTCGGGCGCGGACGTGATAAGCGAGGAAATCAGGCTGTCCGCAGGCGCGTCCGAATAAAAATAGAGAAAATTTACACCCGTCAGATAGCCCGCCGTCATCATAGAGCTTATCAACTCGTGCAACATGACGAACCTTCGGTAGGCGGCGTATAGGGCCTCGATTTTTTCACGGCTGAACGCGCCCGTCCCGTTAGCCTCCGCCTCGCTTACCGCCTCGTCCAAAGCGTCGAAAGCCTCACCGTATTCGATAATCTCCGCCTCTATGAAATCGGCGACGGACGCGGAGTAGCCCGACGCCTCGGCGTAATAAAAGAAACGCTTCGCGCGGTTGAGATTTTGGATATACGCGCTCATTTCCGACTTGCGCTTGGCGTATATGTGCTTGTGCAACGGCATAAGGTAGGCGTCGTAATACGCAAGCTCCAAGAAAAGCTCCCCGCCGCCCGGCGCGCTTAACGCGTCCTTTAAGATCGCGACGAGCTTGAGCTTCGCCTCTCCGGAGCTCAGCGCTTCGGCGACGGCGGACGCGTCCGCGTCGGACCCGGAGAGCGCGAGGGAAAGGTTTTTGTACAGTTGCGCGCCCTCTCTTTCAAGCCTGTTCGCTATGGCGTCCGCGTCGTTTTCTCTGAAAAGCGCGAGCACGTAATCCTTGCGGTCTGACAGCGATTCGCCCTGCCCCACGAACAGCGAATAGAAAGAAGCGTCCAAAAGCATCAGCCGCTGTACGGGAGAAAGCCCCATATCCGCGACGGGATCGTCCGTCTCGTAAACGCGGTCAACCGCACCCGCGAAGCCGGCGTACTCCGCGCTCTCCGCGGCTATTTTGTACACGGGGTTTAATTCCATATAGTATTCGTCCGGATGCACGGTCATAGCGCGGTACTTAAATTCGCGGGTGAACGCCGAGTTCAATTCGCTTGCGTCTCCGAATTCCGCGTCGATTTCGTATTTCTCAACGTAAGAGGAATAATCCGCGTTCTCAAGATAAGCAAAGTAATCATCGGGAGTGATCGTTCCGCCAAGAAAAGAGGTAACGTCGCCAAGACCCGCGCCGTTCGGATTGTATACCAGCGCGGTAACGATTACGAAAGCTATCACAAAGGCGACGAGTACGTAAAAAGTCGCGCTCTTTACAAACTTAAAAAGCTCGCCCCTGACGAGTATGTACATCTCCTTGAAATTAAACCAATTTTTTATTTTAGCAGCAAGCCTCGCCATTCGCGCTATCTCCGTTATTTTTTGTGTTTTTTAATTTTTCGCGCGGGAAAGCCTTTTCTCCCGTAAAAAGGTTCCCCGCGCGATCGCCGATTTACCAAAAAAGATCTCCCTCCGCTTAAACGGCGTCGCGTTTTTCAAAAGTGATATATGCCGCCGCGAGCACGGCGGCGAGGTAGACTATATAGACGACGCCCGAGAATACCATCGTCATATCGGCGAGGGAAGACCCGCCCGCCATATAGACGAACAGATTGGTATTGTTGAATATTATAAATCTGTACCAGTCGTAGCTCGAGAGGAGCGCGGTCAGAATCGTCGAGCCGAAGAACACGCCGCCGGACACGGCGACGGAGGCGACCCGCGATTTCGCGACGGCGGACACCATCACGGCTATTACCGCGTACATCAGGCTGTCGATATAGTAGAACAAATATTCCAGCGTTATGACGTGAAAAGGATTCATAATTTCCACGCGGCTCGCGTCGAATATAACCAATACGTCGCGCGCGCCGTTAAAGCCCGTCCAATTCCCCCATCCCGGAAGGCCGAACCGCCCGACCGCAAGCATAAACAGATACGCGCAAAGATACATGACCGCGAGACATATGGCCACGAAAAGCAGCTTTGCGGTCAGAACCTTAAACCGCTTGTACGGACGGATTAAAAGCAGCTTTATAGAACCGGTTTCGTATTCGCCCGCAATCGAGCCGGACGCGATTACAAGCGCGACCATTATTATAAAAATATACGTAAAACTGATGCCGAAATTCATAAAGCCGTAGCCGTTGTCAAGCGCGTCCGCGGATGTCAGAGAGCCGTACATTTCGGGATTCTCTAAATAGTAAAGATCCTTTTGAATGTCGCTCTTAATCGAGTACTTCGTGAAACCGTACCCCATCATAGCGTGCATACCGTATATTCGGGAGAGCGCCTTGTCGTTCAGATTTTGCGTCTCCGTCACCTCGATTACGTAGACCTTAGGCGCGTAGTCTGCGATCAGCGACGCGGTGCGCGTAAACACGCGGCTTACCCCGCGAAACTCGGCGTAGCTCATTCCGTAAAGCGCGCCGTCCCCGTAGATTTCCAAAAAACGCGCGGCGGTCTCCTCGCCGAACAACGAGGAAAGCGCGGAATAGCCTATGGCGCCGCCCTTGAACGCGGTAAAATACGCTTCGAAAGATTTTATAATCTCGCCGTACAAAAACGCGTATTTTTCCTCGAAAAATTCCTCGGTTACTTCCGCCGTGTAACATTCGCCGAACGAACTCATGAAAAACGCCGTTTTCTCTTCCATGGGAATATCCTGCCCGGCGCGATAGAAAAAGCCCGCGGCGTTGTTTTTCAGTCCGGAAACAAACCGGTTTACGCTCTCGATTTTGACGGCGTCCGTCTTTGCGGAATTGTTAAGCACGCCGTAAAGGCTTCGGCTCGCGCGGCTGTAAAGCCGCCACTGTCTCTCAAATAAATCGTACATTTCGGGAATTACCGACGAACCGGTAGATTTGTACAGCCCGAGCGTGATTTCCCCGCTTCCCGCCCAAACGTAAGACGCGAGATTCGAATAGGCGTAATTTAAGGCGCCGACGTATGAGGTAAGCTCCGACAAATACGCCTTTTCGTCGTAGGACGCGTCGGACCGGCCGTCGTTCACGAGACCGAGCAATCCGTCGAAAATCGCGCCTATCGCAAAAACCTCGTCTTTGATGAAATCCATAGAGGTTTTGCCGTAATCGCCGCCGTTGTAGTAGTAGTTCAAAAGCTTCTGTATGCGGAGAAGCTCGCTCGCGTAGGCCGTCATGGTTCCGCTGTACGAGGAGTATAAAGCGTCGTGAAAACCGCCGAGAGCGGCGACGTAGAGTATGTAGTCCGTCAACGCCTTGTAGTTGTCCGCACCGTCGTTTAGAAGTATTCCGAACATCTTCGCGTATATGTCGATTATATCCGGCGCGCCGGCGAGTATCTCGGACTGCAACGACGCGTCCGGCACAAGCTTTTTAAGCGTTTTAGCGTTGAAAAGCGGCAGGTTCTTCGCGTAAGAGGAATAGCCCGGATAATTTTTTTCGAGATACCCGAACACAAAATCCTTTACCTTATCGAATTTCGCCCGTTTTACCGCGTCGGCGTATGCCTCCGCGTAGGCGGTCTCCTTTTCCGGACCGCTAAGATCGCCGTAATCCTCGGGCAGTTCCAAATATTTTTCCTCGTCGTCCGCCGTCAATACGTAGGGCGAGGCGGCGAGTACCGCAGTCTCGAGAACGAAATTTAAAAAGCTGAAATCCCTGTCGGGATTTGCGAGCGCGGCGAAAATTCCGCTGTCGTACACGTCGCGGTAAAAAAGCAAAAGGTCGTATGGTCTCGGCGCCGCCGCCGTGAAAAACTCCGACGCGCTCACGCCGTGAACGGTGCGCAGCCGCGTTTGTTCATAGCATTCCGCAATCGCGTCCGACATATTGAGAAGCGTAACCTCGCCCCCGTAATTCAGCGCCGCGCCGAAAAATTCCGAGTAAAATACCGTTACCGTATAGCCGTCGTCTTTAAGGCTTCGGTCTTTCAGCCCCTCGAAGGATTCGTTTATGTTTTTTATTGCGGACGAGGACTGCAAGATCACCGCGAGATTGACCGCGGCGGCCGCCACGCCCACAAGATAGGCGTTGTCCCGTATAAGCTTCAGCGTATCCGTAATCAAAGCGTTGCCGTTGCCCGCGGAAAAATCCTGCAACGCCTTAGTCAGAGTATCCGTGGTGATCATAAGCTCCAAAAAAGACCTGTCGTACAGTATGAAGTCGGCCAGCCCGTCGCTGAACCGCGTTCGCAACTCGTCCTCGAACAGCCTCGCGGGATTTAAGGAGTAATAATAATCCTCGGGCGAGGTCGTAAGATATTTAACCTTCTCGCCGTCGCCGAAATAGCTGTCCATAAGCGACATAGCCTCCGTGGGAATGTCCACGCCGAGTTCCCCCGCCACGGACAAAAGATCCTCGTTTATGCCGTCTATTACCGCGAATACGTCCGTCTCGATTCCGCCGCCCATATATTCGCTTATTATGTCCATAAGAGAGCCGTCCGCGTCGTATATCAGCACGGTCAAAAGCATCGAAAGCGCGACGATTACGACGGAAATTTTAAAGACGCCGCCTTTGAAAAATTTGAAAAATTCTCCGGACAGCAGTCGGCCTATGTCGGTGCGCGCGGCGCGCCTTAAAGGCCGGCTCTTTTTGTGAAAGCGGATTTTCAGCTTCAGAATCCGGCTTTCGATTTTCCTAAAAAACTTTTTCATTATATAACCTTTCGAATAAAAGTATTTGCGGGTTTTCGGTTTCGGACGATCCGTTTCGGTTTTGCAGTCGTTACGAATCGGAATTTCGCGGATATAACCGTTAAAATTTTTCGCCGCCGAAACAAAAAAACGGCGTCGGATTGCGCGATTGTATTTTCACAACGCGGCTATATTCCGCCCTTCCGTATTCCGCGTTATACGGCGCCGGCTTTATTTAATCGACGTACCCGCCCCCGCGGTCAGCTCTAAGAAAGTCTCCTCCAAGGATTTTTCGCCCGTATACATCGAGAGGACGGCTATGCCGTATTTCGCGAGGGTCACGGAAATCTCGGGAATCAGCTCGGATTTAATCGTGAAATTCAGCAGATTTTTGTTGGCGGCAACGGGAATTTCAAATTCTTCCTCCACTGCGGCTTTGGCTTTTTCGCCGTCGCTGACCGTGATTTTCATATTCGCGCTGTCCGACAATGCCTCCGTCCACTCGTCCATCGACTTGACCGCAAGCAGCTTACCGTTCGCGATGATGCCCACCCTATCGCAAAGCAACTGCATTTCCGTTAAAATGTGGCTGGAAATAAAAACCGAATAGCCCTTTTCGTGCGCAAGCATTTTCAAAAAATCTCTCATTTCGTGTATGCCCGCAGGATCTAAACCGTTCGTCGGCTCGTCGAGTATGAGAATGCGCGGCCGATGCAACAGACTTTGCGCGATGCCAACGCGCTGACGCATTCCGAGCGAATATTTTTTGACCTTTTCGTATATGCGGTTCTCCATTTTTACGAGTTTTACTACCTCGTCAATGTCCGCGGCGGTAATTCCCTCGTACAGCCCGGCGTAATATCTCATGTTGTCGTAGCCCGACATATACTTGTACATTTCGGGATTCTCGATGATTCCGCCGAGACACGACACTGCCTTTTTAAAATTTTTCCTGATGGAATGCCCCGCGATGAAAATCTCGCCGGCGGTCATCTTCGCGAGTCCGGAAATCATCCTTATCGTCGTGGTCTTGCCCGCGCCGTTCGGCCCCAAAAAGCCGAAAACCTCGCCCGCGTAAACCTGAAAGGATACGTCATCTACGGACCTTCTCTCGCCGTAAACCTTGGTCAGATTCTGAACGTCTAAAACTACTTCCGCCATAACCGCCTCGTATTGTCTTTTTTTATCGGATTTTTACGCTCCGCGCCTCGGGCAAATTCCCGATCGGAATACGTTCGCTTTTACAGCCGTATTAACCGCGCCGATTTGTTTCCGATTTTTTTATTTCCGTTCGGGAATTTTTTCATTTTAATAATATTACAAAAAAATTAATTCTTTTTGAATTATTTTGTGTGAAATTAAAAAATTTTTAACTCCCGATTATGATTATACCACAAAAGAAAATAAAAAGAAATAGAAAAAAGGCAGATTTCCCCGCCTTTTTTATTTTTATTTTTTTTAAATTACGCGGGGGAAACCTTTTGTGAACAAAAGGTTTCCCCCGCGCCCCTTTCCAAAAAACTTTAATAATTTTATTACGTCGCGGCGACTTTGCCAAAAACCGAAAAATTTAGGTGATTTTCGCGTAAAGTATTTCAGACGGCGCGCGCGTTTTATACCGCGCTATGAAAAAAATAACGCCGCGCGGCGCAAATAAGCGTTAAAAGTCCCCGTTTTAAAGCGTTAAGACCTTAGTCTTACGGCGTTAAGCTCTTCGTTTTAAAGCTTAATTGCTACGGTCGGCTCGCGCGGCGCCACAGAAAACGCGTATTGAAGTTTTTGGAAAGGAAGCGGGGAAAACCTTTTGTTCACAAAAGGTTCCCCGCCTTCGCATAACTTTCAAAAAAATCAAACGATCGGCGCCTGTATTTGCTTATAGATATTATAAAAGTCCTCTTTGGAGAATATTTTCGGAACGGGATAAAGCGGGTTCGCTTCCTTATAGGCGTTCTCTATCATTTTCGGAATGTCCTCGTCCTTAACGCCCTCCGCTTTGTCGGGAATATTCATCTCGGCGTTCAGCCGCCTTATGGCGGCGATAAAGGCTTTCGCCTTAGTCTCTACGCTCTCGTCCGCGCCCGTCAGCGAGACGGCGTCGGCAAGCTCGGCAAGTTTTTTGTAGGCTTTTTCGCCGTAAGCGTCGAGAACGTAAGGCATAATTATCGCGTTCGCGAGTCCGTGCGGCGTGTTGTAGAAACCGCCCAGCGTATGCGCGATAGCGTGTATATTACCCACGTAAGCGCGGGTAAAGGCGACGCCCGCCTTGAAAGACGCCTGTTGCATATTCCTGCGCGCTTCCATATCCGCGCCGTTTTCGTAGGCTTTTTTCAGATTCGCGAAAATCAGCTTGACCGCGTCCACGGCGTATTCCTTGGTCTTCGCGGTGTTGCTGCGCCCGACGTACGCCTCTACGGCGTGGCAAAGCGCGTCCATACCCGTAGTGGACGTTACGTGAGGCGGCAGATTCTTTGGCAACGACGGGTCGAGAACGGCGTATTCGGGAATCAAATGCAGGTCGTTTATCGCGTACTTTTCATGCGTGACCGGATTCGAAACGACGGCGGCGATCGTCGCCTCGCTACCCGAACCCGACGTCGTCGGCACGGCGTATATGCGCGGCGTTTTTTTGCCGACCTTCAAAAGCCCCTTCATCTCCGGCGCCGTCTTGTCCGGTCTCGCTATGCGCGCGCCCGTCGCCTTGGCGCAATCCATAGGCGAGCCGCCGCCCAGCGCGACGATACAGCCGCAGGAATTTTTATTATAAATCCCGACCGCCTCCTCAATATTGTCGATCGTGGGATTCGGTCTTGTGCCGTCGTAAACGGCGGTGAACAGCCCCTCACCGTCCAAAAGCTCTTTGAGCCTGCCGACTATACCGAGTTTCGAAAGCGTACCGTCGGAAATCAACAGTACGCGCTCGAAACCGTGTTCCTTAATCAGCGCGGGTAGCTTTTCCAGCGAGCCCTCGCCCTCCAATAATTCCGGCGTCCTCCAATTAAAAAGATACACCGCGCCCCTGAAAGCGTTTTGATAGATTCTGCAATAAGCGTTAAAAATCGCGGACATAATTTCCTCCCTTTTTTTATTTTTTTAATTTGAAAAATTTCGGACGGCGCCGCGCGGCAATTCTTAAACGTCGCCGTCCCATATATTATAGCACATATTTGCGTAAAGTCAAGCGGAAGAAAATATTTTTATTCTTTTTATTTTTCTTTTTTAATTTAGGGCTTGTTTAAAAACCGAATTTATGATATACCGAGTATATGAAATGATATAAAATATGTATGGAATTACGATAAATACTCCTATAAGGAACGTCTTTTAGGAAATGTTCCTTCCAAAAACTCAAACGATTTAGGCGTGTTGCCGCCCGCTTCGATAAGTCAAATAGCTCCTTTATTACTTTCGTACTTGTTGCTTCAATCGTCATTTTACTGAAATAACGGTTTTTAAACAAACCCTAA
>JAISOS010000068.1 GCA_031275485.1 Clostridiales bacterium | reverse complement strand
TGCGTAAGCCCGTCAATATCCTCCGTTCCGTTCTCAAATCCGGTCAATACCACATCTTGATTATGCCAAATATCTTTTTATCTCTACCTCAATTTATACTCCTCAACACCTTGTCTTTTCATAGCCGGTCTTTTTTAATATTTAATCTTATATTTTATCAACCCGGCGTATTCACGCGTCAATTTTTCCTTTAACAGTTCTATATCCTCTTCCGTCGTTTCGCCGCACACGCTCACGCGCAAAATTCCGTCGCGGTATTTTTTCGGCAGTCCCAAGGCTTCCGCAATCCGTCCCGCGCCCTTTTTAGCGGAACACGCCGAGCCGGTGCCGACGATTACGCCGTGTTTTTCAAGGGCGTGCAAAAGCGTTTCGCCCTTTACGCCGGCGAACGCCGCGCTCAAAATATTGCCGCCCGCCGCCCCTTCGCCGGCGTCGGGCGTATTTATTACGACGTCGAAATTCTCCGTCAAATAGTCTTTCAGCGAGCTTAAAAGCCGCGTGTTTATACTCTTCTTTTCGATTATATCCGCCGCCTTTGAAAACGCCGCGATTCCCGCGATATTCTCGGTTGCCGAACGGATATTCATTTCCTGTCCGCCCCCGTAAACGAACGTATTCGGATTCAAGCCTTTTTTAAAATACAGCGCGCCCACGCCTTTCGGCGCGTGTATTTTATGTCCGCTGACGGAATACAGGTCCACGCCTAACCGCCGCATATCGACGCCGATCTTCTTGAACGCCTGCACACCGTCGCTGTGCGTTACGCAATCGGGGTTTGCCGCCTTTGCGATTTTAACGATTTTTTCTATATCGTTGACCGCACCCGTCTCGTTGCTCATATGCGCGATCGACACGAACGACGTTTCCGCGTTGACGGTTTCACTGAATTTTTTAAGGTCGAGGCGTCCGAAGCGGTCTACCGGACAAACGACGACGTCGTATCCTCTTTGCTTAAAGGCGAGCGCGGTATTTAAGACCGCGGCGTGCTCTATCGCGGACACGACGATACGCGAATTTTTTTTCAGCGTCTTGAAGGCAAAAGCCATATTGTCGGCTTCCGTTCCGGATGCGGTAAAAACAAGTCCTCCGTCCGCGCCGCCCAAATGCCGCAAAAGATTTTCCCGCGCCGCTTTCAGGTCTTTCGCGACCGCCGCCGCCGCGCCGTACAATGCTGACGGATTGAAAAATTTTTCGCGGTTATAATACCCGATAAGTCCGTTAAGCTCCTCATATACGCGCGTCGTCGCCGCGTTATCCAAATAAACCATAAATCCTCCCAGTGAGACCGTCTTGCCGAGCGACGTAATACTTCGCCGCGCGGAATACTCATATTTGCGCGGTATTCCGCAAATCGGTGTTTTCCGTAATACTCTCAGTCTAATTTTGCAATATACCCGCCTAAGACGGCTATTAACCGCGGCGTTTTCCGTTCGTTTTTATCGCGCTCCGAAAATCTCCGCGAAAACGCCGCGTAATCCTTTTCTGCTTTCCGCCCGGTTTATTAAATGCGGTCTAATCCTTTCGATTTTACTCCCCGTTTTGCCGTCGTCGCGCTTCGTTTTGAACGATATTCCGCAAAATTCCCGCGAATTTTTTATTTCGGCACCGGTAACGTTATAATACCTCTTTCACCCGTGCCCGTATCCGCCGTACCGAAACGCCGCCGCGTTCTCGACGGAATTCCGTATCCGCAAAATTCCCGTGAAAATATTTTTACTTCAACGTCAGTATCGTTACGCCTCTTTCGCCCTCGCCGTATCCGCCGTACCGAAACGCCGCCGCGTTCTTATGCGACGCGAGGTGCCGTTGAATCGCCTTTCCGAGTCTGCCGGTACCGCGCCCGTGAATTATTCTGACCTCGTTGAGCCCGCCCGTAACCGCTCTGTCTATAAAATTATCGACATAATAAACCGCCTCGTCGATACCCATTCCTATTAGGTTTATCTCCGACGGCGCGCTCTCCGTACTTGTCGGCGTCGAAAGACTCGCGATCCGTCCGCCGTCCGCCGTCCCGGCGCTCCCGTTTTTTCCCGAACGGATTTTAAACATATCGTTCATTTTTATATGCGCCGTCAGCCCTCCGATTTTTACCGTCGCGCCGCCGGGAGACACGTCCGAAACCGTGCCGTTCACCCTCAGCGAAGTTATATGTACCGCGTCGCCGGACTTAATCTCTCCCGATTCTCTTGTAATTCCGCCGTTTTCAACGACGCCGCCCGCGCCGTCGCTTTTAAAAGGCGCGGCGCTCCCCGCGTCCTCATACCCGTCCGCAGTCTCCGCGAGCGCGGACAATTTTTTTCTCAGCCGCGCCGCCTCGAACAGCGCGGCGTCGTCCGCCGCCTTTTTCAGACGTTTCATCTCGTCTATGATTTCAGCCGCCTCGTCCGCGGCGTTTTCTATCACGGTTTTTCTGTCTATCGCCGATTTTCTGTTGAACGCCTCGCGCTCCTCTTCAAGCCTTTTGCGTTCGGCGCGTATCTCGGCGAGCCGCCGCTCCGCATCCGCCCTTTCGGCTTCCGCAGTTTCAAGATACGCTTCGGCTTTTTTCCTCGCTCTTTCGGCGGCGTTTATTATATTTTCGAACTGCCGTCTTTCGCTCCCGATCAGTTCGTCGGCGCGCTCCGTTATTTCCTTATTCAATCCCAATTTTTCCGCGATTTTCACGGCGTTCGACGCGCCCGGCACGCCTAATATCAGCTTGAACGTGGGCGCGAAAGTTTCGGAGTCGAAGTCCGTCGAAGCGTTCTCGACGTTTTTGTGCGCCAGCGAAAATTCTTTCAGCTCGTTATAGTGCGTCGTTATGACCGCTTTCGCTCCCTTCTTTTCGATATATTCGGTAACGGCAAGCGCGATCGCCGCGCCCTCGGCCGGGTCCGTTCCCGCGCCCAGCTCGTCCAGAAGGAGCAGAGAATTATTATCGAACGAGTTCAATATATTTACAATATTGGTCATATGCGAGGAGAACGTGCTCAGGCTTCGCTCTATGCTTTGCTCGTCGCCTATGTCCGCGAAAACGCTCACGAAAACGCCCATAACCGTGTCCTGATGCGCGGGTATAAAAATACCCGTCTGCGTCATAAGCGCGAAAAGCCCGACCAATTTCAGCGTCACGGTCTTGCCGCCCGTGTTCGGACCGGTTATCATAAGAATATTAAAATCCCGCCCGAGATTGAGGCTGACGGGCACAACCCTATCGGTATCTATCAGCGGGTGCCTGCCCTTTATTATGTCGATAAAACCGTGTCCGTTGAGGTTGGGACGCACGGCCTTCATGCTTTTAGCCATCGCGGCTTTCGCGAAAATAATATCCAATTCCGTCGCCAGCCCGAAGCCGTATCTTATGAACCCGCAGTTTTCGCATACCGCCGCGGTAAATTCGCGCAAAACCCGCTCTATTTCGAAGCTCTCGTCCGACAAAAGCGCTTTTAAACGGTTATTAAGCTCGAAAACCTCGAGCGGCTCGACATACAGCGTGGAACCCGTCGCCGATTGTCCGTGCACTAATCCCGGAATCGCGCCCTTAAACTCGCTTTTCAAAAGGATAACGCGACGGTTATCCCTTATCGTAACGACATTGTCCTGCAAGTATTTTTGATAGGTCGGCGAGGTTATAAAACGGTTCAGCTTCACGCGTATTTCCTCTCCGCATTTCTTAATTTTGACGCGCGCGGCTCTAAGCTCGGGCGAGGCGTTGTCCGACATCTCGAACGGCGTTATTATGGACGCGAAAATCCGATTTTCCAGAGAGGCGTCCGTATACAGCAGGTTGGCTTTTTCTTTTAAAAGCGTAATTTCGCCGTCGCAAACCTTTGCCATCGCCGTCTTTATTTGTCTCGAAACGCGCAGGAGTTTACCGATTTTCAATACCTCGTCCATAGTCAAAAGCGACATTTTTTCGGCGCGCTCCAAAATAAAGCTCACGTCGTCGAAAGCAAACGAGAGATTTAAGGCGTATTCGTGAATCAGCCTGTCCGCCTCGGCCGTCTCTTTCAGCAACCGCGAGGTATCCTCGTAGGACACGGCGGGAGCGAGTCTTTCGATTTCGGTTTTGGCGCGCTCCGAGCCGGCATATTTTTTTAACCTTTCAAGAATTTTATCGTATTCGAGAGTTTTTTGAACCTTTAAAGAAATCATTTTTTATAACGCACCCCGCTTACAATTTACCGACATAAACGGCGGCTCTTCAGCTTATGTTACGTCCGCGAAAGGAACGCCGTATCGCCATAATATTATCTTTTTTTAAATTCCCGATTTCTTATAGTATCTCCGCTTTTTGAAACGGTTTTTTATAGCACGCCGCGCTTGTAGTGTCCCGAAGTAAACGATACGTTTTTCGGCTTATATTCCGTCCCCGAAAGGAACGCCTCTATAACCTCGGCCGTATCCTTTTTTTTAAAATCCGAAGCGTTAATATATAAATTTCCGGCGATATCGTACCGCGATAAATTTATTAAAAGCGGATTATAAAGAGTATAATAACAATTATATATTTTTGTCCTTAAAATTTCATATTCGTATTTTCCGTCGGCGAGCCTTTCCCGCCCGTCGCAGCCGCCGCAATCCAAGCCGAAAGTCTTTTTCACGCAATGCTTGAAGCTCATGAGCGGCAGCCGTCCGAACGCGAACACATATGCGTCCGGACGATTTATTTCGGCGATTTCCTTGCGGTTCAGTTCGGCGGACAGCAAGAATTCGGCGGAGGGACTTTGTTTTCTCAGCGCGGACATGATTTCGGCATTGTAAACGTTGTGAAATAAGCCCGCAAAATAATCCAAACCGTATTTTTTAGAGAGAAAAAGCGCGTAAGGATTATCGCCCGCAAGCCCCGCGAACGGCGCGGTTTCCGCATAAGGCTTGCCGCCCGCAGTTTCGGAAATCGGCGCGGCGGCGGTATTCAGAATTTTTTCAAGAACACGAAGATCGTTTTCGTCCGCTTGCAGGGGTAGCTTAAGATAATTTTTCACACTCAAACCGAGTTCTAAACCTCTTTTAAAAAAATCGGCGGTAATTCGCTCCGAATATACGCGCGGCGCGAACACGACGGCATGGCATTTGCCGACAGTTTCCGACAGCTGCTCCTTCGATTGTATTTCCGCGATGATTTTTTTGTTATCCGTATTATTCTCCGCGCAGTTTTCACCGCAGTTCAGGTTTTTACGAAATCTTTCGTTTTCGTTTTTATTTTCGCAAACCAACCGCGCTTTCTCCGCGCAGTTTGCACCGCTTTTCTTATTTTCGCAAGCGGATATTATTTCACCCGCGCCGCTTCCGTCGCCGTTTTTATTTCCGCAAACAGACGCGGTTCCGTTCGCCGCGCGTTTTTTTAAAAGAGCGGCTTTTCGCGATTTAGCGTATTCATCCAAAAGCCGCGCTTTCAAACCCGCGACCGCCGCCCTTTTCAGGTTATTCAGCGCGGACATCGGATAAAAAACGTCCGCGCCGCAGTCTATTTCCGCGTCCGCGATACGGAACGCATCCTCTTTTTCATTGATTTTGGCGAGCTTTTCGAGCAAAATTCCGCGCTCCGACGGACGGTTCTCTGCTTTTTCGGCGGGAATTCCCCGCACCGCGTATTCGATTTCTCCGCACGACGCCGTAAGCGCGGCGAATTCGCCCGCTTTCAGCGTCAGGGAGAATTTGAGCGGCAGTTTTTTTGTCAAAGCGTTCAATTCGGCGAGCCTTTTAAGATCCGACGTGATACAAAAAGAGTCGCCTTTTTTTATATCGTAATTTTTTCTCACCGTCAGCGCGTAAACCGACTTGAGCCGCCGCCCGTCCGTTTCCTTAACGCCGCAAGCTCCGTCTCCGCCCTCGCCGTTTTCCCGTCGTTTTTTTATTCCGTCCACCTGAACCGCGTTTACGCCCTCCGCGCCGCAAATTTCGCCGCCGCACACCTCGTACCCGTTCCGCAGAATTTTATACCCGTCGCCCTTACCGATCGGATATTCCGAAACGATCGTTATTTGGGAATACGCCTCGCCGTTTTTTGCCGCCGCATCCGAAACCGTCCCGCAAAAAAGCCCTATATGATTTGCGGTTTTAGACTCGATCACGTCGCCGCCGAACAAATAACCCTCGCAAAAACCGCCGCGGTTGTAGATTTTTTTCAAATCCGCGACGTCGCTCTCGAGAACCGGAAAGCCGTCTATCGCGCGTCCGTATTTCAGCGCGCATTCGGCGGCGTACTCCGGGCGCTTTAAACGCCCCTCGATTTTGAGCGCGTCCACGCCCTCTAAAAGCCTCAGATTGTCCAGAAGACATAGATCCTTAGCCGAGAGGTAATAACCGCGTTTACCGCCCTTATAGTACGGCAGGCGGCATAATTGCAGGCAATGCCCGCGGTTGCCGCTCTTACCCGTCCTTAACGCGCTTAAAAGGCACGCGCCCGAAAAGCCGACGCAAAGTGCGCCGTGCGCGAAAACCTCGATTTCGAGAGAAGTATTTTCCCGGATAACGCGGATATTATTCAAATCGGTTTCGCGCGAAAGGATAATTCTGTCCGCGCCCGCGTCCTCGGCCGCCCTCGCGCCGTATTTATTATGTATTCCGACCTGCGTGCTCAAATGCGCCGCCGAGCCGGGCGCATACGCCTTTATTTTGTCAATCAGACTCCAGTCGGTAACGATGTAAGCGTCGGGCGCGGCGCGGCTCGTTTCTCTTATCAATTCGGACGCTCCGCCGTATTCGCTCTGCTTTATACAGGAATTGAACGCGAGATACGCTTTCACTCCAAAAAGATGCGCGTAATCGATATGCTCCTTCAAACTCTCAGCCGTGAAATTCTCGGCTTTCACACGCAGGTTAAACCTGTCTATGCCTAAATATACGGCGTCCGCTCCGCCGGCGACGGCGGCTTTTAAGGCTTGAACGTTCCCGGCGGGCGCGCATATCTCCATTTTTAATTTTTCCTTTTGATTGAGTTGTTTTTTTATTTACGCGGGGGAAACCTTTTTTGAACAAGAGATTCCCCCCTTCCTCGCCCTTTTCCAAAAAACTTCGGCAAATTTGTCATAAAACTTGCGAATTAACGAAAGGTACGGTATAAACGGTCGCGGATTGCGCCGCTCGCTTATAACTATAAGCACGGGTTAGGATAGGTCGGCGTGTTTTGGGGGCTTTCGCTCAAACCGCGCAATCTAAACGGCGCGTTACAAGTATAAGCGCATTACGACCGAGTATAAAAAAATCGAATTCCGACGACCGCCTATACACCCCGCTTATATACCCGTCGATCCCGCCGCCGGCTGCCGGAAACGCCTTAGAAAGCCGCAAAATTAAATCCGAAGGTTTTTATTTATGAAAACGGGTTCTTAATTTTTATTCAGTTTCCCGTATTTTTTATACGCCCTTTGAAATTTTTTTATATATTCACGCGTTTCCTTAAAAGGAATCTCGTCTACGGTTATTCCCGAATTTCTCCACGCCGCCGCGTTGCCCTCGCCGGCATTATAGGCGGCGAGCGCCCAAAGCGGGTCCCCGTCGAATTTATCCGAAAGATAACGGATATAATATGTGCCGAAAAGTATATTCGCACGCGGCTCAAACAGCATATCTCCGTCGAATACGCCCGTATTTTTATATATTTTTCCGTAAATATATTCGCCGGTAGAGGGCATAATCTGCATAAGTCCGACCGCGCCTCTGCTCGACACCGCATCCTTGTTGAAGCCGCTTTCGATCTTTATTACGGCAAAAACGACGTTTTCTTGAACGGAAAACGCCGCCGCCGCCGCTCTCACCTCGTCTTTAAACTTAACGGGATAGGATAATCTTTCAAAAATCCCGTACAAAAAGCACAGCGTAAGCGCCGCCGCCGCGCAGATCAGAAAAACCGTAATTTTCTTTTTCAAGCCGCCACCTTTTAAAACGTTATAGAATAGCGTTCGCGTTATTTATTTGTATTATTCTATTCGGTATGTACGCGGCTTATTTAGTTTCGGCGTCTCTAAAAGCGTAATTAAGATTCTTCACATTTACCATTCATTAAACGCGATAAAATTTTTTAACATTAACCTTGTATTTAAAGCATAATTAAAATTTTTTCGCGCCGACCTTTTTTTTAAACGTAATTTAAATTCTTTTTTAATAGGTATTTATGTATTCAGCCCGTCCAAAAGTTTTTTAACTTTTCTTTCCAAGCCGTCCTTACCCGCGTTATTTTCTATAACGGCATCGGCGTTTTCCGTATACGCGCCGTCGTCCAATTGGGCGTTCATAACGGCGAAAATTTCTTTTTCGCTCATACCCCGCGCAGTTTTTAAGCGTTCCGTTTTAATGTTTTTATCCGAAACCACGACCCAAACCTTGTCGAACATACCGCGCGTACCGCTTTCGGTTATCAGCGGAATTTCGACGAATACGTTCCCCTTCGTTAGCGCCGTCCGATCCCTTATTATCTCCGCGATTAAAGGGTGCGCGAGAGCGTTCAAAATTTTTCGTTTTTCGCCGTCTGAAAAGACGATTCCGGCGAGAATTTTTTTATCCACGCCGCCGCCTGCCGCCGCTTCGGGGAATGCCGCGAGCAGACGCTTTACATAGTCGGATTTTTTCAGCAATTCGCGGTTTATTTCGTCTGCGGAAAGCACGTTTCCCGCATATTTTTTTATGATTTTCAAGACCTCCGATTTTCCGCTTCCGATGCCGCCCGTTATCGCGATAAGCATATAAATCCGCCCTCCGTTTAAGTCGAAAATTTTTTCACTTTTCAGTTGCAATAAGCCGGGAAATTCTCTCGCTTTTCAATCGCAAATCTTCCAATTTTTTTTAAACTCAAAATTCTTTCGTTTAGATTAGACCTTTTGTAAACTGTGCCGACGGCGGCTTTTTGCCGCTTTCGGCGCGCCGCCGCGCAAAAACCGTTTAAAAGCTATTCGCCGTTTAAGCTTAAAAAAGGAACCTATTATTATTTACCCGTTTTATTACCTTACGTTAGGGTAGGTCCGCAAAAAACGCCGAAGTTTTTTAGAAAGGGGCGCGTGGAAAACCTTTTTGTGAACAAAAGGTTTTCCACGCGCAATAAAAAAAATTCCCTCTCCGTTAATACAGCTTAATGCAGCCACGAGCGACTCTCACCGACTTCGACGGTCAGGGGAACCTTCAGTTTCACGGCGTTTTCCATTTCGCTTTTCAAAATCTCCTTTACCGTCTCCGCTTCGTCCGTCGGAGCTTCCGCGACAAGCTCGTCGTGCACGGTCATAATAAGCTTAGATTTAAGCCGTAAATCACGAAGTTTTCCGTGCACGCGGAGCATAGCTATTTTGATGATATCCGCCGCCGACCCTTGCAACGGCATATTCATAGCGGCGCGCTCGCTGAACATTCTCGCGTTACGGTTCGGCGACTTAATTTCGGGAAGGAACCGTATGCGTCCGAAATAGGTTTTTATATAGCCGTGCGTCCTCGCGAACTCGACGTTTTTATCCATATAGGTTTTCACGGCGGGATAGCGCTCGAAGTATTTTTCTATGAACGCGCGCGCGTCCTTTCTTCCGATTTTAAGTCCGTTCGAAAGCCCGAAATCGCTTATGCCGTAAATGATGCCGAAATTCACGGCTTTCGCGGCGCGGCGCATTTCTTTAGTAACTTCCGACTCGTCTTTATTGAAAATTTTCGCCGCCGTAATCGTGTGAACGTCGAGGTTATTCAAAAACGCGTCTATGAGATTTTCGTCGCCCGAAAAATCCGCCATCAAACGCAACTCAATTTGCGAATAGTCCGCCGAAACAAGGGTGCGACCCTCGCCCGCGACGAACATTTTTCTTATTTCCCTGCCCTCCGAATCGCGCACGGGAATGTTTTGCATATTCGGTTCGGCGGACGAGAGTCTGCCCGTAGCGGTGAGCGCGTTTTTGAAGACCGTGCGAATCCTGCCGTCCGATGAAATCATACCCTTAAAGCCGTCGATATACGTAGATTGTAGCTTGGCGAACTGTCTGTATTTCAGAATAATAGGAATTGCGGGATGCAGGTCGGCGATTTCCGAAAGCACGTCCGCGCTGGACGAATAGCCGCCGCTCTTGTTTTTTCGTAGCGCGGGTAGCTTTAGCTTGCCGTACAGCACGTCGTTTAGCTGTTTGGGCGAATTTAGGTTGAATTTTTCGCCTGTTTCCCGATAGACTGCGGCGGCGAGAGAATTGATTTCGGCGGTATATTTTTGCGACAATTCGGTCATCACCGCCCGGTCCAGACGGAAGCCCGCGTTTTCCATATCGAACAGCACGTCCACAAGCGGAAATTCTATTCCGTAATACAGTCCGTTCAGCCCCAGCTCCTCTAATTTCCGCTTTAAAATCCTTGAAAGCTCGAATAGACCCGCGGCCTTTTTATCGACCGGAAGACCGTAATATTCGAGAACGGCGTCTAAGCTCGGATAATTTTGATTCGAGTCGATAAGATACGCCGCCAAAAGCGCGTCGAATCCGATATGCAAAAGCTGTTCCGCGCCGTCGTTTTTTAGGAGATGTTTCACGCTCTTGCAGTCGTAGACTATGAGGCTTACGCCGCACTCGTTAAACGCGTCCGCCGCGTCCCGCAAGGAGATTCCGTTTTTTATATCGAATAAATCCGCGGCGGAATTTAGGATATATTCCTTGCCGTCGCCGAAGCTGAAACGGACGTTTTCAGAGAAAACGAGAGCGGCCCCGCCGCATTGAACGCCGTCCCTGTTCGCGTCGGAAGAAAAGCCGCGTATAATTCCGCTTTTGTCCGTATTATCAGTATTGCCCGCAACGCCGCTTTTATCCGTTTTGTCCGTATCGCTCACACCGCCGTTCGCGGCTCCTTCCTTATCCGCGCCGCGCGTATGCGTCCGCGTCTTTTCATACGGGGCGCGGTATTCGCTCAGTATTTTTTTTAATTGAGAAAGCCCTTCGACGCGTATTGTTTCAATATTTGCGCCGGTCTTTATCCCGTTTTCCGTTTCCGTCTTTATATACGCCGAAGCGCCGTTTGCTCCGTCCGCCGAATTCCGTAACGTCGTTTCGTCGCCGTCCTCTTCCGAAAAGACGAATTTATTTAGAGCGGTTTTCATATTCAATCCTGTCAAAAAATCCTTCGCCGCCTTTTTTAAAGGATAATTAAAAAGGTAACGCTCCTCGCCGCAGTCTACGGGCGCGTCCGTGTCTATGAGGGCAAGCCGTTTCGACAATTCGGCTGACGCTCTGCCCTCAATCAGTCTGTCTTTCAGCTTCCCTTCGATTTCGTCTATGCCGGCGTAAAGATTTTCTATCGTCTTATATCGCTTTACAAGCGCGAGCGCCGTCTTTTCGCCCACGCCCGGAACGCCCGGAATATTGTCCGACGCGTCGCCCATAAGCGCCTTCAAATCGACTATATTCCGCGGCTCTAATCCCTCGCTTTCAAGCCGTTGCAAATCGTATTCTTCGACCTCCGAAACGCCTTTTTTCGTCAGCCAAACCCTTGTCGTCCAATCGATAATCTGCAGTAAATCCCTGTCGCCCGTGACCACGCAGGTTTCCGCACCGAAACGCTTCGCGAGGGTGCCGATTACGTCGTCCGCCTCGTAACCCTCTTTTTCCAGAATCGCCGCTCCCATAGTCCGTAAAAGATCTTTCAGAACTGGCAGTTGCGACCTCAGTTCTTCGGGCATACCTTTCCGCGTACCCTTATATTCGGGATATATATCGTTCCGAAAGGTCTTTCTTCCCGCGTCGAACGCCGCCGCGAGATGAGTGGGCTTGAGCTCGTTCAGAATTTTTGAAAGCATATTTACATAACCGAAAACCGCGTTGACAATCAGCCCGTCTTTGGTTTTCAAGCTGATCGGCAACGCGTAAAAGGCCCTGTTTAGGAGACTGTTTCCGTCTATTATGACTAATTTTTTTACGTCGGAAGGTATGTTTTTTATATCGGAGGACATCTTTCTCCTTATCCGCCCGCTAGCGCGACCGTCGTTTAATCGGATATTTTTTAGTAACGCCGATTTCCGGCTTTATGTCGAAATACTTAACCCGTATAGTACTGAATTAAATAATAATTCTTAAAGACCTAAATAACCCCGATTTTTATATCGAGATATATAATCTATTTACGTACATAAGCTAACGCAATGCGGCGAACATCGGCGTATCGCGTTGTCCGAAATATTCCGGAACGGATCGTTTTCGCGTATAATTCATGCGCCTTAATTTCTAATATGACCGTTTCCGTATACGACATATTTTTCCGACGTAAGCGCTTCGAGCCCGATAGGTCCTCTCGCGTGCAGCTTTTGCGTGCTTATCGCCATTTCCGCGCCCAACCCGAACTCGAAGCCGTCCGTAAAGCGCGTGGACGCGTTTATATATACGGCGGCGGCGTCTACGCGTTCCGCGAAAAGCCGCTTGACGTTTTCGTCCGAGGTTACGACCGCGTCCGAATGTTTGGTGTTGTGCGCGTTGATGTGCTCTATCGCCTCGTTATAATCCCCGACTACCTTGACGGCGAGAATCAACGCCTCGTATTCCGTATCGTAGTCCGAAACCGGAACCGCCTTTTTAAACAATTCGAGAGTTTTTGCGCAGCCGCGTATCTCCACGCCCGCGTCGCTCAAACGTTCCAGGCATTTCGGCAAAAATTCCGCCGCGACGGCCTCGTCCGCAAGCAGGGTTTCGGCGGCGTTGCACACGCCCGGTCTCGAGGTTTTGGCGTTGAAAATTATGTCCGACGCCATATTTAAATCGGCGGTTTTTTCGACGTAGATATGGCACACGCCGCCTGCGGACGCTATGACGGGCATTTTCGCGTTTTCCGCGACGAATTTTTTCAACGCCTCGCCGCCGCGAGGTATTACCACGTCTATATAATCGCTCGCTCGCAGTAGCTCGGCGGCGTAAGCGCGGTCGGCTTTGTCTATGAACTGCAACGCGCCGTCGTCGTAATTATTACCGGTCAGCGCGTCTTTCATAATACCGTACAGCGTTTTGTTTGTATTTATAGCTTCCTTTCCTCCGCGCAGCACACAGGCGTTGCCTGATTTCAGGCAAAGCGCGGCGGCGTCGACCGTAACGTTCGGGCGCGCCTCGTAGATTACGGCGATAACGCCGAGAGGCGCCCTTACGCGCGTAATTCTAAGCCCGTTTTCAAGAGCGCGCTCGTTAGTTACTTTACCGACGGGATCCTCGAGCGCGATCACGGCGCGCACGCCGTCCGCAATAGCGCGTATTCTTTTTTCGTTCAAAATAAGGCGATCTAAAAACGCCCGATTTTTGTCCGGCGGAAAGCCCTCAACGTCGATTTTGTTCGCCGCCAAAATATTGTCGGCACGGCGTTCGATTGCCGCCGCGATACATTCCAGCATCTCGTTCTTTTCGCGTCCGTCCGCGTAAGCGAATTTTTTCGCCGCCGCCGCCGCATCCGCGCAAAGCCTGCGTATATCCATAACGATAGCCCTCTTTTATTTTAAAACGGGTGATTTTTGCGGGACAAAACCTTTTCGTCAAAAAGGTTTTCTTCGCGCGCCCTTTCAATAAAGACTTTGACGTTTATTAAAGCGTATTGACAAACCCTTCAGCGGCGCATACCGCGCATTTTTTGTAAATATTCGCGCAAGCTCTTCTCCGAAAGCCGCCCGAATTTTAAACGCACGCGGCAAATTTAATCCGCCGCCGTCTTTGCCGTCCGTAATTATCAGAATTTTAATTTCAACTTTAACTTCACGCCGTAAAGCTCTATTCCTCTTCGTCGATTTCCGTTAATTCCGCGTTATGAAACACGTTTTGGACGTCATCGTTTTCCTCAAGTTTATCGATCATTTTGAGAATTTTTGCCGTTTCCTCCCCGTTCAGCGCGACGGTATTTTCGGGAATCATATCAATCTCCGCAGATATAAATTCGATTTTATCCTTTTCAAGCTTATCGCGCACGGACGCGAGATCCTGCGGCGCGGTATACACGATATACGCGTCGCCGTCCGAAACAAAGTCCTCCGCCCCCGCGTCCAACGCTTTAAGCGTCAATTCGTCTTCGTCCGCCGCCCCCGCCGCGTCTATCGCGATAACGCCGCGTCTTTTAAACATAAAGCCGACGCTGCCCGTAGTACCGAGCGCGCCGCCGCTCTTGTCGAAAATATGCCGCACGTCGCCCGCCGAGCGGTTTTTATTATCCGTCAAACATTCGACGTAAAAAGCGACGCCCGCCGGTCCGTATCCCTCATAGGTTATCTCCTCATAGTTGACGCCGCCCGCCTCGCCCGACGCCTTTTTTATGCTACGCATAATGTTGTCGTTCGGAATATTGTTCGCGCGCGCTTTCGAGATAATGTCCTTCAATTTGGAATTAGTATTCGGATCCGCGCCGCCCTGTTTGACCGCGACGGAAATTTCCCTGCCGATTTTGGTAAAAACATTAGCCTTTGCGGCGTCGCCCTTAGCTTTTCTGTGCTTAATATTGGCCCACTTGCTGTGCCCGGACATAACTTAAATTCCTCCGTGATAAATTATATATACCATAATCACTATATTGCGCTCATCTCTTGTTTCGTTGTTTTTTTATTTCAATTCTAAATCCTAAATTTTCCGCCGAATTTTATGTTCCTAAAATTTTAGTTCAACACATAAAAACGCATTTATCAATCTCCGGCGATAATTTATTTTCATTTTTTTATCATATTCACCTATTTCACCAACTCATACTTAAAAACCAACTTTGTTAAAAAGTCATTATAATATCGTTTAATTGCCTTTTCTAATTTCAATACTTCGGTATTTAATGTGGGATATTTATAAACAAAATTCGGTTCACCTTTTCGGTTTAATCCTTGTTCAATCTTAATATTTATTTCTTCCTTTATTTGCCAAAAACCCAAACGCCAAGCAGACGGCATATTTTTATACTCTTGTGTCTTTCTTGCCTCAAATAATACGTCTTTCCAATATTTCAATAACGTTTCTTCGTAGTCGTTTAAAATAAAGCCGTTATTAATGAATTTTTGCAATTCTATACTTGCCAAAGTATCGTCTTTGTCAAAACAAAGTTCGTTTTTATAGAAACGATTATCACTGCCCTGTAAAGAACGGCATTTATTTTTAGGCGTAAGGGCGGTATATATTAAGCACCGTTTCAAAAACTCCCTATCTTGCAAATGCTTACCTCGTCCGTCGTAAGATTTGCTGTAAGTATCTGTTGTATACCAATAATCGCTATAAGGAAAAGCCGCCGCAACAAACAACGGTAATTTCTCAATGAAGTTGTCCGCACGCAAATAAAAGCCGTTACCACGGTATAAAACGCCCCTTATAAGTTCGATATGTTTTCTGTCAATCAAGAAGCTATCCGCTACCAAATACCCAATGATGTTTGTATTATAAATTCCTCGCGTTCTAATCTGCCGCCCGTCATTTGCAAATTCACAACCGTTACTTTCAAATAGTACCCCATTGTCTTTGTCATCATCAAATTTTCTCAAATCATATGCAGCCGATAACATTTTATGTGCTTTTCTTAAAACAACATCTTTCGCGGCAATTTTTAATTCGCTACTCACAATATCGTATGGCGTTAATGTTAATTGTTCGGCTCTATTGTCGTCAATATTCCGCCACCAAATACACCCCATAGCGGACGCCTGCATTTCTTTTTTATCGTGAAACTCTTTACGATTACATAAAAAGCCGTCTGCAAATTGTTTATTTACAAGTTGTTGATTTCGCCAATATTTTGTAGGTGAATACAAAATATAACTGTCTTGCGGTTTTGTAAGATACTTTTTGAAGCCGCTCCAAATAAACAAATTTGCAAGCTCATTTGTGGCAACCCCCTTTATTTCTTTTTTCATTTCTTGTATAACAAAACTTTTCTTCCACAGATTGTCTTTTTTGCCAGTATTTTGAACGGCGCCGCTACCGGCGTCGCTAAACGGCGGATTTTCCATAAGAATAACCGCACAATTTTTATCATTTACTTTTTCACGGATATAATCGTCCGCTACGCCTTGCTCATTATGGCTTGCGGGGATAATATCATAAGCGAGAGCGTCCGTTTCGGGAACAACAACAACGCCTTTATCTCCAAATTTATAACGCAAAATCATATATTCGTTTGGCTCAATGGTAGACATTATACAATGTTCCAAAATTTCATCGGGCAGATTTTCTTGCAAATTGCCGACGCCCGCGCAACGGTCAATAATTACATAGTCCATTCCATTTGGTATTTCATTTATAGCCTTAAACAGCATTTCGTGCATTTTTCTTACATAAGGAATCGGCGTATAATATGCTCCCTGTTCTCTTTGTAACAACTGCGGATTAAGACAGTCCATAATATTACCAAACTCTAAATTATCTGATTTTGTGTATGGATAGACCCTATCCGCAAGGATATTCGGGTTTCGTATTTCCGCGCTTTCTCCTTTAATAAACGCGTCCTTACTTTGATTATGTTTATAGAATTGACGGGATAGCCCAAGAATATTGTTGCGATCAATATGGTATTTTACAAAATTTTCACTGTTTACATAATTCAACAATTCCGCCAATCCTTGCGATTTCGAGTAGTCAATAGTTGTGTATATGGCGGTCGTAACAAACGTATCATTTCCTTTACTCGCCGCTCCAAAATAAATTTTTTCAATTTCAGACAATAAATCTTGCGCTTGGAATATGTAACATACTTCTTTATTCAAGTCGTTTAATATCAAATTCGCCGGTAATTTTTCCCCACGCTCCCTAATCCTTGATGCGTATTTAACGGCTTGAAATAAAACTTTATTTATATTGTCGATATTTAATTTATGTTCATATAAATTACCTTTATCTACGCCGTCGGTATTATGCGATAAATCCGGGTCAACGCCAATGCGAGAATAAAATTCTCTTTGTCCGTCAATTTCAATCGTGTAATTTCGCATTTGTGCAGATACTCCTTAAAACGTTTTTATTTCATACAGTAAAATAAACCGCAACTTTAATTGCAAGAAAGTTTTGTTATTTATCCTTGCCGTCAAATATCCAAAAAGCGCAACAAAGTTAAGCTTGTAACATAGCCGTATTTATGTTTAAAAAAGGCGATTAAAGTTTTTTTACATTTTTAATTACAAAACCGGAAATTTTTTCGCGCAAAGCGTGCATCGCTATCGAACCGGCCGCCGCCGCGTTCAAGGATTCCACGCCGTTCTCCATTCCTATGGACAGCACAACGTCGCATTCTCGCAAGAGCCTCTCCGATATGCCGCCGGATTCGTTCCCGACTATAAGCGCCAACCGCCTTTCCCCCGCGCTTGGCGGCGTCCGGTTCGCGTTTTTTGCGTTTAAAGGCTCTTGCGCGAATATATCCCCGCCGCCCGCAAGTCGTTTTTTCATTTTTTCATCCGTATTTTCCGCATTTTTTGCGTTTACGGAAAGTAACTCGCTAATATCACGGTCGCCGTCCGCATCCAAACCGATAAAATAAAAGCGGTTCTTAGGCAGGCGGCGAAAAAGCTCCGCCTCGCTTGTTTGAAATATGCTCAGACGAAAAACGCCGCCCATACTCGCCCTCAAAGCCTTAGGCGAATAGACCCCCGCGCAATCTATCAGCGCGGCGTTCAAAAAACCGAAAGCCGCCGCCGAACGTAGCAACGTCCCGACGTTGCCGGGATCGCGCACACGATCCAAAACCAGAGCGGCGGCGTCCGAAAGCCCGTTCGGCTCGGGGATTTCCGCGAGCGCCAATATTCCCTGCGGCGTTTTTACATCCGACAAGCTTTGAAACACATTCGCGGACGCCGTAATAATCTCCGCGCCCTCGCGGTACGGGAAATCCGCCGTGCCGGCCGCGCCGTCGAGGACGACGTATTTCAGTATTTTTACCGACGGCGGAATATCGCGCGCAAGCTTAAAACCCTCGGCGATGAAAACCCGCGAACCGCGCGGATTTTTTTTGCCGCGCAACGCGGCTATTTCCTTAATTTTGGGGTTTGAAACCGACGTTATTATCATTGTGCCCGTTGTTATCCGTAAAGCCCTTCACTGATTTTGAAGATTGATTTTCATTTAAAAATACAGCTTTTTACGCTTCGCTTTTATAAATTAAAGCCTAAAAGTTTACGCTTGCGCCGAACGCGGTTTTTCGACCGGGAACATAAAAGCCGCCGGAAAGACGAAAATCACGCCGCATTACGCTCCGCAATTCACGTTTATAGGCAAATACGATTTTCGGTTTAAACGCCCGCTCCAAGCCCCCGCGTTTTATCAAAAACGGCCATATGAAAAATATAGCCGCCCCGATAGATAATATAGTAATTGCGCTTTAAAATCATACGCGGGGACTTTTTCCGCCGTGTTTTGCGCGATCGCTTGCGAACGGTATCACGCGGGAGGTAAAACATCCGCGCCGTTCTTTTTTTAGAACGGCGTTTTCAAATATTACGCCGTATGGATTTGAAAGTGTAACTAATGAACAAATTAAAAACAAGTAACGCCTATAAAGCTTTTGTCATAATCTTCTTTTTAGCGACGTCGCAAAGCGCGGCAAACGCCGCCGCGTCGTTCACGGCCAAATCGGCGAGAATTTTTCTGTTAAGCTCCGATCCGGACGCCTTTAATCCGTATATGAATTTACTGTAAGAAAGCTCGTTGAGTCTTGCCGCCGCGTTGATACGCGCAATCCAAAGTCTGCGGAAATCTCTTTTTTTACGCTTCCTGCCGACATAGGAGTAGTTTCCCGATTTCATAACCGCTTGTTTCGCGATTCTGAAAAGCTTGCTTTTCGCCCCGAAATAGCCCTTTGCCTGTTTCAATATTTTTCTGCGTTTTTTTGCGCCCGTGACGCTTCTCTTAATTCTCATTTTTTTCTGGCCTCCGTGCTTAATTTTGATAAGGAATAAGGTTTCTTATCGTGGCGTTTTGCGTCGAGTCCACATAAGCTCCTTGTCTTAAACCGCGTTTTCTTTTCGTCGATTTCTTTGTTAAAATATGACGTTTACCTGATTTCGCGCGTTTTACAAGTCCGCTTTTGAGAGCGCGGAATCTCTTGCCCGCGCCGCTGTGCGTTTTTTGTTTAGGCATATAAAACCTACCTCCGTAATTTTGGTGACGCGGCCGTTTATTCCGCCGCGCGATTTATTTTTATTCGGGCTTTTATCTCAATATTATTTACATAACAGTTATTCGCGTAACACGGTAATCAAACCGGATTTATATTATAAACTTAACTTTAACGCTCCGCGTAGCATATACTTATATATTACGAAAAACGAATACTCCGTAGAGCTTAAACGGACTGTAATACCGCAAAAAACGGCTTCGGCTCCGAATTTAGGCAACCGCCCCTTTTGACGTTTTACGCTTTCGCGCAAAATACCGCGTCTTTTCGCCGCGCCGTATATTGCCGCCTATATCTTAAATATCCCTCTCGCACCGGCTAAATTATTTTTTCGGAGAGAGTATCATCGTTATAGACTTGCCCTCCTGCGCGGGCTTCTTTTCCATATCCGAAACGGTTTTCACCATATCGTAAAATCTTTCTACTATACCCATACCGATTTCCGGATGCGCGAGCTGACGCCCTTTCATTTTCAATACTACCTTAACCTTATCGCCGCCATCCAAAAATCTCGCCGCGTGCTTCGCCTTAGTGTTGAGATCGTTTGCGTCTATGACCGCCGAAAGCTGAATTTCCTTCAATTCGGTGGCTTTTTGATTTTTTCTGGTCTCTTTTTCATGCTTCGATTGGTCGTATTTGAATTTGCCGTAATTCATAATTTTACAGACGGGCGGAACGGCGGCGGGCGAAATTTTGACAAGATCAAGCTCCTTTGCCCTTGCCATGGACAGCGCTTCCGCCGATAAAATAATTCCGAGTTGATTTCCTTCCTCGTCGATTAACCTGATTTCGCGATCACGGATTTGATCGTTAATTTGAAAATCCCTAATAATATTGTTCCTCCTGACAAATTTCAAACAATTATTTAGTTTAGGCGTATACCGCTCTGCCGCCAAATGAAAAACCCGTTTATGTTTAGAACGCGCCGCCGCTTAAGCGAAGCAGTCGCATCTTATTTCTTTACGCGAAACAACTCCGGTTTAAACGACCGCGATAACCCGACGGTAAAATAATTTCTTATTTTACCGTTTTTCACTGTCTTTTAACGGCGTTAAAAAGCGGTTCTACCGCCGAATCTGAAACAAGCTTCGAATTCATTTTAATTACACGGTATATAATTTGAAAATTTAACCGGTATAACCAAAAAGGCGGACGCCACGACAGAAAGCAATCCGCTGTAAAATTCATAAATAATACGGTCCCGCAAATCTTGCCGCCCCGCGCCGAATTTGAAAAGGTTTTGTTTTACCTTAAATAATTAAGCCGTTTCGTTGAACAAGGGCGAAAAACCGTGATTTATAGAAATTTAACAACCGTTACAATCTACGCGCTACGCGGACGCAAGGTGAGAATCGCTTCTACTTTGATAATATATTAACACGGCTGAAAAAAATAGTCAAACGTTTTTCGGACAAAATACAAAATTTTGTCAAGCGTTTGTGGTATTGTCATACACGGGCGCCCGTGAATTTGTCCAAATAGTTTTATTAAAGCAATCGCGAATGCCCGACATACGCTTTTCCCAAGTAAGAAAGCGATATAATACGACCAGAGGAGATTCTTGCTATGACGGGTAAAACGGCTGTTACTGCTCCACATATTAACCAAGATTTTTTCTCATATAAAAATTTTTCGGAGATATCAAGGCAAATGGGTAAGTTAATCAACCTTTCTTACAAAACTTTCACAATAATTCCAAACAGCGTTTTAAAAGATCCTAACCTTGGAATGAAAGAACGCGGACTTTTAACTACTCTCTTGGGACTTCCGGACGGGTGGGATTTTTCTATCAACGGTCTTTCTGCCATCTTGAAAGACGGACGAGAGAGTCTTCGTTCTACACTCAGCGTACTTGAGGATATCGGGTACGTTGAAAGAATTCCCGTGAAGAACGAAAAAGGAAAATTCGACGGTTGCGATTACAAAATTAATATCCCGCCGATTACGAATTTTTCGTCGTAATTTACGGTATGGAAACAATCTTACGCTTTACGCATGCGGAAAACCCGCACCCCTCGCGCGCGTACCATATTACAACTCGGTTTTTACGCCCAAAAAACCGTTTACGGGAAAACCGTCGTACGGTTTTCCGACACAATATAATAATAAAAAGTAAAAAAAATAAATAAAAAAGTGAACACACAAGAAAAATCGTAGCGGTCTCACACGCGAGTATGCGCGTAGTTTTAATTAAAATATTAGTTAAAATTGCGCGATTTAATTAAAGTTTTAATTAAATTGAGAGATAACGGAAATATATCTTTGAGATAATCCGGCACAGCTTCTTTTTGTGTGTTCAGCGTCCCCGGCTTTCCTCTTTTGCTTGACAGAGGCTGTTTGCTCGGGTGAAAAATCTCAAACTTTAACTGTGTATGTCGGCAACGCGACTGTGGATAACTTTAGTTAAGACGGCAAATTACGGCGCGGAAACGCGTCAAAAAAAGCTAAATGAAAAACGGAGGGGCTAATTTTATGAACAAAGTAATCTTGAGCGGGAACGTCGTGCGCGACGCGGAGGTCGGCGACACGGCGAACGGAAGTAAGCGGTGCGCGTTCTCTCTCGCCGTGAGCGAAAAGCGAGGCGAAAAAAAGACCGTGAATTTCGTGCCGATTGTGGCGTGGGGAAATCTCGCCGAGCCGATAGCTAAGTATGCTGCGAAAGGCGCGCGGCTACTCGTGGACGGCGAGTTGTCCGTCAGAGCTTTCAAAAAGACCGACGGCAAAAAAGGAGTGATGACCGAGGTAGTCGTTGAAAAATTCGAGTATCTCGGAAAATCGTCTGCGGACGAAACAAGCGAAACCGAGGAGGACGGAGAATGAGCGCGAAAGAAAAAATTTTGTTGAGCGCGGTACTCGCGCAAGGAAAAGACCCGGGTAATTTGGGCGAAGCCGACGGGACGGTAGAAACGGAAGCGGATTTTACCGCCGCTACGCCGGACGAAATAACCGAGGCGATAACGACGTTCGGTAACGGAGGAGATTTATGAGCGAAAATTGCAATTTTGAAAAAGCTATTGAAAAACTCTCGCCGCAACAGCAAAAAATCGTTGCTCAAATTCTCGAAAATTTAGAAGGCGGTCAACTCGTACGGCACCAATTCGTCAAAAAAATCAATACTTCCGTACGGAGATTTATTAAAATATTTTCCGGATAAGTTGCGGAACCGTGAGTAGCGCGCGGCTAAAAACGACGCGAAAGCCTCCGAAGAACTCTACGTCAAGCGGAAACTCGCTGAGAAAGAATTAAAAGCCATCGTCAAAGGAAAAGAAGCGCAAACCGATAAAACGCAAGCTTTGAAGCGCGGCGCGGAAGTTCCGCTCCTCCCCTCTCTTAAAAATACAAGCGCGACCAGGCAAAACGATAAACGCCCGCCCGGCAACGGTCTTTAATAAGCCGCGCCATCAGACATAGTTTTCAGAAAATACCAAACGGAAAAGGAATTTTTATGAGCAGAACCAAAGCGGAAAAAATAAAAAACGGAGGAATAAAAAAGCGTAATCCTTTTGTGCTTTTGCTTTTTGCGTTACCGCTTTTCATAACGTTGTTTTTGACCTTCGCCTTTATTTCCGGCGGCGCGCGTTTCAGCGTTCCCGGATTTTTGACCACGCTCGAAAATCCGTTGTTTTATATGATCTCGATCGCCGCGTTCGCGGGACTGCTTATCTACGGTCTCGCCACGTTCCGGCTTGCCGAAAAAAAGAACGTGCTAAAAGAAAACGACCTCGCCGACAGCCGGTTTATGACGGACAGAGAACTCGTCCGTTCGCCGTCATTCGTCTTAACGGACATTTCAAACCTCGATAAATACGACGACGGCATACCTATCCGAGCGGTAGTCAAAGGCAAAAAAACCCGGGGGGCATTTTTGCAAAAGCCTATACACGTCAACGTCATCGGCGCGACCGGCACGGGAAAAACGACGGGCTTTATCGACCCCGTAATACAGATTTTCCCTCGCTTCAAATCTAAACCGTGCCTGATCGTAACCGACCCAAAGGGCGAGTTGTAACGGTATTTAAATCCCGGAACGTTTCATCGCTTGCAGACGGTACGCATTTTATACGCGCTTATGACCTCGCCGGAAATCTCACGGAGATTTCTTTCATAGTAGACAATACGCCGCCTTCGTTTTACGTACAAAATTACTATAAAACGGGCGATATAATAGACATAACCTTTTATGAGGATAACGTCTCTTTGATCCTGTTCGCCGGAGTTCCGGTTGCGTCGCTTTACTTTATCGCCGACGAGCTAAGCGAAGGCAATCATACCGTGCGCGTCGTCGACTTAGCCAGAAACGCAACCGAAAAATCTTTTACCGTAGATCTCGCCGCCCCCGAACTTGTTATAATGAAAAACAGCGCGGCTACTCAAGACGGAACGCATTTAAAAGCCGGCGACACATTCAGCATACAGGTTTCCGACACATACTTAGCCGCCGTATTTTTCGACGGCGAACCGACATCAACGCGGCTCTGTAACGCCGACAATCTCGATGAGTGCGCACATATTATCGTCGTTAGCGACCTTGCGGGCAACCGCTCCGAAGCGAAATTTACCGTCGATAAAACCGCGCCGAGTTTTTCTCTCAACGCGTATTACCTTGTCGGGGAAACCATCGTCCTCGATATTGACGAGGTTAACGGCTATACGGTATTTTTAGACGGTATAGAAACGCCGAATTTAACGTTTTTCGCGAACGATTTATCGGAGGCTTTGCATACCGTTACGGTTATTGACCTTGCCAGAAATTCCGCCGCGCGCACGTTTACGGTAGACCTCTCCGCACCCGTTCTCACCCTCTCGGGCTTTTCCCTCGACGGACAAGCGGAGCTTTTAGACGACGGCGGCTTCTTCACCTTTGTTTCCCCGAAATCGAAAGATTCTTTTTCAAATTGGATATGCCGACACCGTTACATTTGTTTGGCATTTTGCATGATGCCGCACAGATTGCCAATTGTAATAT
>JAISOS010000065.1 GCA_031275485.1 Clostridiales bacterium | reverse complement strand
TGCGTAAGCCCGTCAATATCCTCCGTTCCGTTCTCAAATCCGGTCAATACCACATCTTGATTATGCCAAATATCTTTTTATCTCTACCTCAATTTATACTCCTCAACACCTTGTCTTTTTATAGCCGGTCTTTTTTAATAAATTTTTCCACTGTGTGTGAACTCTCTTAATTTGTATTAAACGGCAACCCTAACCGCAATGTTCCGTGTTATTTCGCCTTTACATGCGGTGGATAACAAGGGTATAGTTATTATAAAATAACTATATACAAACTTGTTAAAGTTTTTTTTGAAAGGAACGCTTTGAGAACTTCTTGTCCACAAAAGTTTTTTTACGCATAATCTTTTCGCCGCGCGGTTCCGCCCCGGACTTACTCCGCGCGCAAAACCAAACATTCGAACGGACGGAGACTCCGCAATTCGGCCGGATTCTTTTCAATCTTGTAATTTGAGAGCAGAACCTCCGATTCGCCGCTTCCGAAAACGCTCCCGTCAAAATCAATGTTTTTACCGCGGAAATTACACGCGACGATTATTTTTTTACTATTCAATTCCCGCTCGTATACGTACAAGTCCCGGCTGTTTTCATAGCGCGGCGGCTCGCTATACGTTCCGTCTCTGACGACTTCATTACCTTTCCTGACGGCGATAAGCTTCTTAAAGAAATTCAGAACCGAGTCGGGATCGGATAAAGCCTCCGCGACGTTGATTTCCTTATAATTCCCGTTGACGCGCAACCACGGCTCAACGTCGGAAAAACCCGCGTTTTTATCCGCGCTCCACTGCATTGGCGACCTCGCGTTGTCGCGCCCGACCTTTTGCAACGCGTTCATCGCGTAACCCTTCAAAAACGGCGCGTACTTTTTCACAAGCCTCAGTATATTCTTCGACATAACGTCCGAATGATCGTTTTCATCGCGGAATTTCAAATTCGTCATACCGATTTCCTGTCCTTGATATACGTAAGGCGTGCCCTGCTGAAAATACACGGCAACGGCAAGCATTTTCGCGCTCAGCTTCCTGAAATTATTGTCCATATCCGGATTATCGGTTATATAACGCGACACGCATCTCGGCTGATCGTGATTTTCAAGATACAGGCTGTTCCATCCCTTTTGATAGAGTCCCCTCTGCCACTTGGCGAACACCCTCTTGGTTTTGAGATAGTTTATCTTTCGCGGCACAACCTGAAAAAAAGCGTTCGCCGCAACCTGCTCGAATTGAAAAACCGTGTCCAGCTCGCGGCGTTCCGCGCCCGTATATAAAATCGCCTGCTCGACGGTAACGCCGGCAGCCTCGCCCACAGTCATACAGTCGTACTTAGAGAGAATCCCGTCGTTCAATTCACGCAGATATTTATGAATGTTCGGGCCGTGCGTAAACATATCGTCGCCGCCTAATTTGCCGTTCGGAAGTCCGGGAACCTTGGATATATAAGTTATAACGTCGCAACGAAAGCCGTCGACGCCTAAATCCAACCAATATTTGACCAAATCGCGGACCTCCTCTCTGACCTTCGGGTTATCCCAATTCAAATCGGGTTGTTTAGGCGAAAAAAGGTGCAGATAGAATTCGCCGGTCGTTTCGTCGTACTTCCACACCGAGCCGCCGAATCGCGAAATCCAGTTATTCGGCGGTTTTTTCCCGTCTTTGCCCCTCCCCTTGCGCCAAAAATAGTAATCCCTGTACGGATTGTCCTTACTCTTTTTGCTTTCCCGAAACCACTTATGTTCGTCAGACGTATGGTTGACGACCAAATCCATTATGAGCTTAATGCCGCGCTTATGCAAGCCGTCTGTCATCTCCTTCCAATCCTCTAAGGTTCCGAACTCGTCCATTATATCCCTATAATCGCTTATGTCGTAGCCGTTGTCGTCGTTAGGAGATTTATAGCAGGGCGATAGCCACACGGCGTTGACGCCGAGGTCTCCGAGATAGTCGAGCTTGCTTATTATGCCCCTTATATCTCCTATGCCGTCGCCGTTCGAGTCCTTAAAACTGCGCGGATAAATTTGATAGATAAACGCGTCCTTGAACCAATTTGTTTTTACCATAAATCGCACTCCTTTTAAATGATTTTATTATAAAATGATTTTTCCTTTATCAGTCGTAATTTTTTTATTCTTATAAATAATCCGCAAAATTAATCGGTTACGTCCTACAAATCGGAGTTTTTTGACGCGAAATTCCTTTTTGCGAATCTCGGCGCAAAATATATAAGCGGAGTGAATATATAAGCAGACAAAGTACGGCGAGGCGCATAGTATTCCGATTTAACGTTTTTCTTGATACTATATGCGCGCTTTTTACGCGTTTTTCGCATATTTTTTTACAAAAAACACACTGTAATTTGCTTTTGTCTATTCCATTCCATAAAACTCGGCTTTTTTCGTCTTAGCCGGCTCGACGAAACACGGTTTTTATTTTTAATCTATACGGCTTTTTATTTCCCGTTTACCGTTCATTTATCGAATTTCAAAATCGTCGTAAACGCTTCGCTCGGAATTTCCACGCTGCCCATCTGACGCATACGCTTCTTTCCCTCCTTTTGTTTTTCCAGCAACTTTTTCTTTCGCGTTATATCGCCGCCGTAGCACTTCGCGAGTACGTCCTTGCGCATCGCCTTGACGGTCTCGCGGGCTATGACCTTGCCCGAAACGGCGGCTTGAACGGGTATCTCGAACATCTGACGCGGAATGGCTTCCTTCAGCTTTTCGGCTATGCTCCTGCCCCGCCCGTACGCCTTATCCTTGTGAACGATTAAACTCAGCGCGTCGCATACCTCGCCGTTTAGAAGTATGTCGAGACGGACAAGCTTGCTTTCCTTATAGCCGTCCGACTCGTAATCGAGACTCGCGTAGCCGCGGCTTCGGGATTTCAGAGCGTCGAAAAAATCGTATATTATTTCGTTCAACGGAATTTCATAATGCAAACGGACGCGGTTCGCGTCTATATACGTCAGCTCGTTATAAACTCCGCGCTTCTCACGGCAAAGCTCCATAATCGAACCGACGTATTCTGGCGGCGTATAGATATACGCCTTGACCGACGGCTCCTCCATTCTCAAAATCTCCGACGGATTGGGCATATTGGAGGGATTGTCGATGAAAAATTCCTCGCCGTCCGTCTTGACGATTTTATAAGAAACGCTGGGCGCGGTGGTTATGAGGTCTAGGTCAAACTCGCGCTCCAGCCTCTCCTCGATGATTTCCATATGCAACAGCCCCAAAAATCCGCAACGGAAACCGAAACCCAGAGCCTGCGAGGATTCCGGGGCGAACTGTAGGGATGCGTCGTTCAGCTTGAGTCTGTCGAGTGCGTCCTTCAGGTCGTTATAGCGGTTGCCGTCCGCAGGGTACACGCCCGCGAAAACGACCGGCGAAACCTCCTTGTACCCTTTCAGCGGCGTTTCCGCCCCTCCGTTTTGAAGGGTTATCGTGTCTCCGACAGACGCGTCCTTGACATTTTTTATGCTCGCCGCGACATACCCCACGTCGCCCGCCGCCAGTCTCGGCACGGGCGTGAGCTTCGGCGACAGCACGCCCGTTTCCGTAATCTCAAATTCCTTGCCCGTATTCATGAGGCGGATTTTTTGCCCCGCCGTCATAAAGCCGTCCGTAATTCTTACGAAACAAATCGCGCCCTTAAAATTGTCGTAAAAGGAATCGAAAATCAACGCTCTCAAAGGCAAGCTCTCGTCGCCCGAGGGCGGCGGCAGTTTCTCGACTATACAATCCAAAAGATGCGGTATACCCGTCCCATCCTTTGCGGAAATGAGCGGAACGTCCGACGCGTCCAAGCCTATGACGTCCTCTATTTCTTTCTTTGTCTTTTCTATATTCGCGCTCCGCAAATCTATCTTGTTGACGACGGGCAGAATTTCCAGATTATTGTCAAGCGCGAGATACGTATTGGTCAGCGTCTGCGCCTCTATCCCCTGCGTCGCGTCCACGACGAGCAACGCGCCCTCGCAAGCGGCGAGCGAACGCGAAACCTCGTAGGTAAAATCGACGTGCCCGGGAGTGTCGATTAGGTTGAAAGTATACTCCTCGCCCTTATATTTATAGAACATACGGACGGGTTGCAGTTTTATCGTTATACCCCTCTCGCGCTCTATATCCATACTGTCCAGAAGCTGCTCCTTCATTTCCCGCTCGGACACGGCTCCCGTGTTTTCGATAATTCTGTCCGCGAGAGTACTCTTGCCGTGGTCGATATGGGCAATTATGCAAAAATTCCTTATATATTTCTGTCTGTCCATTTTCCCTTCCGTATAAAGTTTTTTTAGGACCCTCTCTTAATTAATTAAACCCGTCGGTTCTCCTTCGTTTTTCGCGCGGTCGGACACGGTTTTACGGTCGGTCGGCCGCAACCGCCGTTTTCACATACTCCGTCACAATCCTTTTTATGTCCCCTACCGATACTGTTTCCTTTATTTTCTTATCCCGCGAGAGAAGCTCCGCGTTGCCGTTCGCAAAATTTTTCGCGCCGAAAATCACCCTAAAAGGTACGCCCAAAAGATCCGCGTCCGCGAATTGCACGCCCGCGCCGACCCTTCTGTCGTCCAGAATCACCTCGACGCCAGCATCCGAAAGCTCTTTATAAAGATCGAACGCCGCCTTCCTCATATCCTCGCCGCCCGACAAAAGGTTTATATGCGCCTGCCACGGCGCGATTGAAAAAGGCCAAATCGGTCCGTTATCGTCGTGCCGCGCTTCGACGACGGACGCCATCGCCCGCCCCACGCCTATACCGTAGCAGCCCATAATCGGAATTTTAGACTCGCCGTTTTCGTCGAGATAGGACATCCCCATAGCGGCGGTATATTTTACTCCGAGCTGAAATATATTACCCACCTCTATGCCCTTTTTAAGGGTATATTTTCCGCCGCATTTCCCGCAAATATCGCCCTCGTTGACCCTCGCGACGTCGAAGAATTCGACGGGCTTCAAATCGCGCGGAACGCTTACGCCGCGCAAATGGAAGTCTTTTTTGTTCGCGCCCGCGATCATATTTTTCTCGCCCGCGATACTCTTGTCGTATATTATAACCGCGTTTTTAAGCTCCGGCCCGACGGGACCTATATAGCCGAAAGTCAAATCCGCAACCGCGCCGTTTCCGCTCTCCAACGGAAATACGTTCGCCTTTACGATTTTTTTCAGCTTGGTCTCGTTGACCTCATAATCGCCGCGTATAAATACTACGACAATTGTGTCCGAGCTCTCGACGGAGAATACCGCCGATTTTATTATTTGAGATTTTTTAATTTTGAAATGCGCGGCAAGCTCGTCTATAGTTTCCGTCGACGGCGTGTATTCCTCGCTTATTTCGGTTTCCTCCGAGTTATTCCCGATCGGAAAGGAGGACGCGACCTCGATATTTTCATACGAACCGCATTTTTCGCATACGCAAACCGTATCCTCGCCCGCATCGCAGAGTAGCATAAATTCGTGCGCGACCTTGCCTCCCATCATACCCGTATCGGACGCGACGGCGACGGTTTCCGGAATGCCTATGCGGCGGAAAACGTTATTATACGCGGCGTAGCATTTTTGATAATATTCCTCCAAATCCGCCTGCGAGGTATGGAAACTGTACGCGTCCTTCATCGTGAATTCTCTGACCCGTATAAGCCCTCCCTTGCAACGAGGCTCGTCGCGAAATTTCGTCTGGAACTGGTACAGCATAAACGGAAAACGCCCGTAGGAGGCGACGTCGTCTCGCACCAAGTGCACCGCGCCCTCCTCGTGGGTCATCGCGAGTAGCATATCCCTGCCGCTCCTGTCCTTGAAACGCAAAAGCTCCGCGCCCACGGACTCGTACCTGCCCGACTCGTCCCAAAGCTCGCGAGGCAAAACTACGGGCATAAGCACCTCCTGCCCGCCGATTTTATTCATTTCCTCTCTTATAATGCGCTGAATTTTTTGCGTGATCAAAACGCTTGGTAAAAGAAGACTGTACGATCCGTTAGAAACGCGCTTAATATAACCGCCGCGAAGCAAAAAAATCTGACTGATTATTTTTGCCTCGGCGGGTTTTTCCCTTAATCTTTCGCCCAAAAGGTTTGATAAAAGCATAATATTCCTCCGTTTTTCACGATACGAAACCTCCGTTTTTCACGGCGTAAAATCATCGTTTGCCTCGGCGCGGAGCCGATTTTTACTATATTTTCCGGCGTAAAACCGTTCGTCCGTTCGCGTATAAAGCCGTCCGTTTTTCGAAATGGGGTTATCGTTTTTTGTAAAACAAATTCGTTGTCTTCCGCGGTGCGAAACCGCCGTTTTCCGCAATATGCGAAATGCGTTTTAACGATAAAATCCGACATATTTTCACGGTATAAATCCGCAATTTTAAAAACGCAAAACAACCGTTTTCCGCTATTCTATACGCCTAAAAGCAAGTCGCGTCCGATCGCCTTTACGTCGCCTTCTAAGGCGGTTATAGGCGTGCCGTGGCAGTCCGTGCCGGACACATAAATAACGTTATCGCCGTTGGTTATGTAATAACGCGCTATAACGTCTCCCGGCAATAGCGCCGCCAAATGACCGACGCGCAAGGAGTAATTCGCGTAGAACCAAGCCCCGCCGATAAAAACATTCCTTTTCATAATATCACCTTTTTTCACGCCGTTCAAGGCGTTTTAGACGGCATGCGGTATTTATCCTCGGCGATTACGCTTTTAAATCGCGCCGCAGACGCTTTTCACGCCGCGTGAGGCTTCTCTTTTTCCATGTAATTACCGCGAACGGTATTAAATTAAACCGGCGGAGTCCGCCCCCCGCGACGCTTGTTGATAAAAAGACAGCGTTTCACATTATGAAGCGCGGGACGCCGCGCGCAAAGTCGGTTTTCTCCTTTTTCACTCCGCGTCGTTTTTTTCACTACGGCTCCGCCGTAGTGAAAAAAACTTGCCGGACACAAAAAACGATTGAAAATTTTTCAAGTAATATTCGCGTACCGCAAACAACGCCTAATCCGAGAGCTTAATAAGCCCTATCGGCAGGTCTTGCCGTCTATCTGTTTTCTGACCGTTTCGATAAACGCTTCGAGAGTCATTGTCCCAAGGTCGCCCGCCGCGCGGTCTCGAACCGATACGACGCCGTTTTTCGCCTCTTTATCGCCTAATATAATCATATACGGGATCTTTTCAAGCTGCGCTTCGCGGATTTTATAGCCGATTTTCTCATTGCGGTTGTCAAGTGCCGACAGAATTCCGCGTTTATCCAACTCCGCCTTAATCCCGAGGCATTTTTCCGCCGTGCGGTCGGTCAGACTCATAATTCTGACGTGTTCCGGACACATCCATAGCGGCAACGCGCCCGCGTATTTTTCAATCAGCATAGCGAGCGTCCTTTCGTAGCAGCCTATCGAGCTTCTGTGGATTATATACGGAATTTTCTTTTCGCCGTTCTCGTCTATATACGACATTTTAAATTTTTCCGCCATAGAAAAATCTATCTGGACGGTTATTATCGTGTCCTCCTTGCCGTGTACGTTCTTATACTGGACGTCGAGTTTGGGTCCGTAAAAAGCCGCCTCGCCCACAGCCTCCTCGTATTTTATTCCCATATTGTCGATAATATTTTTCAATACGGTTTCGGTATGCTCCCACGCGGCGGGATTGTCGATATATTTTTCCTTGTCATCCTTGTCGTATCTGCTGAATCTGAAAGTTACGCCGTCGGACAATCCCAGACAATTCAAAAGGTAATAAATGAGATCCATAGCTCCACGAAACTCGTTTTCCAGTTGTTCCGGCGCGCATATTATATGCCCGTCGCTCAGCGTGAATTGCCTCACGCGTATAAGCCCGTGCATTTCTCCGCTCGCCTCCTTTCTGAACAACACGGAGGTCTCCGCGTATCTTTTCGGCAAGTCCTTATAGCTTTTCAGCCCGTTATTATATATCGAATACTGAAACGGACAAGTCATCGGACGCAACGCAAAAACATCGTCGCCGCCGTCCGCCGCAAGAATAAACATTTTGTCGCGGTAATGATCCCAATGTCCCGAAATTTTATAGAGGTCGCTCTTCGCCATAAGCGGCGTGCGCGTAATTAAATAGCCTCTTTTTTCCTCCTCGTCCTCGACGAAGCGTTCGAGAATCCGAAGGATTTTCGCGCCCTTGGGCATTAGCAGAGGCAATCCCTGCCCGATATTCTCGTCCGTCATAAAAATGCCCAATTCTCGGCCAAGTTTGTTGTGATCGCGCTTTTTCGCGTCCGCCAAGCCGTTCAGATATTCGTCCATTTCCGCCTTTTTCGTAAACGCCGTGCCGTAAATACGCGTGAGCATTTTATTCTTTTCATTGCCCTTCCAATACGCGCCCGCAAGGCTTGTAAGCTTAAACGCCTTTATCCTGCCCGTCGAGTCGAGATGCGGACCTCGGCACATTTCGCAAAAATCACCCTGCTTATAAAACGAAATCTCCGCACCGTCGGGCAAATCGCTTATCAACTCCAACTTATAATCCTCGCCTCTCTCCTTAACCTGCCTTAACGCCTCGCTTTTGACCAGAACCGACCTCTCTATCGGCAGGTTTGCCTTGACGATTTTGTTCATCTCCGCCTCGATTTTACCGAAATCCTCGGCGGTAATTTTAGTGACGAAATCGAAGTCGTAATAAAAACCGTTCTCGATAGCCGGACCTATCGCCAGTTTGACGGTCGGATAAACGCTTTTGACGGCCTGCGCCAGAATGTGCGCCGCCGTGTGTCTGTAAACCCTTTTCCCGTCCTCGTCCTCAAAGGTTACGACTTCGAACGCGCAGTCCTTGTCCACAAGCTCCGACATATCCTTTAACGCGCCGTCAATCCTGACGCATACCGCGTTCCGAAACAAGCCCTCGCTTATACGTTTAGTCAATTCCGCCGCCGGAACGGGCGCGTCTATTTCCAATATTTTCCCGTCTCTCAAAGTGATTTTCATAAGCTTTCTTCTCCTTTTTTGAGGAAACTTTTGCGAATAAAAGGTTTCCACGAATAAATAAAAACAAGCAAATCTCCCGTCCAAAAAATAAAAAACACCCGTCCTAATCAAAAAAGCGGTTTCCCGAATTCAAAGAAACGCGGCTTATTTTAAGGACGGGATACGAATCCCGCGGTTCCACCTTAATTACCCGAAAAATTCGAGTCGCTCGATTCGGCGCGCGTTCGCGCGAAAGAAAATACCTTACGGATTTTTTAATTTTTTTATCCGACGCCGTTCTTTTCAGACGCAAACAGCCGCCGCGAAAAAGGACAACGGATAAAAAAATCTGACGCCGATAATATTTCCTGCGAACCCGCTTATAAAAGGACGCCGACGCGGCGGGATTTTCAACTAACCCTCCGCGCCGTTCGGCGGTATCCGAAACGCTCCCGTGTATTCCTTTCACCCGGCGAATACTCTCTTTGACGGCAGTATGTTTAGGACGTGTCCGAACGCATCCGATAATTAACGTATATTATATAACTTTAATACACAGCATATCCGAGTAAATTACGTGCTTACTTTAATACATAACCCACAGAATAATCAATTATTATATATTTTAATACATAGTTTAAACAAAGTCAACGCTTTGAACAACTCTTTTTTAATAATAAGCGAAAAATTGCAAATAACAATCCGTATATAGGCTAATAAAATATAAAGATAAAGAAAACGGAGTATTCCGTCATGCAAAATACTCCGCGCACAGTAATACCGCGGACGCGATTTTTTGTACGCCCTATTCTAATAACCTTATAATCTTAATCGCGCGTATGCGATTATATTTTTAAACTATGCGGTCGGTCGCTTCTTTGCGCGTGTTCGCCGAGAGCGGTTAAGCCGACGGAAAAACCGCCGCGCCGTCTTTTCAAAGACGGCGTTTTCAAACTATGGCGTGCTCGCATAAAACGTAAACGGCGCGTTTTTTGCACTCGTTTGCTTATTTAGGCGTTGTTTTTCCCGCGCGGCGCTAAACGCCTTAGAAAGATACGAAAACCGCCAGAAATCCTCGCGTTTTCCGCTTGCGCGAGCACGCTCCGGTCAAAGTCTAATTTGAAAGTTTAACGAGTATAATCTTCCGCATAAACGTAATTTCTTACAATCCCAAATCGCGGCATAATTCCTCTAAGCTTTGCTCGGGCTTTATCGAGGCAAGGTTTGAAAAATCGTTCGACTCCGATTCTCTCGCCGATGAATTTCTGCTTTTATCTTCCGGTGCCGCGCCGCGAACCCCGCATTCGCCTCCGCATGTTCGCGCATATTCCGCGCCGCAGAATTCGGACTCGAAACCGTTATTCTCCGCGTAAGCGCCGTCCGTGAGTTCGGCGGCAAATTCCCCGCCGAACTCCTTTTTGATGCGTTTAATCAATTCTCCGTAAGATTCTTTGTCCGCGTCCGCGCCGCCGTCCGTCAGTCGTTTCGTTTCGCTTTTATACTGCGCGATAATCTCGTCGTTCACGGACGGGCGGGCTTTATTGTTTTCAGTCATGATCCCAAAGTCGCCGCGCAATATGCCGCGTATTTCGCTTTCGATTTTTATGTAATACGCTTCGCCGAGTTTATAGTCGTCGTTATCGCGGGTTTCCCGGTTTTTCTCGAAATAGTCCTTCCATTTCGTCTGCAAAATGCACAGCCGCCGTCCCTCCAAGGCATATTTGAGCTTAGCCGCCGACATAATTTCCTTGGATTTTTCCTGCGCCGCGATAAGCGCGTTTTTCACGTCGTCCTCGCGGTTTTTCAATTCCTTAATTCTTGCCGCAAAGCGCATATTTTGCATTTTCAGCTCGTTAATTCTAAGTCTTTGCTCCTTTAATTTATCCTCGAGATAGGCGTTATTTTTGACGATATACTCGTCCACCTCTTTAGCGTCGTATCCTCTTTTAACAATAGAAAATTCCGCCATAATCATTCCTCCGTTATTTTTCACGGTTGAGAACACGGGGATTTACGCGGTTACGCGTCCGGTCCGCCGTAATATTTTAAACCTTTACGGGGAGTGCGGTCAACCGCGAAAACTGCCGATAAATACGAATAAAGCGAGCGCAAAGGATTTTTATGGCGAATTATATACATAGTAACCGCGGGGGCGGTAAAACCGCCCCCGCGGTTCTCTTTTTTAACGGCGTCTTTTAATACGGCAAAGTCTCGTTTGAAAGCGTAACGGGTATAAAACTCAAAAAATACAAACAAACCCGACCGCAAGAAAAAAATATGCGATTGTTAAAAATCATACATACATAGAAAACGCGAAAATTAAATATTATGACCGTTATTAGGGCTTGTTTAAAAACCGAATTTACGATATACCGAGTATAGGAAATGATATAAAATATGCATGGAATTACGACAAATACTCCTATAAGGAACGTCTTTTAGGAAATGTTCCTTCCA
>JAISOS010000049.1 GCA_031275485.1 Clostridiales bacterium | reverse complement strand
TACATAGTCCTCGCAATTCTGCGTTGTACGTTGTTACGACTTCTAAATCGGTTAAGTTTACAAGTTTTTTCCGTTGTCGTGGTATTAAAGTCCCGTTTCTAACAACCGCTATTTCATTTCTATTGGTCTTACGACAAGAAAAATAAAAATTGGCACGTGGCAAGTGAAAAAGATTGGTTAGAGGACGACGGCTACTTCGAGCTTGTCACTATATCCGGAAAAACTATGAACTTCTCCGGCAGATATTCGTTAAAAAAGATAAAGTAATCGGGAGGCACACAAATGGAAATTTGGATTAAAAAGCTATTCGCTCAAATAGCTTTCTATATGATGAAAATTATAGACTCTATGTTCGGTATGTTCCGCAGTCTGACCGGGCTTTCTCCCGTCAACGTCGAGGGGAGCGGCTCCGCCGACCTATTGACCTATTTCTTAGAGGACAAAAATATCCAAAACGCCGGATTATTCATAATGCTGATTTCGCTTGTGTGCCTCGCCGTTTTTACCGTTGCGGCTATCATAAAGACCGCGACGCAAGCTAAAAAAACCAAAGCAAAATCGCCGTTCAATTTTTCAGCGCGATAATCGCGTTTTTTATCGCGCAAATCGTCCTTTTCGGCGGCATTGCCGTGAGCAATCAGGTCTTGACGACGCGACAAGCGGGAGTGCAAATCTCACGATTTCACAACGCATTTTTGACCTATCCGTTTCAAGCGGCGGCTATCGCGATAACAACGCCGCGGAAAACTTCACGCCCGATATGACCCCCGACAAAGTTTTAGGACAGTACAAAACCGACACGTTATTAGGTCTGAGGAATCTCCCGATACCTACGAGGAACACACCGACGAGGAAGGTAACGTTACGTGGGAGATTAAAGGCGATACCTATATTAAAAACAGCGTAGGCATAGCAGACCTTTACAAAACTAATATTTTTTTACTGTTTATAACGCCGTTGATTTTCATATTTCTAATCGGCGTTGCACTGATAAAACTCACGCGGCGGGTATTCGACATAGTCTTTCTTTACCTCGTTATGCCATTTACGCTGTCGTCGCTCCCCCGCAACGACGAAAAGTAGCTGTAAAACGTATATACGAATTACCGTATATACAAACTTTTGTATATACAAAATCACCGTGAACTATAAAATTCTTATAAAGGAGCTACATAATGAAAACTATCGCAATCGCAAATCAGAAAGGCGGCGTCGCCAAAACGACAACCGCTATTGCCATAGGCTACGGACTCGCCCTGAAAGGATACCGAACCCTGCTCGTAGACCTCGACCCGCAAGGCTCGCTCACGGGCTTTTTAGGCATAGACACTATGAGCCGTCCGACCGTGTTCGAGCTCCTCGGCATTCAGCGCAAAAACCGCGCCGAATTTAAAGACGTCGTCATAAGTATCGCCGATAAATTAGACCTGATACCCGCGGACATTTCGCTTGAGGAAGCCGTAAAGCTCCTGACGGGCGAACCTACCGCCGCCGTGTGCTTAGCAGCCGCGCTAAGGCGTATCAAAGATAAATACGACTATTGCATTATCGACACCTCGCCCTCGCTCTCCGTAATAACCGTCAACGCTTTCGCCGCCGCGGAGCGCGTCATCGTGCCGATTAAGCCCGAGGAAGCCTTCGCTCAAAGGCGTAGAGCTTTTGCTCGAAACTATCGAGAATATGAGAGCCTTAAACGCCGCCGTCGCCGGCTTTCTCGTTACTATGCACGACAAACGCCGCAAAAACACCGCCCGAATTATTGAAAAAATATGCGAAATAGCCGACCCGCGCGATATACGCGTCTTTCAGTCGCGCATACGCTCGAGCGCGTCCGGCGCGGCTCTCTCCGGAAACCCGTATCTTTCAAGCGCCCCGGTTGCCTCGGATTACGCGGCGTTTGTAAACGAATTTATAGACCTTGAACTTCAACGACCGCTTATCGTTTGATTTTGTATATACAAATTTCCGTATATACAAAAAGTGCATATACGAATTGCCGTATATACGGAAAGATAACTTTTTGACCGCACAAAAAAATACAAGGAGATTTTCAATAATGCTAACCAAAAACAAAAACATAGTATCATCTATACTCGGAACGCAAAAACCCGTCAAACGCCCGCTTATGGTAACTCTTAGAACCGACGAACGGCTTTGGGAGCTTTTCGGCGACTACGCCAAAGAAAACGATACCGACCGCTCCAAAATCCTGAACGAGTTTATTAAAAAATGCGTGGAGAAAAAGTAAGAAAAACGGCGTATATACGCCGCCCACAGCGGCACGACAACCCAATAATACAGCAAGCCCGTCCGCCGGGCTAAGCGCGGGAAGGAGTAATCACTATGAAATCCAAAACTTTTGACGCAAAACAAGATACGGCGTTGCCGTTGACCTCGCTCAAGGGCACCCTTCTTACTCTGCTTGACGTTATCGTCCTCGGCTTTCCCATTCCCGTCATCGCCACTATCGCGGCTGTGAAAAACTGGAGCGGACTGGGAATAGCTAATCTATGGTTTGAATTCCTTGCCGTCATTCCGTTTTTTATGGGGATAAAGGGGTACAGCCTCTCGGGATTAGTCGAGCGGCGTCTACGGAAAAAACGGGCGTTAGAGAATCCCGAACAGTTTGAGAGGAAGCAGGGTGAATAAAGACGCAAATTCCAAACAGCAAAGACCGACTATATATCGCTTGATAGAACTTTTTGTGGTTGTATCCATAAAAGACCTCCGAATAACTATAACTTTATTTTATCATATTCGGGGAAATAATACAAGAAAAAAATATAAAAACATGATTATAAAAGAATTTTTAGTTAGCGAATTGGAGAAACGGCGACGGTCGTTATCCAACGTAGCGCGTGTAGCGGGGCTACCGTCGCAGACCGTGTATACCTATGTCCATGGCGAACACCCGCCCGTAGATAACGCCGAAAAACTCCTGAACGCGCTCGGCTTTCAAATCACCTTAATGCCTCGCGGCGAACGAGAGAACATAACTATAAAAGAATTTTTAGTTAACGAATTGGAGAAGCGGCGACGGTCGTTATCCGGCGTAGCGCGTATAGCGGGGTTATCGCCGCAGACCGTGTATCACTACATCCTCGGCAAAAATCCGCCCGTAGATAACGCCGAAAAACTCCTGAACGCGCTCGGCTTTCAAATCACCTTAACGCCTCGCGGCGAACAAGGGAAAAATCTTTAGCCAACAAAAAGTTCGCCGGGGATCCACTCGCGAGCCGTATGCCGAAATGCAGTTATCAACAGGCGTATAGCCGTAATGCGTATATACAAAATCCTGTATATACGCCCGAACCTCCGCAAAAACGTATTACGAATTGCCGTATATACAAAAAAAGTGTATATACGTTTTCGCGTATATACGCTTTTTTATGTCTATATTAATTCACAGCCCCGCTCCTTTATCCTTGTCTTTCGACTGCGGCGTTTTAACGTTTACCGCGCTTTCCGGCGGCTTTTTGTCCACCCCAACCGAAACCCGCGCCGTAGAAACCATGGCAACCGTCGAACCGCCTCTAAGCGTTTCACGCAAAGCCTCCGCTTGCGCTTTCTCCCTCGGATCACGCGTAGGTTTGTAGTTGTCCGGGACAGAAACAAAACCGCCTTGCGTGCCTCTTGCCGAATTCGCTCCGTCTTGTATATCTTGCATTAGGTCTGCATATTTAAGCGCGCCTTCCTCAAAACTTGATAATCGACACCTTGTCATACACATTGAAAGCCACGGATTCTTTTCGCCAAGAGTGAAAAATATGTTTTGTACGTCTTCCGTACTCATCGTTTTTTTTGAGGTGTAACCCGAGCCTTGCTCCTGCTCAAAACCGCCTTTCTCAAGATACCGCCTAATTTTCTCATAAGCCGTAGTATAGCTTTTAAACTTTGCTTCGCCTTTTAGCATTGCCGATTTTATCGCGTTTACGCTCAAATCGAACATAATACATTTTTGGCTTTCCAATCCTTGACTTTCATTTTTCATCAGATAACACCCGCAACACTATCTGCCCATTTAATTGAGTTCAATATATCAACTACTCCGAAAGTATCCTTATATTTACATTGTTCGTTTTCATAACCTGTCCATTTCCTAACGTATCTCATAAACCAATCTTGTTTGCGCAAAAAATACGACGCGTTCATCATACCCCTATTATCAGCCCACCCGTTCACCCCGTAGAACATCATAGCCCCCTCCGGCGTGTCGTAGTCGCGGATAAAGCCCCTATCGGTGTACGCTTTTTCAACGTTGTAGTATATGGCTCTAATATCGTATTTTCCCTCTTTCAATATCTTGTCGTTATCCAATAGGACGCTCACCTTAAACATTCTGCCTTCCATAAAAACAACACCCCGATTTTATTTCTTTTACATAGTATATCACTTCTCGAAACAAAAATCAAACCTTTCTCCGATTTTTTTTACCAACATTCTCTAAATTTTTTTCTTGTGTTTTCAATTTCAATTTTTCTTTTTTGTATATACAAGTTACCGTATATACAAAATCCCGTATATACGCCCTAACCTCCGCAAAAACGTATATACAAAAAAATGTATATACGCTTTTAACGCCGTAGAACCGCCTTTTCTACCGCCTATTGTTTTTCCGAGTAAAGACCCGATCCCGCCAGAAATCGCGGCTTTACGGGCATTCCTCACGAATATTCAACGGCTTTGCCGTTTGAACTTGAAAACACAAAAAGAAAAACCGCGCGGCGGATTACGAAAAAACCGCAATCGCCGTTAAAATAAATAAAAAAACGTATATACGCTTTTAACGCGCTTAAACGCGCCTAAATCGGTCGGTCTTTATTTTTAATAAGATTTCCCGCAACAAGGACAAAAACGCCGAAATACGCCGCTTTACGGCGTTTATCTTTGCTTAAAATTTAATTTCGGTGTATAATTTTATAAAAACCGACAAAAGGAACTTTTTCACATATGAAAGAAACCGAAAACGTTTCGCTATCGGCGACGGAGGAACAAGAATACCGCTCCGTAAAACGTTACGCCGAAAATCACAAAAATATACGCCGCTTAGCCGTCGAGCTTTCCTGCTCCGAAAGAACCGCAAGACGCTTTATCGGCGGTTACAAAAAAGAGGGGCGGGCTTATTTCGCACACGGCAACCGCGGAAAAATCTCGCCGCGCCGCATACCGGACGAAGCACGGCAAGCCGTGGCGAGCCTGTACACCGGCAAATACTCCGGCGCGACCTACGCCCATTTTACCGAACTCATAGCCGATTACGAGAATTTAAAATTTTCGGAGGCGTTCGTCCGCTCCGTTTTGCGCGAAAAATTTTTGTTATCGCCGAAAGCCACGAGGCGAACGCGAAAACTTGTCAAAAACCAACTCCGGAAGCTTCGTGAAACCGCAGACGCGGAAGAAAAAGAAAAATTGACGCTACGGATTTTAAGCCTCTCCGAAACCCACCCGGCGCGTCCGCGCAGACGGTACTTCGGCGAACTCCTTCAAACCGACGCCTCCGAACACCTTTGGTTCGGAACGGAAAAAACCGCGCTCCACATCTCCACATAGCCGTGGACGACGCGACGTCGCGTATCGTCGGAGCTTACTTCGACGCCTGCGAAACCCTCTACGGTTATTTCCGTATGACCGAACAACTCGTTCTCGAGTACGGCATTCCCGCAACTTTCCTCGCCGACAACCGCACCGTGTTTGTCTCGAACGCAAAAAAAAATTATGAGGACGACCGCTCCGACCGCAAAACTCAATTCGGCTATATGTGCAAAAATTTGGGCATAGATATAAAAACAACGAGCGTAGCCCAAGCCAAAGGACGGGTAGAGCGTATGTGGGACACTCTCCAAAACCGCTTACCGCTCGAGCTTCGCCTCGCCGGTATCAAAACAATCGAAGCGGCAAACGCTTTTCTTACCGGGTATATCCCGAGCTTCAACGAAAAATTCGCGTTGCCGATTCCCGCGGCCCGAAGCGTTTTCATTCCCGCCCCGTCGCCCGACGAGCTCCGGCTCTTTCTTTCCGTCCTCACCGAAAGAAAAATCGACGGCGGCGCGTCGCTCCGCTACGACCGCAAGCTCTACGCCCCGACCGACGAACGCGGCGGCCGCGTCTTCCTTGCCAAAGGCGTCGTCGGTACCGTCGCCCGCACTCTCGACGGCTCTCCGTTTTTTACCGTCGCCGATAAAACCTACTCCCTCGAACTCATTCCGACTCACGAACCGTTTTCCCTAAACTTCGACCCCTCGCCCGCAAAACCTGCCCCTTTACCTCAAAAACCCAAAATCCCTTCCAAAAACCACCCGTGGAGACAAATTATTTATAAAAATTTTATGGACAATACCACAAACGCTTGACAACGTTTTTCGGACAAAATACAAAATTTTTACAAAAAAGCGAGGAAAATTTTTTTGTTAAGGCTTTTGCTACGGAAATCTTTTCGCGCAATCCTACGTAACGGGCTATACGGATCTTATTTCAAGCGTTCGTAGCCCCTTTTAATCACGTTCGCCATAAGAACACGCCGCCGTTGCAAAAACTCGCGATAGTCCATATTCTCCCAGCCTTCCGGCAACGCGTGATCCGCGTATACCGACGCTTTTGCGTCCGGCGGAATCTTGGCAAGTCTATCCTTCATATATTCGGACGGACCGGAATCGAGAATTTCGATGTTGTCGCTCCACTCTATAAAAGCAAAGTTTGCGTTTTGATTTCTGTCGCGGTCGTCGCCGACGCCTATTTTAGCAAGATACGCCTTAGGAAATAAATGATGCCGTTCGAGCGCGTTCTTTGTCCCGTCCGCCGCGGGAACGGAAAGCTCTCTCGTCCTCAATTCGGAAAACAAAACCTTCGCGTCAAGGACGTTCAACGCGGCGCAATAACCGAACCACGACGGGTTGCGCGTAGCGGAGTTCGCGAGATTGTCGGGTAAAGAGATCTCAAAATAATCGTGGGTGAAAACCGCGTCGATTTTGCTTTCAAGCAACGCGGTAAATTCGCTTTCCGTTTTTATTGAGCGCAAGTCCGCCATATCCGACTCGACATCCGTTTCCAGCGAACTTGTATAATATCCCGTTACCGCCGCCATAAAAAACCATTTTGAAATCAGTTTCCTAAGCGCGGATTCGCTCATTCCGTAAGAGTATTTGCCGATTAAAAACATAGTATACGAATATACCAAAGCGTTCACGGATGAAATCAGGCTTTTGGAAACAAAACCCGCCGCCTCGACGCATTTAATGAAGCTTTTCCACGCCTGAACGTTTAACACTTTGTCTATTGCGTTTTTCAGCTCGTTAAACCGCATTTCTCTCAAATCGTCGTAATAAACTTCGTTATCAAAATCGCGCCCGCGAAGCAGCATATACGCGTAGCGGAGTTTCGCTATCCGGAACCCGAAGCCCATTGCCGCGCGGATAATATGAGTCGGCGACGGCTCGAACAGAAAATTATAAGCGGTTCCTTGTTTTGGGATTTTCGCGCTACGGCAAAACTCTTCCATCCGATTCCGCCCCTCCTGCCAATAAACGGAAATCAACGTCAAAATGAAATCGTCCTCCCCCAAACTCTTTCCGCCCGAATTGACGCGCACAAAAATATCGGAAACGCTTTCCCCGTCCGCATTGCCGTTAATTTCCAATGTCGGAATACTGTAATTCTCCAATGAGAGCAAATTCATAATATTCTGCTGGATCAGTTGCTTGTCGTCGCCGCCGAGCGTTAACCCCGCTCTTTCGCGCGCGTCGGAAATGACCTGAACCCTTTCGTTTATATAGGCAAAGCTACGCGAACCGTTCATAAACGCTTCGCCTATGTCGTAAATCCAGTCCGACGCGCGCTTTATGGCGTTATCGCCTACGTCGAATACGCCTCGTAACGGATTAAACGATATGACTATCGGTCTTTCGTTGAATTTCTCGTCGATAACTTTTTTCTTCCGCATAACGGCGTACAGCGAGGTCAGCCGTTGTTGCCCGTCGATAATCAGACTCCTCGGCACGGAATAAACTTTCCCGTCCGTTCCGATTTGCTTGCTTTTATCGGAAGTGTCGGAGGAATCCCATAGCAACAGATAGCCGATAGGATAGCCCTTAAACATAGAGTCAAGCAGGTCGCGAACATTTGTCGTCTTCCAGACATATCCGCGCTGAAGCTCGGGCAAGCCGAGTTTTCCGGTTTCCACCTCCATCAACAGGTCTTTTAATATACGCGGCACGGGCGTAAACATTATTTGTGCCATTTAAAAATTTCCTCCGATTGTTTTTTGCCTATGCCGCACCATCCATCGTCGGCTTGTTCCGGACGCGCGTATTTTATCTTTTTTAGCGAATAAATTTTCGTGATAAAAATACCGTTCGCAGGTCTATTCGTCACAAAAATTTCAGAACTATCTAATTTCCTCCCCCCACCACGCACAAAAAAACTAATCGCGGTCGCTTTATTTTAACAGAACCGTAAAAAACATTAAAACTCCTTAGAAAGGTTTCCGCAGTAACTTTTCTTAAAAAAATCTTACACCCGTTCGATATGCCAGATTCTTTCGGCGTATTCGGTTACGCTTCTGTCGGCGGCGAAAAAGCCCGCGCCCGCGATATTGAGCAGCGACATACGGTTGAAAGCGATTTTGTCGTTATAGGCTTTATCGAGCGCGGCTTGCGCGCGCGAATACGACTCAAAATCCGCCATAACGAAATACGGATCCGCCTTGCCGTACACGCCTATCGTCAGACCGTCCGCTATATCGCGGAAGTTTACGCCCGCGACGCCCGAATTGAGCGCGTCTATGACGCGTTTGAGATCCGCGTTATGATTGTAAAAATACGACGGATTGTAGCCCGACTGCGCGAGGCGTTCTATTTCGTGCGCGCGCAACCCGAATATGAAAATATTCTCGCCGCCCACGCGCTCGAAAATCTCGATATTCGCGCCGTCCATCGTACCCACGGTGACCGCGCCGTTTATCATAAATTTCATATTGCCCGTGCCGGACGCCTCCTTCCCCGCCACTGAAATTTGCTCGCTGACGTTCGCCGCCGGAATAATAAGCTCCGCCAACGTTACCCTGTAATTTTCCAAAAAGACGACTTTCAACTTGTCGTTCACGGTCTTGTCATTGTTTATAAGCTCGCCCAACTGATAAATCAGCCTGATAATCTGCTTCGCCATAGTGTAGCTCGACGCCGCCTTCGCGCCGAAAACGAACACTCGCGGATTGACGTTTAAATTCGGATCGTCTTTCAGCTTGAAATATAAATCCAGAATATTCAAAGCGTTTAAAAGCTGCCGCTTGTATTCGTGGAGCCGCTTGACCTGCACGTCGAATACCGCGTCGGGACTTACGCTCACGCCGTTCTCCGCCGCTATATATTCGGCGAGGCGCGCCTTGTTGCGCCGCTTTATCGCGTCGAGCTCCAAAAGCACGCTTTTATCGTCCTTGTATTTTTCAAATTTTTTCAATTCGGCGGCATCGGTTATGAAGCCTCCGCCTATCAGCTCCGTCAAAAGCGACGCGAGCTCCGGATTGGCTATGGTCAGCCATCTTCTGTGCGTGATGCCGTTCGTGACGTTCGTGAAAATCTGCGGACGCATACGATAATAATCCCTGAAAACGCTATTTTTCAAAATCTCCGAGTGGAGCGCGGAAACGCCGTTGACCGTATGCGACGCGGCGACGCAGAGATTCGCCATGCAAATATCTCCGCCGCGAATTATCGCGTTCCCGTCCACGGCGGCGGGATCACCCGCAAAAAACGCGCCGAGTTCGCCTCTGAAACGCCTGTCGATCTCCTCCGTGATTTGATAAATGCGCGGCAGCAGGCTCTTGAAAAGCTCCTTAGGCCACCTTTCGAGCGCCTCGGACATAACCGTGTGATTGGTGTACGAAACCGTGCGCTTAACGATGCTCCACGCGTCCTCCCATGAGTAGAAAAAATCATCCAGCAATATGCGCATAAGCTCTGGAACGCAAAGCGCGGGATGCGTGTCGTTTATGTGAATCGCCACCCGATCGGGAAGATTGGACAGCTCGTTGAATTTCAAATGCTTTTTTAAAATGCTCTGTACCGACGCGGATACGAAAAAATACTGCTGCTTCAATCTCAGCGACTTGCCCTCGTAATGGTTGTCGGCGGGATAGAGTATCTTGGAAATGCTCTCGGCGTAGGACTTGCTCTCCATCGCCTTAACGTATTCGCCCTGCGAAAACAGCTTCAAATCTATGCCCACGGGCGCCTTTGCGCTCCAAAGCCTGAGCGTGTTGACCGCGTCCGACGCGTAACCCGACACGTTCATGTCGTAAGGCACGGCGAGCACGGACGTATAGTCCTTGTGCTTAACGTACAGTCTGCCGTCGCTCCATTCCTCGTCTACTCTGCCGCCGAATTTGATCTCAAAGGTGTCCTCCACGCGGGGCGCAAGCCACACGCCCCCCTCGTTCAGCCATTCGTCGGGCAACTCGAGTTGCCAGCCGTCGGCTATTTTCTGTTTGAAAATGCCGTAGTCGTACCGTATCGAAAAGCCCGTCGCCGCGTAGCCCTTCGAGGTCAGCGCGTCCATGTATGCCGCCGCAAGCCTGCCCAACCCGCCGTTGCCAAGCCCGGCGTCCTGTTCTATATCGCACAGTTCGCTAAGGTCGAAGCCCATATCCGCGAGAACGTTCGTCACGTTCTCCGTCATTCCGAGATTCATAAGGTGATTTTTTAAGGATCTGCCGAGCAGGAATTCCACGGACATATAGTAGACCTGCTTCGTGCCGCGCGCGCGCATTTTTTCCTTGAACGAGACCCTCTTCGACGTCAAAATATCCTTGACGACCGTGCAGAGCGCCTTATACATCTGCTCCTTTTCCGCCTCGTCGGGCATTATGCCGAACATTTTTTTCATCTGTTTGACGAGGCTGTCCGAAAACCCCGCGCCGTCGAAACCGTCCTTAAACCCGCGGTACGGATACTCGTCGTCCGTCCCGTCGTCCGCTTTTCTTCGCGCCGACGGCGCGCTTTTTTTATTTATCTTATTTCCGTTTGTCCGCGTTTCGGTTTCCGTTTCCGCTTGATTTCCCGCCGTTTGCGTTTTTACGGGCGCGTTTTTTTTCTTTACCTTATTCTCGCTTATCTGCGTTTCCGTTTCCGTATTAAGTGTTTTTTTCATTTATCCGTATACTCCGATTTTCTTGTTTTTTTCATTTTAATTTTATATTTTTTTGCGACCGTTGAAAAACTTGACGGTCTTCGGCGGTTTTGTCATTTTAAAAGTCTTTCAGAATTTTTCAAAAGCGGTATCGGCAGTCTTTGGAAAAGACGAGGGGAGAGAACCTTTTTCCCTTAAGGATTCCCCGCGCAAATTACAAAAATTCTATAATTTTCTGTATAATTCCTCGTATTTTCTTGCCGATTCCGTCCACGAGAAATCGCTTGCCATAGCGTTTCTTACGACCTTTTTAAATTCGTCCTTTTTGTAATAGACGTCTATCGCGCGGTTGATCGCGTCTAGCATATCGTAAGCGTCGTAGCTTTTGAAGGTAAAGCCGTTGCCCGTTCCCCTCAGATAATTATACGCCTCCACGGTATCTTTTAAACCTCCCGCCTCGCGGACGATAGGCACGGCGCCGTAGCGCATCGCTATCATCTGGCTGAGTCCGCACGGCTCGAACTTAGACGGCATAAGCAAAAAATCCGCGCCGCCGTATATTTTGGAGGCGACGTCGAGAGAAAAGCCGACGATCGCTTTGATTTTGTTCGGATAATAGTTCTCAAAATCCTTAAGCATAGTTTCGTATTTCCAATCGCCCTTGCCAAGCACGACGAAGGATATATCCTTGCCGAGAATATCCTCGGCGACGCGGGAAACCAGATCCATACCCTTTTGAGACGTCAGCCGCGTAACCATACCTATCAGCGGACGGTTCTCGGAGTACGGCAGGCATATCATATCCAGAAGATTCCGCTTGTTTTCGCGTTTATTTTCGATCGTGTCGAAAGTGAAATTTTTGAGAAGCGCCTTATCGGTCGCGGGGTTGTAAACGTCCGTGTCTATGCCGTTGATTATGCCCGAAATTTTATACTGCCGCCGCTTCAAAATCCCCTCCAGGCCGTATGAATAGAACGGATCCAAAATCTCTCGCGCGTAAGCGTCGCTGACCGTGGTAACGGCGTTCGAAGTCTCTATCGCGCCTTTCATAAAATTGACGCATTTGTCGTATTCCACAAGACGCATAGCGTTTTTGTCGAGTCCGATGATGTCCTCGCCGATATTCAGACCGTATTTGCCTTGAAACTCTATATTGTGGATTGTGAAAACCGTCTTGATACCGCTATATTCGCCGTATCTGTAGAATACGTCGAGAAAAACCGGCGTCAACGCGGTCTGCCAATCGTTGACGTGCAACACGTCGGGATAAAAACCCGTGACGGACATAGCCGCGAGTACGGCTTTTGAAAAAAACGCGAAACGCTCCGCGTCGTCAAAGTGTCCGTATATGCCGCTTCGCTTGAAATAGTATTCGTTGTCGATGAAATAATAGGTTACGCCCCCGTATTCGGCCTCGAATACGCCGCAATATTGACGCCGCCAGCTGAGCGGCACGTAGAGCGCGCCCAAATAGCGCATTTGGGAACGCCAACTCCAATCTATGTCGAGGTACAGCGGCAAAACGACGCGTATGTCGCAGCCGTTTTTTTTCAGAGCCTTAGGCAAAGACGCGGCTACGTCGCCCAGCCCGCCCGAACGTATGAACGGTCCCGCCTCCGAGGCCGCGAACAAAATTTTCAGAGGCCTTTTCGCCGCGTCCGTTCCGCCGACCGCAGACGCGCCGCTTGTTTCGGTCCGTCGATCGGCGCCGCCCGCGCCGTTTATTTCGTCGGCGTTATTTGCGCCGTTTATTTCGTCCGCTTTGCCCGCGCCGCTTATTTCGCTTATTTTGTTCGTTTTTTTCTCTTCGTTTATTTCGTCGGCGCTGTTTGCATTATTTTCGCCGTTCGCCTTATTCGCGTTATCGGCGTTACGCGTTCCGCGCGTTTTGCCCGAGGCGCCCGCCTTTTTTATTCCGCCTAGTTCACCCGCGTTATTCGCTTCGCTTGTTTCGTTTATTTTGCGCGTTCCGTTTGATTTGCTTATTTCATTCGCTTTGTTTGTTTTGCGCGTTCCGTTTAGTTTCGTTTCGCTCGGCTTATCCTCGCCGCCCGCCGCGTCCGTTTTGTTTCCGGTTTGCGCCGCACCGTTTTTGCCGTCCGCAACCTTAGTTCCGTTAGCGTCTTTAATCCTCATTTTATCACTCCTTCCGCGCCCTTCGGTTTTCGTTTTACTTTCGTTTTGCTTAGAGTTGTTTGCAATTTTTTCCACGTTATTATTCGCGGTTTTCCCCGCGTTATTTCCGGCTCTTTCCGCATTATTCTTTTTAACCTTTTCCGCGCCGCCGTCCGCAGTTAGCGCCGCCGCGTTATTTTCAATTTTTCTTGTGTCGCCGTCCGCGGCTTTTACCGCGTTATTTCCGGCTTTTCCGATATTATTTTCTTCGTCTTTTTTGGGGCTGAATTTCGAAAGAGGTTCGCCGCCGAACGCGGCGACACCGCCCGCGTCCCCCGACGAACTCCGCTTTGATTTGTTTGGATTCACGGTTTCACCCACTCCTTTTCTATTGATTTAAATATTTGACGTTTAAAAATATTTGACATTTTTCATATTTATTATTCCGTTATTCGGCAAAACGGATACGAACGCCGAATTTTAATTATACGTCTCACACAATCTTGTCCTTTACTATGACGATGGGATAGGTTTCGAAGCCCGATATATTCCGGTTTTCCTTAACGACGACGTTTTTGTCGGTTATGACGTAGCTTATATTTGAATTGCTCAAAATCTGACCGTTTTCCATTACGATAGAATTGACGACATGCGCGCCGGCCTCGATACTTACGCCCCTGAAAAGCACAGAATTCTCCACGTAACCGTTGATTTTACAGCCGTCCGCTATCAATGAATTTTTGACGACCGCCTTGTCGCCGTACGCCGCGGGCGCGCTGTCCTTTACCTTAGTGTAGATATTTCCGTAGGAATCAAACAGCCCGTCGCGTATTTCCTTGTTCAACAGCTTCATACTTTCGTAATAATAGCTCTTTATGTCGTCGATAACGGCGGCATAGCCCGTAGTTTCATACGCGAAAATCCTCAGTTCCGGAATTCTCGCGAGCAGAATATCCTTCTCGAAGTCCACCTGCCCGCGGCTGTAAGCCGCGTCCGTAAGCTCCAAAAGGAGGTCTTTTCTCATAAGATAGACGTTCATCGCGACGTCCGCCGGCTTTTGCGACTGCGAGTTGGAGAATATCAGCTCGGAAATCCGCCCGTTCTTTCCTATTACGGGTAGCACGCGCCGCGCCGTCGCCGCCGTCTTGTAGACGAGAAGAGTTATGTCGGCGTTTCGGACGTTGTGAAAATCGTACAAAAGACCGAAATCGAAGTTATACGCGATATTCCCGTTCGTAATGACTATATATTCCTCTTTCGCACGTTTGAGATAGTCGGCTATGCCGTAAATCGCCTCTATTTTACTCTTGTAGAGGTCGCGGGACATATTTGTGACGAAAGGCGGAAAAACCGCGAGACCGCTGTTTTTGCGGTTTAAATCCCAGTCCCTGCCCATTCGGATGTGGTCCATAAGGGAGTTGTAGTTGTTACGGGCGATAATGCCTATAGTGGTAACGCCGGAGTTGACGAGGTTCGACAGACTGAAATCTATAAGCCTGTACCGCCCGCAAAAAGGCAGCGAGGCGGGGGTTCTGTGAATCGTCAATTCGTTAAGTTTGTTCTCGTTGTCGCTCGCGAAGAGAACGCTCATAATATTGCTCATTGCCGGCTCCCGTTATAAAAATTTTTTATTCTTTTAAAGATTTTTACCGTTTTTTTAACGGCGTTCGTCGTTTTTTACCGCGCTTTCCGGTGGGTTTTTTAACGTTTTTACCGCGTTTTTCAATGATTTTCTTATCGTTTTTCCAACGGTTTTTCTTTATTTTTCAACGTTTTTTTCAGGCTTTTTATTGCGTTTAAATTTTTTTTAGAGTTTCCCGGTGAATTTTCAACGGTTTTTTCGTCGTTTTTTCACTTGCCTTTCCGATGGTTTTTTACCGCCTTTTCAGCGTGGTTTTTTAATATTTTTCCAGCGTTTTTTACCGTGTTTTTCAGTCGTTTTCATAGTTTTTTTCAATCGTTTCAGAGGTGTTTTCGAGCCGGATTCAAACCGTTCTTTCAATCGCCGGGGGCGAGCTTTCCGTCGGATTTTTTTAACGTTTTTTCATCGTTTACGCCTTAATAACCGCGTTCTCCTCCGCGACGGCGCCAGGTCCTACCAGGGTAATTTCCCACTCGCCGTTTTCCTTCGGCTTCGTAAGGTTTTCGCCTATACGCGCGCCCTTCTTGATTTGCGCGCCCGGTCCGATTATCGCGTATTTGACGACCGCGTTTTCCTCAATCGACGCGCCCGGCATAACGATTGAATTTTCGACCGCCGCGCCGCGCCCCACCGTACAGCTGTGCGACAACACGGAATTTTTTATAAAGCCGTCTATCTCGCAGCCTTCGCTCACGATACTGTCGAGTATTCGCGCGTGCCCGCCGACGTAGTGCGGCGGCTCGGCGGAATTTCTCGCGTAGATTTTCCACGCGGCGTCGCTGAGATTAAGCCCCGAATTCCTGTCGAGCAGATCCATATTCGCCTCCCAAAGGCTGGATATTGTCCCCACGTCCTTCCAATAGCCCTTGAACGAATAGGCGTACATTCTCTCGTTGTTTTTGAGCATATTCGGTATGATATTTTTGCCGAAATCGTTTTGCGAGCTTTTATCGGCCTCGTCCTCTATGAGGTATGCGCGTAGCTTGCGCCAATTAAATATGTAGATACCCATACTCGCCTTGTTACTCCTCGGCTTTTTCGGCTTCTCGTCGAATTCCGTTACGCGCCCGTCCTTGTCCGCGTTCATAATACCGAAACGCGGCGCCTGCTCTATCGGCACCTCGAAAACGGCTATCGTGCAATCCGCCTTGTTCGCCGTGTGGCTGTAAAGCATAAGCGAATAGTCCATTTTGTAGATATGGTCGCCCGACAGCACGAGTACGTATTCCGGATCGTACCTGTCTATGAACGCGATATTCTGGTATATCGCGTTAGCGGTTCCCTTGTACCACTCGCCCGAATCCGCGCGCATAAACGGCGGCAACACGAATACGCCGCCGTTCAGACGGTCCAAATCCCACGGCTGACCGTTGCCTATATAGGTGTTCAACTCGAAGGGCTGATACTGCGTGAGTACGCCGATGGTGTCGATATGCGAATTTACGGTGTTCGAGAGCGTAAAATCAATAATTCTGTATTTACCGCCGAAAGGCACCGCCGGCTTCGCGACGCGTTCGGTGAGCGCGCCGAGCCGCGTCCCCTGCCCGCCCGCGAGCAACATTGCTACGCATTCCTTTTTCTGTTTCATAACGTGAATAGCCTCCGTTTTTTTAGACGGCGTCCGCATAAAGCTCCCGCGAAAACCGCTTAACAGTCTGATTTTTCTGATTATTATATGCGAGAACGCCGTTCCGTATGCCGTATTTCTCTTGAAATCCGGCATTTTAAACCCGTACCGGCAATTAAAAACGCCGTCTTTTCTTTTTATTCCGAACTTCGGCGTCCCGTCCGCTTTGCGGATATTCCATTCTCGAAAGAGGCTTTTTTTGTCCGCCGCGCCTCCGTTTCAAAAAAGGTTTTCGGCGGAGCGCAGTTTCACTTTATCGCAAATCTCAATTCACGCCGCGTCGTCCGGTTATGTTTAGAAAAAATACAGCCGCGGCATTCGGGTTTGAAAGGAACCGTAAAAACGTTGAGTTTTTGTTTGAAGGACGCGCGGAAGAAAACCTTTTGCTCGCAAAAGGTTCCAAAAGGTTCCCCAGCGCATTTTTAAAAATAAAAAATCTCCGCCCCATCATTCCTTCCGTTTTATAAACAGCGCGGCGTTCGCGGGGATTTTTAACCTTATCGCGTATTCCTCGCCGTGCGTTTTGATTTTGGTTTTCCGCGCTCTCGGAGCGGCTTTTGAAACCGCGGCGCCTCCGAAGCGTTTGTGCGCGCTGTTCAGGACGACCTTGTAAGTGCCCGACTCCGACACGCCTATTTCGTATCCGAGACGTTCGACGGGCGAAAAATTTATAATGACTATTATATAGTCGCCGTCGGATGCAAAGCGTTTGAACACGATTATATTTTGAGTTTTGTCGTCCACGACAATCCATTTATAGCCCGAAGAGGAACAATCCAATTCGTACAAAGGCTTGTTTTTGAGGTAAAACTTGTTTAAGGCTTTAATATACGAGTGAAAGTCCCTGTGTTTAGGGTATTCGAGGAGCGCCCAATCGAGCGGCTTTCGATAGTCCCACTCGGAAAACTGCGCGAATTCGCCGCCCATAAACAGGAGCTTCTTGCCCGGCTGGGCTATCATATACGCCATAAGAGCTTTGAACGCGTCAAACTTTTCGTCGTAGCGAACCGGCATTTTGCCGATCAGAGAGCGTTTGCCGTGCACGACCTCGTCGTGCGAAAAGGGCAATATGTAGTTTTCCGAATAGGCGTAGGTAATCGGAAACGTCAAAAGGTTATGATTATCCTTTCTGAAAAAAGGATCGAGCGAAACGTAACGCAAAGTGTCGTTCATCCAACCCATGTTCCACTTGAAATTGAATCCCAAACCGCCGTCGTAACCGGGCTTGGTTATCATGGGAAACGCCGTGGATTCCTCGGCTATCATCATCAGCCCCTTCCGGCGCGACAACAGCGCGGCGTTCAGTTCGCGCAAAAAAGCTATGGCTTCGAGATTATAGTTGCCGCCCTCCTTGTTGCGGGAGAACGCGCCGTCCTTTCTGCCGTAGTCGAGATAAAGCATAGACGCGACCGCGTCCACCCTGACGCCGTCTATGTGATAATATTTCGCGAAATATTCCGCGGATGAAATGAGGAAGCTTTTTACCTCGTTCCTGCCGTAATCAAACACTACGGTTCCCCAATCGCGGTGCTCGCGCTTTAAGGGATCGGCGTATTCGTAGAGACTTCCGCCGTTAAATTCAAAAAGACCGTGGGCGTCCTTTGGAAAATGCGCGGCAACCCAATCGAGAATCACGCCTATGCCGGCGCGGTGCAGGCAGTTCACAAAGGACATAAAATCTTTGGGCGTGCCGAAACGCGAGGTCGGCGCGAACATTCCCGTTACCTGATAGCCCCAGCTCCCGTCGTAAGGAAATTCCGTCACCGGCAAAAGCTCGACGTGCGTGTAGCCCATCTCCTTTATGTACGGTATCAGTTCGTCCGCTATCATCGAGTAGCTCATATACGAGCCGTCGGCGTTTTTCCTCCAAGAGCCGAGATGAATCTCGTATATGTTTATCGGCGCGGAATACGGGTTAAAATTCTCCCGCGCGCTCATCCACACCGAATCTTTCCATTTGTAACCGCGTATATCGTAGAGTTTCGAGGCGTTCGCGGGTGCGGTCTCGCTGTGATAAGCATACGGATCGGACTTAAAAAAATTCCCGCCGCTTTTTGTGGCGACGCAGTATTTATAGCAGTCGTACTCTTTCGCGCCGGGAACAAAGGTCTCGTAAATCTCGTCCGATATTCTAGTCATAGGATTTTTGCGCTTGTCCCAGCCGTTGAAATCGCCCACGACGGAAACGCCCGCAACCTCCGGCGCCCAAATTCGGAAAAGCCAGCCGCGAACGCCGCCGATAGCCGTCGGATGCGGCGAAAAAAGCCTGTGCGCCTCGTAGTTGACGCCCTTGTGAAAGAGATATATCGGGTCTTTAAGTTCCTTAGCGAGCTGCATTTTTACCTCTTTATTTCCTGCCCGACGCATATGCGCAAGAAAAACCGCGGCGCGGAATTGCTTTTCAAGTATATTTTACTATTTTATTATATCACTTTTCCCCGTTTTTGGCAATATTTATCGGATAAGTTTTTATTTTTTATTTTTTTATTTAAAATATTTAAAAAAATTATGCGGAGGAAACCTTTTGCGTACAAAAGGTTATCCCCCGCGTCCCTTTCCGAAAAACGTTAATTTAAAAACACGTCCGTAACCGACGCGCGCGCGGCTCCGTCTATGCCGTAAATTTTGACATCGTCGCCGAGTTTCAATCCCGCTATTTCGGGTACGGTTTCGCCGTCCTTTTCCAGCTTGAAATACCCCGACTTCAGCCTGCCTATCGGCCCCGCCTTTTCGAGAGCCACAAGGGCGCGTTCGGCGTCGCCCTTCTTTTTAGCCAGTACGGCGGCGGCGGCCGACGACATACGGAAATTCAGAGACTTCAAATAGGCGAGGCGCTCCGACACGCCCGCGTTAGCCGCCGCGACAACCGCCCTTACGGCGGAGATAAGGCGGCTTCGTTTGTACTCGAAATTATTCCTAATCAAACGCTTGGCGCGGAGCAATCCGCTTAGAATTTCAGCTTTCAGCGCGTCCTCGTCAAAAGCGGCGTATTCCGCCGCCGCGGTAGGCGTAGGCATTCGCAAATCCGCCGCCATATCGCAAATGGAAAAATCCGTTTCGTGCCCCACGGCGGAAATGACGGGCGTTTTCATAGCGTAGACCGCCAGAGCGACTTCTTCGGAATAGAAAGGCATAAGATCCTCCAACGAGCCGCCGCCACGCGCGATTATTACGACGTCGAACCCCGCCTTATCGACGTTTTTCAGGGCGCGGGCTATATCCTCGGCGGCGCGCTCGCCTTGCACGCGCACGTCGCAAACCGTTATATTCAGACTTTTATTTTTTTTGCGGACGGTCTTTACGATATCGCGGATTACGGCGCCCGTCTTGCTTGTCACCACGCAGATATTGTCGGCGAACTGCGGAACGGGTATTTTCTTGTCTTCGTCAAACACGCCCGCCGCTTTCAGTTTCGCTTTCAGCTCCTCTATCCTTCGATACAAAAGCCCCTCGCCGGACGGTCTTATCGAATCGACGTTAAAAGACAGTCTCCCGCCCTTTACCCAATAATCCGGCGAACCGCGCGCTATGACCGCCTCGCCGTTTTTCGGAAAGTATGTCTTTTTGTACGAAAAACAACAGCAATTCAACTGCGCCAGCTCGTCCTTTAATGTAAAATAGGCGTGAGGTCCGGAAACGCTTATCCCCGAAATTTCGCCCGCGACGCAAACGCCGTGAAGCATCTCCTCCGACTTGAAAATACGGTTTATTACGTCGTTCAGTTCGTGAACGGAAACGATTATTTCTTCCAATATCAACCTCTTTTTAAATTTATACGGGGGAAACCTTTTGTAAACAAAAGGTTTCCCCAGCACCCCTTTCCAAAAAACTTTAACGTCTTATTTCCACGGTTCCGCTTAAATAAAATTACGCGACCGCATTTTTTATTTTTCGTATATAAACGCGTTTTTACGGCAACTTTCTCGCTTCTGCGCGCCGCGTTTTTTATACGCTTCACCGCAAATTAAATCCGCGGTTCTATCCCGCGTTTTTACCGTTTTATTCTATGCCGTTCTTTCTTTTGAAGCTAGTCAGCGTGTTTTGCAAAAGCATCGTGATAGTCATAGGACCCACGCCGCCCGGTACGGGCGTTATCGCCGCCGCTTTTTCCTTGACGTTTTCAAAATCGACGTCGCCGCAAAGCTTGCCGTCCTCACGGTTCATCCCCACGTCTATAACCGCGGCGCCGGTCTTTACCATATCCGCGGTAATAAAGCGCGGTTTGCCCAAAGCGGCTACCAATATATCCGCCGACGCGGTTATTTCACTTAAGTTTTCCGTTTTACTGTGGCAGACCGTAACCGTCGCGTTCGCGTTCAAAAGTAGCATAGCCATAGGCTTGCCCACCATATTGCTTCGCCCCACGACGACGGCGCGCTTGCCCGCCACACCGATATTCGCCGCCCTTAAAAGCTCCATAACGCCGTTCGGCGTACATGAAACGAGGTCGGGCGCGCCTTGCGACAGCAACCCCTGCTGGTACGCGCTCAATCCGTCCACATCCTTTCGGACGTCGATATATGGCAGAATTTCGTCGGCGTTCAAGGTTCTCGGCAACGGAAGTTGCACCAAAATCCCGTCTATATTTTCATCCTCGTTAAGCGCGGCCACCGTCCTTATCAGCGCAAGCTTGTCGGCGTTTTCGTCAAACTCCCTATGCACCGAAAAAAATCCCGCGTCCTGACATGCGAGAATTTTGTTTTTTACGTATATCTTGCTGGCCGGATCGTTGCCCGCTATTATGACCGCAAGTCCCGGTATTTTTCCTTTTTCATTCTTTATACTAATTACCTCGTCTTTTATCGACCGTCTGATTTTTTGTGAAAGCGTCTTCCCGTCTATTATGAACGCCATTTTTGCCTCCGTGAGCGCGTGTTTATTTTTTTAGTAGCGCATATTTTTGTATATTCCGTATTGCCGCCGTCCGACCGCAGTATTAATTTATCGTATTAACCGCGCTTTATACACCGTCGGATATACCGCGTTATTTTAACAAATACCGCTAGACGTACCTATCGATTTTTATATTAAGCACTGTGTTACCGCGCGTTAACGTATCGCGTTACAGCGTTTTGCGCCGCTTGGTTTGCAGTTATCGATTTAGCGCGTTATTATCGCGTTTGCCGCAATATTCCCGCTTCTACGGTTCCGTCCGCTTCGCGTCCCTGCTTTTCAGATAGCCGGCAAGCACGCCGTTTACGTACGAATAGCTCTTGTCAGTAGAAAACTTTTTGACAAGCCCCACGGCCTCGTTGACGGACACCGCGTCGGGAATGTCGGCGCAATTCTTTATTTCGTAAACGGCGATAACGATAGCCGCCAAATCGGATTTGAATACTCTGTCGATTTTGAAATCTATCGTATGCCTCGAAATCTCCTCGGTCAGCGCGGCGCATTCCGCCGAAATGCCGTAATAGCCCTCGGTTATGTAGCTTCGGTCGTCGTCGCTCAAAGATCCGTCGAGTAGCATAAGCCCGAGCGTCTCCGAGTTGACCTCCTTTAAAAATAAATATTCGAAAACAAGCTGATACAATATCTCCCTTGCAACCTTTCTGCTCATACCTTTTTTGTCCGCTCCGTTTATTATTGCCGCAGTCGTCCGGCGATTTTTTCGCTTCTATCCGCGCGAAAATAATACGGCGTATTCCTTTTTTTTATTTTGATGAAACCTCGAAGCCGTTTTTATGCTACGATTAAATTGTCAAGTTCCGCCGCAAACGCTTTTTCCCCCGCATAAAACGCGGCTGAAAAAAGTGAAGCTCTTTCGCGCGCGACCGCTCGTAAACGATATTAAGAGGGCGAAAAATGCGCCTGAGCACAAACGTTTTTTGCGCGCAACCGCTTGCGAACGGCGTTAAACGGGTGTAGAAAACGCGCCGCCGCGCCATATTAAAAAGACGGCGTGCGATTTGAAAATTTAACGGTAATAAAGCCGTCATATGGGCATAATAGCACTCACAATATTTACGTTTACCTTTTCCACCGTATACCTTGTGCGGTATTCCAATTCGCGCTTGACCCGCGTCTGAATACTATACGCAAGCTCGGGGACGTTATAACCGAAAAGCGCGTTGATATTTATGTCCGCAAAAACCTTATCGTCGGAAATATAAATCTGGAAATGCCCGCCGTCCTCGTTTTGCAACGGCGCGATTCCCTCCATTTCGCTTATCGCTGCGCTCGCCAGCGCCGCCAAAATATCTTCCGTTTGACCCGTCTTTCTTTTCTTTTTCGCCATAACGCAACCTCTTTTCCGGAACGATCCGCGCGTTTCTTAGAATACTCCTCTCTACGCCGCTCAAAATATATTTATATTATATCACACCCGCGTTTTTTTTACAAGAAACGGAGAAACATTTTTTTATTTTTGTTTTATTCGGAATACGCTAAATTTTCGTGATAGCAAAACGATATCCGATAGGTTTCTTCGCCGTGAAAATTCGGAACTCTCTTTATTTTGAAAGGCTACGCGTTTTAAATTATGCGGGCGGGTAATCTCTGTACGAACAAAATATATCGGATATTTCGAAGCGCTTTAAGACGAAACGATAAGTCACGCCAAAGCCGCCGGATTGCGGAACGCGCTTTCGTCAGATCCAACAAATTTCGCCGTCCCCGTGTCGGGATGAAATCTCTATATTCGTTCTTATTCCCGCCTTATGCGCGGCTTCGGCAAGTAGCATATTTTTTTGCTTTATATCCTTGCGTAAATACAGCCGCCTTTCGTCCTCGCTCATCAGCGCGTAAAGGTCTTGTATTTCCCGTTGCCGCGTTTTCACCGCGAAATAAGTTTGCCCGAACGCTATTATTTCCTTACGCGGGTCGCCGGCTTCCCGCCTCCGTCGGGAACGGTATTTGCCGTGTTACGCGAATGAAAAATAGTTTGTAAAAAGGTATGCACGCATTTTTATACTTATCGCGTATCGTTTTTTACCTAAAGGACGGTAAAGTTTTTTGAAAAGGAGACGCATGGAAAACTTTTGTTTACAAAATATTCCCCACGCATAAATTTTTAAAAAAAATTCCCCGTAATACCGTTGTATAAAAAAACAAAAACATCCTATTCCTCTACGCGGATGACGTTTGAGATTTCCGCGACGCTCTCCAAATCCTTTATCGCCTTTACCGCTTCCGATATGGCGTTTTCGTTCGTGATATGCGTGATGAATATTATGGAAACTATCCCGCTTTCGTCTGTCGGCGGCTTTTGCAGAACCGTGGTTATTGAAACGCCAAACCGCCCGAAAATTCCGGAAATTTTCGAGAGCGTGCCGGCCTTGTCCGTAACCTTCATTCGTATATAGTATTTAGAGGAAAAATTGCTTATAAAATCTCCGTCCGAAACCGTCTCGTTTATGAACGGATAGCGTCTGTGACGCGTATTCACGGAGGCAAAAACCATATCGCTGACAATCGCGCTACCCGTCGGCAAATCGCCGGCGCCGCGTCCGTAAAGCATAATATCGCCGACGTTATTCCCTTTCAAATACACCGCGTTAAAGGATCCTTTGACGCTTGCGAGCGGATGATTGTCTCCGATAAACGCGGGATGCACCCTCGCTTCGATTTTGCCGCCGATACTTTTGCTAATACCGAGCAGTTTCAGCGTCATTCCGAATTCCTTGCCGAAATTTATATCCTCGGCGGCGACGTTATTTATGCCTTCGCGGAAAATTTTGTCGATCGGAACCCGCTTATTATAGGCGAGCGACGACAAAATACTCAGTTTATACGCCGCATCGTAGCCCTCCGTATCCGCCGTCGGGTCGGCTTCGGCGTAACCCAATTTTTGCGCGGTTTTCAAAGCGTCCGCATAGTCGGTTCCGTCGTTCGCCATGCGCGACAATATATAATTCGTCGTGCCGTTTATTATACCCTTTATCTCCCTTATGTCGTTAGCCTGCATAGCGTCCGTCAGCGTCCTTACGATAGGCACGCCGCCCACGCAACTTGCCTCGAAGTACAGACCGCCGCCGCCGATTCTCGCCGCGTCCTCAAGCTCCGCGAAATGCTTGCAAACCAATTCCTTATTCGAGGTTACGACGCTCTTTCCTTTCATTAGGCATTTTATAAGAAAGGTTTTCGCCGGCTCCGTTCCTCCGAAAAATTCCGCGACGACTTGAATCCCGTCGTCGTTTAAAACGTTTTCTATATCGGTTGACACAATCGAAGGATCCACGCCGAGAGCGTCCGTCTTGCTTTTATCCCTTTCCAAAATGTGCCTTACGGTCAAATCAACGCCGTAAATTTTTTTAATTTTTTCGCGCTGTTCGGTGATGATTTTGTATGTTCCGCCCCCGACGACGCCCACCCCCAGCAGAGCCGCGCCTACCTTGATTTTTTCTCCGTCCATAAATGATTTCTCCTTTATTTTTCGTTTTTTATAATAAAAGCGTTAAAGCCGTATTTTTGTTTTTATCTATGTCCCCGTTTTTTTACAGCGCTTATAATATCTAATTTGTTTAGGTATTCCGAATTCGGTCTTTTTTGTACCGTCCAATCTGTTATGTATTACGGATTATTCGCTTTTTTGTAATACGTAATCCGTTTACGTATTACATCTCACTTATTCCTTATCAATTTTATTGTTTCGTTCGGAATTTAAATCGTATATGATTTTTAAACCCTTCAAGGACAGCGCGCGGTCTTTGATTACCTTCACGCGCCCGTCAAAGTCCACAAGCTCGCTAAGCCCGCCCGTCGCTATGACTGCGGCTCCCTTTAAGGACGGCTCGTTCAGCATTTCCGACAATATATGGTTGATAAGCCCCGTAAAACCGTTGATTACGCCGGATTGCATATTACTTATTGTCGATTTTCCTATTATATTTTTTGGCTTTATCAATTCGATTTTCGGGAGCTTAGAGGCGACGTCCGTCATCGCGTCAGCGCTTGCTTTTATGCCCGGCGCGATTGCGCCGCCCAGAAATTCCCCCTCCGAATTTACCGCGCTGAACGTTGTGGCGGTGCCGCAATCGACAATCACACAGGGACCGCCGTATTCCCTAAACGCCGCGATCGCGTTTACGATTCTATCCGCGCCCAGCTCCTCGGGATTCGTATATAAAAATTTCAGCCCCGTATCCGCAAAGGTATTGACGACCAGCGGCTTTTTACCGATATAGTATTCGCACGCATGCTCGACGGTATAGTTAAGCGCGGGTTGCACGGACGCCATAATCACGCCGTCCACGTCGCGGAAAGTCAAGCCCACCGACGCGAATAAATTACCGACCATAACGCCAAGCTCGTCCGCCGTTCGGGACTTAGACGCCGAAACGCGCCAGCTTTGAGCCAAAGTAGAGCCCTCGAACAGTCCTAATTTTATATTCGTATTGCCTATATCCATCACAAGCGTCATAATAATTTTACCGTTCCAATTGTAGAAAATGAGGATTTATACGGGAAAAACCTTTACCAATACCTTATTATTTTTGTTTGCAAAATAGGCGCGCCTGCGTTAAACGGATAAATACAAGCCGCATTGCAGCCTAAATGAAACATTTTTTATTTTAACAATTATACCACAACGAAAAATAAAAAGCAAAAAAAATCCCGCTATATCCCGCTATTCCTAAAATTTAGGTAAAACCTGGCTTCGGCTTTGAGCATGCTTACGAAAGGAAACGGCGGGACTGCGCACCGGATAAGGTGTGCCGCGTCACGAGACTTAAAAACAAGACGTAAAAAACTATAAGGTTTCGTTTATATTTTTGATTATTTGATAAAAAGTTATACTAATATATAAAAATACGCGTTTTAATACGGTAGTTGAAGGAGGATTTTGCGGACTACAATAAACATATAGTAATCTTATTCGACGCGGTGGAGAGCGCGGGCTATCACAGCGAGGTATACGAGGAATTAAACGCCGTGCTCGACACGGTATCGTACAATTATCTGAGTGTAAAGGGCTTTTTGCCTAAATACAATCTTGTCGGGCACAGCCGCGGCGGCGTGGTCAACCTTATGTACGCGACGGAACACCCTTACAGCGTCGAAAATCTTATAAGTAATAGACACGCCTTACGACGGCTTGGTCTACGCCGACCTTTTCGATATAAAACTTTTGCCAGAACGACGGCTTGGTCTACGCCGACCTTTTCGATATAAAACTTTTGCCAGAAAATATAGCTCCCGAATACGCCGACCTCTACGCCGCGCTTATGCCCCGACGGATATTACCGCCGGTTTCAAAAACGGGGGCGGTCAGGATTTCATAAACAAAAAAGAACGCGATAGATTGAGAGACAAATGGAACGAAACGCTGGCGACTAACCCGGATGCGGATATAAACGTATGATTAATTTAAAAAAAACAAAACGTAAAGACCTAAAAAGAGGGTCTTATTTTTTTGTCTTTTTTTTCTAAAAAGTATTGAATTTTAAGGGAAATAGTTGTATAATGGACGATAGGAGGTAACGATCATGAAAAAAAAGAGTATAATTTTGACGTTATTATTGGTAATTTGTTTGACAATTACGGTCGGGGGGCTTAGCTCGTGTAAGAAGAGTCTGCACGAATATTGGGACGCAAGGCTAGAAAACGGTACGATACACATATACGGGTTGACGAAAAAAGGCAAAGAACAAGAAACGC
>JAISOS010000050.1 GCA_031275485.1 Clostridiales bacterium | reverse complement strand
TCGCGATAAGAAACGACGTTCGATAATTTATTTGTCACAAAAACTAAGAGTTTCCGGAAATTTTATTCGATAATGCCGTAGTCGAGCAGGAGTAATTCGGCGCGTTTTTGTTTTGGAGTGAGCCATTTTTGTTTGCCGTCGCGGCTTTTAAGCGTGCTTATCGGTATATCGTTGGAGCGTTTTAAGTAAGCCTTCATTTGAGTAAGCAAATCGTCATAGCAATGGAATTTCAAATATCGGTAAAACCGTTCGTTATCCGAGCGGTGGCTGCGTTCCACCTTGCCGTTGTGGCGGGGGGTGCGGGGCTTTATACAGCGGTGAACGATATTATTCTGTCGGCAAAGCCTGTCGAATATATGCTCTCCGTCGTTATTCGACTGCCGCGTATACGTAAATTCCGCGCCGTTATCGGTCTGTATTTCCTTGGGCTTGTAGCGAAAATACGTAACGGCGCGTTTGACAAAATCGACGGTATTCGTTCCGCACAAATCCTGATACGGATAAATAAATCTTTCCCGCGTCGCCTCGTCTATCGCGGTATATTGATAGAACCGCCGCGTTTCATAGACCGTCGATTGACACTCGAGCGGAATAAATTTAACGTCTAACTGCCATTTCTCTCCGAGCCTTAGCGGCGTATCGTAAGGCTTGGGCTTGTACGGCGGTTTGCGTTCCTTTCGGGTATCCTTGTAATAATCGTGTTTACGCAAAAAGCGGTAAAGCGTAGCGGGATTGCGCGAGTACGAGTAATGTAAACGTAATTTGCCGTACAGTTCGTTCAAGCCGATATGAGGGTTGCGCCGCAATAAATCTTGTATACGCTTTATTTCCTCGCAAGTGTGGGCGTTCGGATGCGGAGTATGCGGACGTTTGGATTTGTTCTCAAGACTTTCGAGCGTGCCGTCGTATTTGCTTTTCCAACGCCAAAGCGACCGCTCGGAGCAATGATAGCGGTGACGGACAAATTCTATCGTGGAATTTTGCCAAAGCTTTAAAGCCCGTTGTTTTTCTTGCGCCGTGTACGGCGTGTTGTAGTGGCTCATAAACATAACCCTCCGGAAACAATAAAAAATGCGGTACTTTCATACCGCATAAACCTCACAGATAATCGCTCAATCGTCCTTTCAAATAGTCTACGGACATTTTGTCATCCCGTTTAATTCGTATGAGCTTCATTCCAACCTCTTTTAATATATTCTCCACCTTTTCATCCCGTTCCTTTCTGTCCGGACGTTCGTGCGACGAATCGTCATATTCGATACACACCGCTACATTGTAATCCGTCTTGTTTATTACGCAAAAATCAATATCCCGATTTAATTCGTTCGCCCAACTCCACTTCTTTACTTTTTCGACTAATTGCCGCAAGGAAGTTTGATATGTAAGCTCATACTTATTTAAATCTATTGCCTGCTCGAGTTTTTTCTTAAACAGCACTTCGGATTCCGTCAGTACGCTTTTCTTTATCTGATACGCGGAATTTGCTTTTCCCGACGAAACCTTGCAAACGCAGCCGTCGCCGCGGCTGTGCCACCGTCCACAATCGGGACACTGAATAAATTCCGTTTGACAAAAACAAGCGCCGTTTTTAAAATGCCAATCCTCACAATCGGGACATTGAATAAGCGAGCCGTTACTTTTTAACTTATTAAAACAAACCTTACAAAGAGAATAGCCACCGCTCGTAGAAGAACCGCATATAATACATTCTGAAACATTACTAATACGAATTTGATCGGAAATAATCTCCCCGTGAACCATGCGACCGCGCTTTAACACCGCAACACCTCTTTTTCATAAAGCGCAAAATGCAAAAGAGCATTCTCCGCATTTTATTTGACGCTGTCATACAATCAAAATTACGATACGAGGAAAATGCACCTATTGCCGAAACAAAAGCACCGTAACCTTAAATTGATTGTATGACGGTAATAATATACCATAATCTTAATCGTATGTCAACAATATAATACATTTTGTCATACAATACCCCCAAAAAACCTTATGAGAGTACTATACGCGCCCTTGACTTTAACAAGCGGCGCGCTGGCGCGCGCCGACAAGGGCGAATGCGGATTATCAGACACCCGAGCCGGACGCGGGGCGGTTTCGCCGCTAAACCGCTCTCGCGAATACCGCCCCGAAAAACGCCCGAAATCGGGCGTCGGAAACGACAAATCACGCTGTCGTTCGGCAGCGTTTTAAAAAAAACGTGTTTTACAGGGAAAAATTAGGAAAACGTCAGCAAATAAGTTCGGTCATCGAGTCGTAAGCGGCGACGTCCTCGTCCTCGAAAACGTCGTCCCATAAAATATATTTTACGCAAAAATCAAATATCCGAACGGCGATATCGTCCGAATTCAATTCTTTCTCAAGCTCGGTAGGAAGCGAAAAGGAATAAAACAAACGCTCGTCGGTCTTGCCCATATACTTCCAAACGTATTCCATCGCCGGACGGCAAGCCGAGCGGGAACGACCGTTTATCGGGGCGAAATCGTTCCGGCCGAATGTGTCGTAAAAAAAGCCGTTGCGGTTCCGGACTTCCATTCGGCGGGTTTCCGGATTGTACTCCCTTACCTCGCAAACCGTGCCTACCATTTGACCGTCGGGGATAAAGAACAAGCCGTGAAAATGCACGCGACCCGTTTTCTTGCCGTATTCTTTCACGACGGCATACTTCCAGCCGCGGCGGGTGTGTAAGTTTGAAAGACACCTTTTGAGCTTACGCTCGAAGTCGTCAACCGAACACTTTTTATCATCGCAAGTGAAGGTCACGAAATATGTCCAAAAGTTCAAATAAGTCTTGCGGCGAAACCGCTTCCTGCGCTCGTATAAATTCTTTTCCTTGCGCGCGATACTTTCCGCGATATAGGTGTCGTAAAGAGGATTGTGTCCGTAACGCTCGGTCAAAGCCGACTTTATATACTCAAGCATCGCCGTATCTTTCAGTTTTTGTTTGCGGCAAGCCAAATAAACTAAATCGAAATACATATCGAACTCGTTGCGCCGGCGTCCGAGCTTACGCTCGATACGGTCGGCGATATACGTATCGAGAGTAAAATCGCGGCGGCCCAGAATAACGGCAAGATACGCCTCGGTGTATTTGGAGATAAGCCCGCCGCGGATATGTAAATTTTGAGCGATACCTGTCAGGCCCTGCTCGATACTTTGCGAATAGAGCAGCGAAAAATAGGAGTCGCACTCGAGCCCGCGGGAAACCTTATCCTTAACGGGCAAAGCGATCCTGTGGAGCGCACCGTCGGCGTAGACCCTGCACCGCATTTTGCCGTCGCCGCTTTTCTCTTTGCCGGGAAACCGGGATACGGGGAAAACCGACTTCTCGCCGGTTAACGTCAGACCGTATTTAAGTTGCCAATCGGCCTCGGGGCAGGACGGACAGGGAGTGTCGAAAAGATCAAGCTGCTTAAAAGACATAATCACCTCGTAACGCGTTCGCGGACGGGTCAAAACGCGCGTCCGGAACGGGCTTTCTTTTTTGCCGATAAGAGAAACGTTTGTCACGGCACGTAAACGCTTTTTGTGTCTTTACGTGTCGCGATAAACTTCACGTTAAAGGATTCGCGATAATGGGGCAAAGCCCCATACCCCGGTTTTTAAAACGACTTTTCATTTCCGTCAAGCACACCGGCTTTGTTAAGCTCGAAGAGCTTATCGGAGTTCTGCAGCAGGAATTCGAAAAAATCTCCGAAACTGCATTTACCCGCGTAGCCTTGTAAGGCGACAAAGGAAGAAAACCGGGCGAATTTATCCGACAGAAGCGCGCGGCTTACCCTGACCGAAAGCAGTTTATCGCGGTATAAATCGAAAAACATAATTTTTTCCTGTCCCTCTAATTTTTTCGTAAAAGTCTTGACTTTTTTTATTGAAACGCATATAATATTAAAAGACAACGGCATTATGCCGTACCGCGAATAATCCTTAATAATATTAAGTTCGCAACGTCTTAGGCAAGCATTTTAATGCTTGCCCTTTTTCTTTTTATGCCGTTTTGCTTTTTTAACGTGTTTTAAAACTTTATCAAAATCCTCATCGTCTAATTCAAACTCAAATTTATCATCGAAAACACCATTCCCTTTATCCAGACGTAATTTTTCTTTCGTAACCCTATTACGATTATAAACACGCTCAAAAACACCGGTACGTCGAGTAAGACCTTTATATGTAGATTTTATTTCAGCAACGTTTTTCCTGGAATTTTCATTGTTCACATCTAATTCTTTAATGGAAGTTAGTTTCGCAACCTCCACATTAACGCCAGTATCTTTTGTAACGACAAACCTACGACGAGGCTTACTATCGCGGTCGATAAATCTTGTTTTGCCGTAATAAACTTTGCCTTCGTTAAAATCCTTCTTTTTCATTTCCTATTCTCCCTGTCCAAATATTTAAACAGCTCGTTTACGAAATAACTGTTTTGGCTTTTCAGTTCGTTAAAGCTCGCTTTTTCACGCTCGTACTCTTTAACGTCGGCAATGCCGATCGCGGAACGGGAGGTCTTTTCGGCAAAATAATCGCTGAAACAATCGGTGGAAAAACGTTTAGAATAGATTTTTTTATTCATAAGGTAATAGTTATGCTTTTCAGTTTTACCGTCAAGCGTGCCTTGCTCGACCTCAAGCGCGAGCCG
>JAISOS010000058.1 GCA_031275485.1 Clostridiales bacterium | reverse complement strand
TTGTCCAAAACGGACAGCTTCGGCGGCTTGCCTCCGGCTTTGTGTAAAGCCTTGTACGCCTCGGTTAGAGCAAGCAACATAAGCTCAAACGTCCCCTTTTTCACCCCGAATAACCTTTGATACTCTTCTTCTCGTAGTCTTTTTATGCATCCCTCATTTGTTCCCATATACTTATTTACAATATCGGTGGTTATTGAACAAGTCTAATATATTTTCCTTTTTCGTTGATTACCTTTGTCGGTTTCAGCGCACGGAATCATACCCGTTTAACGAAGATAACCGCACCCAAAAACACTTTAAAAATAAATGAAATACGAGCGGCTCCCCCGCACTTTTCATGTCAATTTGACAGTCATATATATTGTCGTCCCCACGCCCGCGTTCGACTCTATCCTCATTTCGTCGGTGTTCTTTTTCATATTCGGCAGACCCATACCCGCGCCGAAACCCAAAGCTCTTATATCCTCGGGCGCGGTCGAATAGCCCTCTTTCATCGCGACGTCTATATCGGCGATGCCGGGACCTCTGTCCGCGAGTATAATTTCCACGCGGTCGTTATATATCTCAACCGTCGCTTTGCCGCCCTTCGCGTGGATCACCATATTGATTTCGCCCTCGTACATGGCTATCGCGACGCGCCTTACGTCACGCGAATTAATGCCCAAAAGCTTCAGCCGAGTTTTGACCGCCTCGCTTGCGGAACCCGCCGAAGCAAAATTTTCAGAGCTTACGTTAAATTCAAGTCTTACGCAATTCTCTCCGCTCATACGCAATGCTCTCCTCCCGACAATCCCGCCGTATACAAAAGTCCGCACGCTATAAACATTCTGTGCCTGGAACTCAAAACGACTATGCCCTTTGTCTCCGCCAGCTCCAAAATAACGGCGTCGGGGCGCTTGTTGCGCACTAAAAGCACGCACCTTATGTCCATCATTTCCGCAGTTCTTATGACCTGTGGATTGCAAAGCCCTGTCACCAACACGGCCTGGTCTTTGACGAACGCTAGCACGTCGCTCATCATATCCGCCGCGCAAGCGGAAAAAACCTCGTCCGAAAGTTTGTCCTTACAACACAGCACCTCCGCGTTTACGGCGTCAACGATTTCACTGATTTTCACTTTTAAATCTCCTTGTATTACGGTATGCGACTCGTAATACTTAATCTGTTTAAGTATTACGAGATAAGCGTATTCTAAGAATACTTAATCTGTTTATATACTCTGAATAACGCTGTCCGCGCGTTCATAATCCGCTCCGATACTTTCGGTATTACAACGTTCTTACGAAAAAACTCCCATCTTTTCAAGAGTTGTTCGCTCGCGCGCAAGCCTCTCTGAACGCCTCCGATATACTCGGATGCGGATAGACCGTTCTTAAAATTTCCGCGCCGTCCGCGCCGCCCGTAATAAGCGAGGCGATTCCGCCTATAAATTCCGAAGAGCTTTCGGCTATTATATGCGCTCCGACAAGCCTGAAAACGTTCTTTTTACTTTCGATATATTTCACGCCCGACAAGACCTTTTCCGCCGCGTCGATTTTTGCGAAAACGACTTTTACAAAGCCGTTTTCCGCGCCGCACGCCGCGGCTTTTCCGTTCGCGCCGAGCGTCGCCTTAGCGGAGCGGTATTCCGCACCCGTCCGCGCGCAATCTTCCGCAGTCATGCCCGCGCAGGCAATCTCCGGAGAGGCGTATATACACATGGGCACGACGGGATTTTTGTCTACGGGCGCGCCCGTCAATATATGTTCTATTATCTGTTCCGCGTCGAAAGCCGCCTTATGAGCGAGACGCGCGTTCCCCCGCGCGACGTCACCCGCAGCGTAAACGCCGTCCACGTTCGTCATAAAATTCTCGTCCGTAAAAATGCCGCTCGCGTCGTATTTTATGCCGGCGCGGTCAAGCCCCGCCGTATCCGTACACGGCGCTCTGCCGGACGCGTCTATAACGACGCCGCAATCCATACCGAGAATTTCGCCGCCGTATTCGTATCGAACCGTATAAGTACGCCCGCGCCCGTCCGCACGCGTTCCCTCGCCGTTAATATTCGCGCCCGCTTTTGCATCGCTTTCCGATATCGAACCCGAATTAAGACCTCCGCCCGCATTCGCGTCCTCTTCCGCCGCGCGTCCTCTTACGCTCACGACCCTCGCGGATGTTTTTAAATCTATTCCTTTTTTTTTCAACACCGTCCGCACGCTTGCGGAAATATCACCGTCGTAAGCGGGCAACGGCTTTTCCTCCGTCATAAGCATGGTAACCTTAGCGCCCGTCATATTGTAAAACGAAGCAATCTCTATGCCGACCGCGCCGCCGCCTATCACTATAACGTCGCTACCGCTTGCGATTTCATCCGTCCACCTATCCGAGGAATACGCTTCGCCCATACCCTCTATGCCGTAGTCCGCACACCTGCCGCCAGAGGCGACGATTATATTTTCCGCGCAGTAGACGTCGCCGTTTGCGCGGAGGGTTTTGCCGTCCAAAAAGGAGGCTCTCGCGTTTACGATTTCGATTTTGGAACGCAACAGGTATTTAGTCAAATTGTCGCGCAACTTACGCACCGCCGCGTCCTTTTTTTCATTCGCCGCTTTAAAATTGAACGTAACGTTCGGCGGCGCGTCCGCCGCCTCGTCTTTTTCTTTGTTCGCCGACCCGAAGCCGGACAGTAAATTCGGATAAGCGACGTATTTAAATTCGCCGTTTAAGGCGTCGATGACGCCGCGATAACGCTTCGCCGCGTCGAGCGCGGCTTTCGTGGGAATGCAACCGGCATTAAGGCAGGTTCCGCCTATCAGTTTTTCCTCGAACAATACGACGCTTTTACCGTGTCCGACGCTGCGGAGCGCGGCGGTATACCCCGCCGGACCGCCGCCGATTACGGCAATATCAAAATTTTTCATACTTTCTTATCCGTTTAAAGACTCATTTTAAGTTGCCGTCTACGGTCGTTACGAATCGAAACCGCGCTTAAAAATAACGTTGAATTTTTCGGCGCGTACGGTTAAAAGGTTCTTTTCCGTATTCCGGTAATATCAAAAACGTTCATTTGCCGTTTACGGCGAAAAAGCGGCTTTCAGCTTGCGCAATTTAAATTCATAACGACCATATTCTGTTTTTTTAATTCCGCTTGATTTTGAATTTCCGCGCTTTTTAATTTCCTTTCCGTACTTGGCAAAAACATAAAAAACGGAATCGGAATCAAACGTATTCGCCGCTCAATAATTCCACCGCCCGTTCGGGCGTCGCGCGATCCGCGCTGTCTCCCGTCAATAATTTTTCCGCTCTTTCAATATTCGGAAGAAGCATAGAATCTGTGAATATCCTCGCCGAAAGAACTTTACCCGACGCGTCGGATCTTACATACAAATCAATATGCCCGTATCCGGTTCTCGCGCTTCTGCGCGCATAGCCGTCCAGCCTTTCGCCGAAAATATACCGTTTGTCCGAAAAAAAACGCTCCCCTTCGGCGAGTTTTTTCGCATCGAAATAATCATCGCCGATAACCTCGGCGGGTTCGCCGAAAAATCTCTCCGCCGCCACCCATACGGAGCGCATAATACCTTCACGGCTTATTTCGTGGTCTATCTCCGCCAAATTAACCACGCGCGATTTGACCGACCTGACGCCTTTATTCGCGAGCTTCTCCTCGGGCACGTGCAAATATCTTGCCATTCTCTCCGTATCGGTGTTTATCAAAATCGTGCCGTGATGGCAGTACGCTTTTCCTCTGCTCAAAAAAGCGTTCCCAGAGAACTTACGCCCGTCTGCGGTCATATCGTTTCTGCCGCTCCTTTCGGCGTTTACGCCCATACTCCTTAGCGCGTTCAGTATAATTTCGTAACCCGAATTTTTGTCGAATTCGTTCGTATTCATTACAAAACTGAAATTGAGATTATTTTCGTCGTGATATACCGCGCCGCCTCCGGACAGCCGTCTGGCGATTTTGATACCGTCCCTCGCGGTTTCGGCGGCGTCGAATTGATCGTAGGCGTACTGATTTCTGCCGATTACGACGGTATCCTTATTTCCCCAAAAATATATTATGTACTCCCCGTCCGCAACACCGTCCGTAAAATATTTTTCAATGGCAAGATTCCGGTACGGATTCAATAGATCCGTCTGATAGAATTTCAGTTTCATTGTCGGCTCTTTATCCTATTTATTCTTATTGCAACCCATTACGGGCGCGAAAATCTTTCCGGAACGCACTGCGTCAAAATATTCTTCCGCCGATTTATAACGCGGATTATCCTTTCCCGCTTCCGCTATATGTAAATTTCTGTGACAACGAAAACATAAAACCTTTAAGCTTTTCAGCGCAACGTCAGGATTATAGTCCGTACAATGATATTCCCTTATTCTCTCCGTTTGACCGCATATCTCGCACGGCAAGGATTCGGGTTTGCGAGGCGGTTATTCCGCATCTCGTCTTTCACGCGTTTGAGATTTGCTAACCGCTGTTTCGGCGTAAATCCTTTGTAACTATTCATAAAACGCACCTAATAAATTGAACGCCGTTAGGCTTCGGTATTCCTATTTTTCCGCGCCGTTTCTTAAATGCGCGTTTAACGGCGCTTTATTTTTATTAGGACGCGGGATTTTGCAAACGAAAAGAGAGGATTTCGGGCGGTTTTTGTGCTTTTCAAGGCGTTTAACGACGCGCGCGGAAACGACGACGAAAGGGAGCGAATAAGCGCAAAAAACACGCCGGTCGCGCTTTATGCGAACACGCCCGCCATAATCCTAAATAATGCACCCGCAGATACGGATTCTAAGTTTTTGATTAGGCTACCAGGTTGCACGGCGCAATTTATGCGTCAATCCCGGTATATAAATATCGGAAGCAACTCGCCGTAACGGGCTTTACTTCCGACAATCCGTCCGAATCGGCGAAACCGCCGCCGCAAAATACCGCCCGTCCGAACAATAAAATAATATATACGACAAAACCGCCCCGTTTAAAGCCAGCCGCGCATCGCTTTTAGGGCGATACGTCTTGGTCATTTGACAACTTTCGGACAACGCCCCCGCCGCCCATAAGCCGCCGTTTTGCGCGCCTCCGAAAAGCGCGTATACTCCAAATATTGATCGCCGCGAAACAAAATATAGCCGCAAATACCCTTTTTAGCGGTTATATCGTCGCCAATTGAAAGCCGTTGAATTTCTAATTCTAACGTCCATAGACGGCGTTATTCAAAATTACAATCGCATTTCATTACCGCCGTTATATTTCATATTCTATTCGGCGTGGCGATACGTATTCGCTCCACCCCCTCGTCGACGAGCCCCGTCATCAAAGAGGGGATTGGGGCTAAATCGACGGCTTGGCGGAGACGACAGGGAAATACCAAACGCAATTTTTGGGCTCTTTTTAAGCCTTTTTCTCTTAATCTAACTGTTTTTCCGCCGTATTTTTTATGTTTTTTATTTTTTTCGCTACTTTTCCCGTTGCTTTTCTGAATTAAAAATATCTTTAAAGCGTTTATATTATATCACAATAATTTGTTGATTGCAAGTAATTTAATAATCATTATTACGTTTAATAAAAAATAAACAAAAAGCACAACGATACCGCGCCGCTCAAATATTAAAAATTTGTTGATTTTTCGGTTCATATATGCTATAATTAATACGTTTAACAAAGAAACTCGGCACTTTCGACTTTTTGCGCCTACATGAGCGTACATAAGCAAAAGATTTAATATACGTATTTCAAAACTATGCCGACGGATTTTCTTTTGCCGCCGCATTGTTTTTTCCCGACATACCGCGAGAGTATGCGCCGCCAAAGACGATGTAGTTTCACGTAAAAACCGTATAAAAACTATTCGCCGTCAAGTTTCAAAAAAGGTTCGATAAAAAATTTTACGTTATGGAGGCGTCCCATATGCCCGCATACAAAAAAATCCGTATACTCTCCGCCGTCGTTTTATTTCCGCTCGTATTCGTACCGTTTACCGCCGCGCTCATAAAGCAAAACCGCTCCCCCGTAATATGGGACGACGACGCGTATTTTTTGCCGTCGATAGCCGCCGAAAGCGTTTCGGGCGCGGAATTCGCTCCCGCGCGCGACGATTTTTTACGCGCGGACGAAGCGTCCGCGCTACTTCAAAATCCCGACAGAGGACTTCGGCTCGAGACCTACATAACTCTGTCCGACACGACTCCCGAGGCGTATCCCGGCGGAGGCAAAGATCCCTACGCCGCCGCGCTGAAAGAGATAGAGGCGTATAAGGAGGATAGTCCCGCCCTTGCGCAGGTATACGTCTATCTGACGAATTACAACGCGAAAAAGAAAATCGGCGCGGAGGCGTTCGCTCAAATGAAACGCTTCTTTGAATTGTTTGAAAGCCGTAACATAAGAATACTTTTGCGTTTCGCGTATGCAAACGACGGCAGTCCCGGCGACGCGGCGTATAAATACGTGAGCGCGCATCTCGATCAAATAGGCGCGTGGTTCAAGGATAACGCGCGGCTTACCGCCGATACGGTCTATGCGGTGCAGGCGGGACTTGTGGGCTATTGGGGCGAGGGACACACATACTCGAGGCTCAAGGCGCATTTTATCGGCGATGCGTTCCGGAAGCTTATGGACATTACGCCGTCGCGGCTGTACGTTCAGTTCCGTCAGGACTCGCTTGCCGCCAGACTGAACGCCAACTATTTAAAGACCGGAAGAGTCGCCCTGCACGACGATTACGTAATCGGCGACATCAACCACGCATGGGGATTTTTCACGGGCACAACCTCCGCCGTAACGCCCGAGGCGATAAAATACACGGTCAACGACGCGGAAATGCCTTGGGGACGGGCGTTCTACAACGACGACCCGGCACAGCGCCCGCTTAACGCTCTGGACGGCAAGGCGGTAATCTCGCAATTGGTATATTATCACACGACCTCGCTATCCCTGAAACACAACTACCGTGAGGACGGAGAAAGGCAGCCGTACAGTATGGAGCGCTGGCGTTCGGAGTACGTAACGCGGGCGGAATTAGACGGGCTGAACGCGCCGTACAATCCCTATTTCTTTGAAAGCTCCGACGGTTCGGACGGCGGTGCGCGTATGTCGGTATACGACTATCTCCGATACCATCTCGGCTACAATCTCGTCCTCTCGAACGTCGGCGTTTCGGACGGACGGCTGAATTTTACGGTCACGAACTTCGGCATGGCGGCGCCGCTCAATTTCAATACCCTCTCACTCGTCGCCGAAAAAAACGGGGTTGTCAAAGAATTTAAAATCGCCTGCTACGATAAAGCTGAATTGCAACCGAACGCCTCCGTTTCCTTTTCCGTCGACGTATCGTGCGTCGCCGCCGGTAGCGGACTCGGTCTGAAACTGGCGATAAAAAACGGCTCGGACATAACGGCGCGCTTCGCTAACCGCCTGCTCTACGAGAACGGCGTACACCGTATAGCCGTCTTATAAAATTTACGCGACGGAACACCGTCGTTAAGAATCGGAAATATTTATGCGCGGAAACCATTTTGCGTACTTATCGGGCGCGGCGGCAAACTATTCGCGGCGACCGTGTCCCGTCTTTTTTTCCACGGTTTTCACGATATACTCGGCTACCTCTTCCGCGTTCATACGCGTACTGTCGATTAATTCCGCATCCTCCGCTTTTTTCAACGGCGCGAACGATCGGTTCGAGTCGTTGAAATCGCGTATTTTAATATCCGACAGAACCTTTTCATAATCAACGTTTGCCCCTCCCGTTCCGTTTTTTTTCTTAATTTCGGCATACCTGCGACGCGCGCGTTCCTCTACGTCGGCGGTGAGGTAGAACTTGAAATTCGCGTCGGGCAACACAAACGTCCCCGCGTCCCTGCCGTCCAGAACCACGTCGCGCCGTTTCGCTATCTCGCGCTGAATTTCGGACAGTCTGATTCTGACGGGTATATGGCGGGATATGTCCGACGCGGCTTTGGAAATGTTATGCTCCCTGATAAATTCCGTAACGTCCGCACCGTTAAAAAAGACGTTTTGAACGCCGCCGTCCGTATACCCGACCGCGATGTCTGCGGACGCCAAAAACGTCGCCGTTTCGGCTTCGTCGTTTATGTCAACGCCGTTTTGGAGCGCGGCATACGCGAACGCCCTATATATCGCGCCGGTGTCGAGATAAATTATCCCGAGCTTTTTCGCCGCCGCCTTAGCGACCGTACTTTTTCCCGCCCCCGACGGTCCGTCTATCGTTATGTGTATCATACGTTCCCGTTTTTTTTATTTTTATTTTTTAAATTATGCGGGGGGGGGGAACTTTTTTTGAAAAAAAGGTTTTCCTCCGCGTTTTTATTATACTATACGAATAAGCAAGCGCCAAACCTTATACCCCACCGTTAAAGTTTTTTGGAAAGCGCGCGCGAGGGAAACCCATCTCATCCTTCGGCGCAAAGCCCGCTCCTCCCGCACACAAATCCCGTGGATAGCGCGGTTTGCAGATTAAAGCCGCCCGTGAGCGCGTCCGCATCCAAAACCTCGCCGACAAAATACAAATTTTTGACGAGTTTGCTTTCCATTGTCTTTGGATTGATTTCCTTCAAATCCACGCCGCCGCTCGTAACTATCGCGTCCTCTACCGCGCCCAAACCGACGGCGTCGAACGTGAGATTTTTCAAAATTTTGACCAAATTATTCCGTTTAATTCGGCTTATTTCGTTGACCTTCGTATACGGAGGAATATCCGACTCTTTTATTATATACCTAATTAAGCTTTTCGGCAAGAGTCTGTCCAAGGAATTTGAAAAATTTTTATTTACTGCGTCTTTAAAATCCCTCAAAAGCCTGCCGTCCAGCGCGTCCTCCGAGAGCGCGGGCTTCAAATCGATTGCAATTTTGAGCTTTTCGAAATTCATGCGGTTAATTCTGCTTGAAAGCGACAAAATTATCGGTCCCGAGAGCGCGTCTGCGGTGAACAGCATTTCACCGAATTCCTTAAATATTTCCCTGCCGCCGAAGACCGCCGCCGCCGTCACGTTTTTCAGAGAAAGCCCCTCAAGCTCTCTCACGTCCTGCACGACGGTTATCGAGGTCAGCGCGGGGCGCGGCTCGACGATTTTATGCCCGAAAGCGGCGGCGAATTTGTAACCGTCGCCGTCGCTCCCCGTTGCGGGATAAGACAGCCCGCCGCAAGCGATTACCACCTTATCGAAAACTAACTCGTAACATTCCCCGTCCCCGCAGGCGTCGTATTCCCCGCAATCGTCTTTTGAATTTAAATTCGCGTTTCTCAAATTCACGCCGGCGTATTCTCCGTCGCGATTTTTTACGTTCGTATTCGCGCTTTCCGAATCGCCGTCCGCGTATTTTATATCGTTATTCCGTCCGTTAAATTCCGCGGTAATTTTTTCGCCGGCGTATTTCGTAATACCGCTTTCGGCATTTCCGCCCGCATACTTCATGGGATCGTTTTTTAAACCCCGATTCGCGTTTTTAAAATTCGCGCCGATATATGCCTCGACACCCTGCCCACGAACCCGCACGGCAAACTTTCCGTTCGCGTTTTTGCTCACGTCAAGGACGGCGCAATTCGGATATACGGCGACGTTTTTGTCTTTTAAAAAGCGCAAAAAGACCTTTACTATATCGCTTGACTTATCGGAGGCCGGAAAAACGCGACCGCCGCGCTCGACCTTCAATTCCAACCCGTAGGAGCGGAAAAAGGCGGCGGTATCGTCCGGCGAAAACGCGTTGATCGCGGAAAACAAAAAACGCTCCCCGCGCACGACGTTCGCAAGAAATTCCCTCTCGGAACAGGCGTTGGTAATATTGCATCGGCCCTTGCCCGTTATGAAAAGTTTTTTTAGCGGTTTGGAATTTTTTTCAAACAGAACGACCTCGCCGCCGGATACGTCCGCCGCGTTTCCCGCCGCAAAAACTCCGGCCGGTCCGCCGCCTATAACGGCTATTCTCATATTTTTACAGCTCCGTTTAAAAAAGTATTTTCTTTGAGAATTTATACGGGGAAATCTTTTTTTTTTAAAGGTTTTCACCGCGCCATTTTTCAAAAAACTTCAATACGGTAATTGCGGTTTCAAAACGGCGACTGCGCTTTAAAACCGCACTGCGGACGCCGCCCGCTATTCTTCCTTCCCGCGCGGCGCGGCTTTTTGAGCTATTTCCGTCAATTCGCTCACAAACTGCCCCGCCTGCCTGCCCAACAGAACTCTCTTATGCGCGATCCAGCCGACCGTAATTTTTTCATCAACGTCGAGAGGCACGGCAACTATGTCGCCGCCGTTCAATTCCGCGCTGATTATGCCCGTGGAAACCGTATACCCGTTCAGTCCTATCATGAGGTTAAAAATCGTCGCTCTGTCCGACACCCATATTTTTCTTTTATGCGGCAGGACGCTCAAAATTTCCTCCGAATAATAAAAGGAATTGTATTCGCCCTGCTCGAAGCTAAGTCGCGGATATTCCTCCAAATCATCCAAACTCACCCGCTCCTTTCCCGCGAGAGGGTTGCGCGAACTGACGAATATATGCGGCGCGGCGGTAAAGAGCGCGTGAAAGGTCAGACCGTATTCCCTGAGTTGATGCATAATCACCTTTTCATTGAAGTCGTTGATATACAGCACGCCGATTTCGCTGTTTAAAGTTCTCACATCCTCCAAAATCTCGTATGTTTTCGCGTCACGTAACGTGTATTCGTACTCGTCCGAGCCGTGCTTTTTTATGAAATTGACGAACGCGTTCACGACGAACGCATAATGCTGAGTGGAAACCGAAAATCGTCCGCGCGCGGACTTCTTTTCAAAATAATGCCGTTCAAGCATATCCGCCTGCTCCAAAACCTGCCTCGCGTAACCCAAAAATTCCAGACCCTCGGGCGAAAGAGTTACGCCCTTGTTAGAGCGCAGAAACAGCTCCGCGCCGATTTCGGATTCGATCTCGCGCACGGTCGCGGACAGGCTGGGCTGCGATATGAAAAGTCTCTCCGCCGCAAGACTTATCGAGCCGTATTCCACAATCGCGACTATATACCTCAATTTTACAAGCGTCATTTTCATCCGTTTCCTCCGAAACCGTAAAAAAATATGAGCGCATACGGTTTGTTTCGCATACGTTATTCATCCCGAGCTGCGGCGGGCCGACGCTGTGCGCGACAGCCGTATTTTGCCCGCTTTCGCCCGCGTCGTTTTTCCCTGAACGCGAAAACGCCCCGCTTCGTCAAAAATACTTCGCCGAACGTAAAAACCGTATAAAATCCGCCTTATTTCGGCAGTGTCGGCGCGCATTGGATTTTTTACCGTTCGCGGCATTTTAAAGCGAGGATATTCCCGGATTTATTTCGTCGTCTATTACGCGTCTCCGCGCAATCCGTGATTTCTTATTTGTTTTCCAAACTTTTCCAAAGATATAAAGACGCGATACTTCTGTACGGCTTCCATTCGGCGGCTTTTTTCACGCGTTCCGCACCTCTCAAAGCCCCGCCTCCGCCGTACAGATTATTTACGGCGCGTTCGAGTCCGCCGTCGCCATTTGAAAATACGTCCTCTCTGCCCAGCGAAAATATCAAAAACATTTCCGCCGTCCACCCGCCTATACCCTTTACGGCGGTAAGCGCGTCTATAATTTCGCGATCGGTCATCTCGCGGAAGCGGTCAAAATCGATTCTTTTTTCGACGGCGGCTTGCGCGATATTTTTCAGATAACGCGCTTTGTTTCCCGAAACGCCCGTTCCGCGCATTTTTTCGTCCGACAAAGCCAACACCTTTTCCGGCGTAAGTCCCCCGTCCGCAAGCGAAACGAACCGCTTCCATATCGTATCGGCAACCTTTCCGGAGAGTTGCTGACCAATAACCGTCGAAAGCAACGCGTCGAAATACGCCGTTTCCAATTCGTATTTTATCACGCCGTATCTCTCTATTACGCCGCCCAAAACCGGATCCCGCCCCGACAAAAACGCGCGCGCCTTTTCGGTTGCTTCTATATATCTTTTATTCATATTACCGCCTCAAAACTCCGCATAGGCGGACGGGACGCCGTCCGCAAAAAATCCGCCGCGCGCGGGATTAGTCAATTAGTCAATCGTTTCCCGTCGTATATTTTGCGCGTCAAACGTATGTATATTCGCGCGATAAAACCGCGCGAATTATGAGCGCGGCGCGCCCAGCCGCCGTAAACTGCCGAAAGGTTTCTTGTGTTCTATCGATACGGAAAATCGTTCTTTTTCGCCGTAAGCGGCGCTAACCTTTCCGCGATTCCGATTCGCACATACTGCAAAAAAAACCGCCTTACCGAATTTGTCTAGACGGTCTGTTCCTCGCTCTTTTATTTAAAAAAAATATCAAAACGTTAAGCCCCGCAAATACGAAGACGGCCGCCGACAGATAGCCCCAAAGCACGGCGGGAGTCGTGTCCGTTCCGAAAAACTTCAACTCAAAATCATATGCGTTCATAACGGCGTCGCCCGCTTCCGGTGCAGTCGCGGAAGCGAGAGCGCGAACGGATTCCTCCATCAAAAATTTTCTGAAAAGCGCGGCGGAATGCGCGAACGGAAACAGACTCAGCGCGTTTCGCATACCCTCGCCGTAAAACGAGAGCGGCATATAAGCGCCGATTAAAAAGCCCGACGCCGCGCTCATGATTCCCGAAAACGCGCCCGACGCGGACTGCGTTTTGAAAAAACGCATAATAAAGGACATAAACGCCGCCGAAAACATACAGGATACCGCGAGAGCTACGTACGCGCCGAGCACCGCGCCCGCCGAATATACCGCGCCCTCCACCGCAAGGAACGCAAAGCCGGCGGTAAGAATAAGAGCGCAAATTATCACCGAAATAAAAAAGCTCGCAAGCGCGTATGCAAAATCCTTTACGTAATCGGGTACGGGAGCGGCGTCAAAATCGTCGCTTACGCCCGTTTCGCCATCGCGCACTCTGACAATTGCGGAATTGAGCGCGACGGTCAGACACGAAACTGCGGTTATTCCCGAAAACAGCCAGCCGTCCGCAATCCGCGCTACGAGCGAGCCGTCCGCCGGAAGACCGCCGAGCATAGAGTTTATCGAATCGATTTGAATATCGCGGAGAAATACGACGTTCAAAAAAATCACGATAAGCGGGCTTAGAAAGGTAAAGAAAAAAGCGGTTTTATCGGCCGCGTAAACCTTAATATTCCGCCGCGTCAATAAAAGAATACGTTTCATACGGTCAGTACCTCCAAAGCCGCGTTTATAAAAGCATCGTCCAAATCCCTTTTAAAAACCTCGAAATCCGAAAAATTCACGAGTACGAAAAACCGCGCCGCGAACTCCCTTTCCGCGTTTTCTTCCTCGGCGCGGAAAGCCCGCCGCGCATATGAAAAAATAAATTTCATTCCGACAGCGCCTCCCCCGTCGCGTTTATAAAAGCATCGTCCAAATCCCCTTTTAAAACCTCGAAATCCGAAAAATCCCCGCGCGCCGCAAGAAGCACCGCGAACGCCTCGTCCGCGTTTTTCACATCGACGCGGTAAGCCCCGTTTTTATAGACATACTCCAAACCCATTTCCGCAAAACGCGACGAATTTTCCGCCGTTTGGGGCGCAATCAAGCGCACGTAGTCGGACGCGAATCGCGCTTTCAGTTCATACGGCGAACCGTCTGCGGCAACTCTTCCCTTTGAAAGTATTACTACCCGGTCGGCTACGTTGACCTCTTCCAAATAATGCGTAGTCAAAAAAACGGTTATTCCTTGGTCTCGCAGCCCGTCGATTTCGCGCCAAAGCATACGCCGCGCCGCCGGGTCGAGCCCAGCCGTCGGCTCGTCGAGAAAGAGAATTTCGGGACGGTGCAACAGGGCTCTCGCGATATCGACGCGCCGTCTCCATCCCCCCGAAAGTCTGCCGTAGGGGCGTTTCATAACCTCGACAAGGGAAAACGCGTTTTCTACGCGCTCGATTTCTTTTTTTACGTCGAGACCGCCGTAGAGCGCGGCGCGGAATTTCAGATTGTCGCGGACGCTCAAGCGCCCGTCCAACACCGAATTTTGGAAGACGACGCCTATCTTGTTTTTGATTTGCCCGGCGTGACGGTCTATGTCGAGCGAGGCGATACTCACACGCCCCTTGTCCTTTCTCAAAAGAGAGCAAAGAACGCGTATCGTCGTGGTTTTGCCCGCGCCGTTCGCCCCTAAAAAAGCAAAAAAAGCGCCTCTTTTAACAGAGAAGCTTATCCCGTCCACCGCTTTCGCGTCCTCGAACGATTTATGAAGATTTTCTACCTCTACAATATTCATACAAATATTATATCACATAAATAATTCAAAAGCAAGCCTTTCCGCAAAAATATATATGCCTAACGGCTCTATTATATAAATTCGGTAAACCGAACGCCGAATAACGGTATTCGCGTAATTCCGGTTCATAACGGCTATAAAAAAATTAAAGTTTTTTAGAACGACACGCGGCGGAAAGCCCTATGAGGCGCGTTCACGCAAACGAAAACGAGAGGATTTCAGGCGATTTTCGCGTCCTTAGAGGCATTTAACGCCGCGGGGGGCCGTGCGGAAAGGGGCAAATAAACGCTTCGCGGAAGGACGCGAAATTTTTCGATGATATAAAGACAAAAAACGCGGGCGCGGCTTCAGATGCGGATAGACTTTTGCCGAAATATCCGTAGACAAAAAAGCGCGCCTGCCGCATTCCTATAAGTCCGCAAAAGGTTTTTCCCGCGCATAAACTAGAGCGTGTTCACGTAAAACTGCAACATTTCGACGATAAGTGCGCAGTGTACAAAGCCAAGGTAAATAGGTCTAATTTGTCGTAAGGCGTAAACACTTTGCGAAACCGCGCCTTTATC
>JAISOS010000031.1 GCA_031275485.1 Clostridiales bacterium | reverse complement strand
CGGTGATCGATTCTCTGCTAAAAGGCTATCCTCTCGGACTTATCTATTTCAACGAAGTCGATAACGACCGTTTCGAGGTCTTAGACGGGCAACAGCGTATTACCTCTATCGGACGCTTTACAACGGGTAAGTTTGCAATCAAAGACGAAAACGGCAGGGAACAATTATTCGGCTCCTTGTCCCGCGATAAGCAACGGGCGATTATGAACGGCGAACTGTTGGTTTATCATTGTCGGGGCGAGGAAAGCGAGATAAAAGATTGGTTCAAGACTATAAATATCGCCGGAGTGGCGCTCAACGAACAGGAGCTCCTGAACGCGGTTTATTCGGGCGAGTTTGTAACGCTTGCAAAGGCGGAGTTTTCCAATTCGCGGAACGCGAACGTGCAAAAATGGAGCGCGTATGTAAGCGGCTCGGCAAACAGGCAGGACTTTCTCGCCGCCGCGTTTAACTGGGTTTCCGCGTCCAAAGGTCAAAGCGCGGAGAAATATATGGCGGGTCATCGCCGCGATAACAACATAAACGAACTGAAAATCTATTACAATACGGTAATAGACTGGATTTCCGCAGTTTTTCGCGACGTCGAGAGCGAAATGCGCGGACTTGAATGGGGACGGTTATACGAAACTTACCACAATCGAGCCTACGACCCCGCAAAGATGTCCGACGCGGTAAAAAGATTGTACGGGGACGCGTACGTAAAAAACCGCAGAGGCGTATTCGAATACGTCTTGGGCGGGGAGACGGACACGAAATTGCTTGACGTCCGCATTTTTGACGAGGCCGCCAAGAAAGCCGTCTATACAAAGCAAACGGCGGAAGCGAAATCAAGAGGCGAGTCCAACTGCCCTCTTTGCGCCGTCGGACACGAAGCGACTAAGAACAAAATATGGGAGCAAAAGGATATGGACGCCGACCACGTGACGGCTTGGAGCAAAGGCGGCGGAACGGACATAGGCAATTGCCAAATGCTTTGCAAATCCCATAATCGCGCAAAGGGTAATAAGTAAGCAAATCGACGGATAGACCGTTAAAATTACGGTCAAACGCAAGCCGCGGATTATTAAATCGCAAAACGCGAAGCCGCCGATTTTAAATTAAAAAACAAGGACGGATTTTATGCAAACGGTATTCAAAAAAACAAGTATGCTGACGGACGCGCCCTTTCACTATTGTCCGGGCTGTACTCACGGCATTTCGCACAGACTTACGGCGGAGGCAATCGAAGAGACCTGCGGCGGTTTCGGCGTAATCGGAATCGCGCCCGTGGGTTGCGCGGTGTTCGCCTACAACTATTTCAACTGCGACGTTCAGCAGGCGGCGCACGGCAGAGCGCCCGCCGTCGCGACCGGCATAAAAAGGGTTTGCCCGGACAAAATTGTGTTCGCGTATCAGGGAGACGGCGACCTCGCGAGTATAGGCATGGCGGAAACGATTCACGCGGCGGCGCGCGGCGAAAATATCACGGTAATTTTTATAAACAACGCGATATACGGCATGACTGGCGGGCAGATGGCGCCGACCACGTTAATCGGACAAAAGTCCACGACGAGTCAATCGGGGAGAACGGCCGCCCTTCAGGGCAACCCTATAAAAATTTGCGAAATGCTTGCGACGGTAGACGGCGCGTCTTATATCGCGAGAGGCTCTCTGCACGATTTAAAAAACGTAGTCAACTCGAAAAAGCTCATAAAAAGGGCGTTCGAGTACCAAAAAGCCCAAAAAGGCTTCGCGCTTGTGGAGCTTTTGTCAACCTGTCCCACGAACTGGGGAATGACGCCCGAGGCGGCTATGAAATTTGCGGGTGGGGAAATGACTAAAATTTTTCCGCTCGGGACCTTTAAGGACGCCGGACTGACGTAATACGTGGAAGGGATGCGGGCTTGTACCGGAAAAATAACGACTGCGGATTTCGGCGGACGCGACTTATCGAGCTTGAAACAATTTTCGGCATACGCCTCGCCGAAAATCAAAGAAATACCTGCGTCTTGAAAACCGCGAAGATCTTTCGCGAATCCGACGGTTTAATTCATAAAAATGAGATTTTAAATTTTCGTGATAAAAAACGGTATCCGACGGGTTTATTCGTCGTGAAAGTTCGGAACCGTCCGCAAAAACAGCTTTTTAGAATAATTCGGCATATGCCGAACGGAGGGAAATGTAAATGTCTACGGAAAAGATAATAATAGCCGGCTTCGGCGGGCAGGGCGTATTGAGTTTAGGGCAGTTTTTGGCATATGCCGCAATGTACGAAAACAAGGAGATAACCTGGCTTCCGTCATACGGACCGGAAATGAGGGGCGGTACTGCGAATTGCAGTCTTGTAATATCCGACGCGCCCGTGGCGTCGCCGGTTATCGAGACGCCCGACTGCCTTATCGCGCTCAACAAGCCAAGTCTCGATAAGTTCATAAACGATGTGCGCGCGGGCGGTACGGTCATCGTCAACAGCTCCGTAATACGCGAAAAAATCGGACGCGAGGACGTAAACGCCGTCTATCTCGACGCGAACGGACTCGCGCTGAAAGCGGGTAATCTCAAAACCGCTAACGTCGTCGTTTTGGGCGCGTACGTCGCGCTCTCGAAGATTTTACCTAAGGAATCCGTTAAGGACACGATCGCGAAAATATTCAAGAAAAAGCCCGGCGTAATTCCCGTCAACCTCGAGGCGTTCGAGTTGGGTTGCGGCGCGATAGCATAGGATTCGTAATCCGCCTAAATCCGGAAATATCCGGCGAGGCGGCGTAAATTTTACGGATTATTTCCGCAAGAAACCGGGGAAATATTTTCATAGTTTCCCCGAAACCTTTTACGCGCTATTCGCAATGAAAAACTGTAAATAGGAAAACAACATAAAAACGCGGTAAAACAACACAAAACGTAATAAAAATAAGACAAAACGCGGCGGAAGCCGTTAAAAGATTCCCCTTAGCGAAGGAAATAGCGTATGCGTATATCGGACATTATAAAAAGGAAAAAACCCGTTCTGTCGTTCGAGGTGTTTCCGCCGAAGGCTAACGTGCAGATAGACGCGGACGCCGTTTTGAGAGATTTGGCGGTTCTTGCTCCCGATTTTATCAGCGTTACAAACGGCGCGGGCGGCGCGGGGGCATCGGAGGGAACCGTTGAAATCGCCGAAAAAATCAAGAAAAAATACGGCGTCGAGAGTATAGCGCATCTCGTGTGCGCGGGATTGACGCGCGGCGGCGTAGATCGGATTTTGAAAAAAGCGGAGGAATGCGGCATAGACAATATTTTGGCGCTTCGCGGCGACGGAGCGGCGGAAAACGCGAAGCCCAAATATGCGGCGGCGTCCACGTCGAACGGATTTCCGAGCGGCAGGACGGCGGGAAACTCCTCGCAAGACAGCTTTTTAGACGGCGGGAGGGTCGGGAACGCGGAGTTCAAAACGACGAAGAGTTCCCCGCAAAACGGGTTTTCGGGCGGCGCGGATACGCGGAACTCCGCGCAAAACGGTTTTTTAGACGATAAGACGGAGGATTTTGTATTCAAATACGCGCGGGATTTAATAGAGGTGATCGACAAGCGCAAGTTTTGCGTGGGCGCTGCGGCGTATCCCGAGGGACATATCAACGCGCCCGATATAGATACCGATTTGGATTTTTTGAAGCAAAAGACGGACGCGGGCGCGGATTTTTTGACGACTCAGCTTTTTTTTGACAATGCGCTGTTTTTCCGTTTTCGCTCTCTCGCCGAGAAAAAAGGCATAAAAGAGCCTATTTTATGCGGAATTATGCCGATATTGTCCGAAAGTCAGATAAGCCGTATGATTTTTATGTGCGGCGCGTCCCTGCCGGGCGACGTAGTGCGTATTTTACGGAAATACGGGAATAACTGTGAGGATTTGGTCAAAGCGGGCATAGATTACGCCGCGAAACAAATAAACGATTTGATACTGAACGGCGCGGACGGAATACATATTTATACTATGAACAGACCTGCGGTAGCCGCCGCGATAAAAGAAAAAATATCGGTGTGAAAGAAAAAATATCGGCGCAAAAACGCGTTAGAATATTTTTTTATTTAATAAAAACACCGTAAAAAACGCGAAAAGCATAACTTAAGAACGCGGTGAAAATTTTGTAAAAATACTGAAAGCATGGTAAAAAATGTAAAAAATGTAACTGAGAAACGCAAAAAAACGCGGTAAAAAATTCAAGAAATTTAAGATAAAAGCGGATTTAAAAAAAATCGGGATACGGGATTATGAAAACGGATTTAAGAGAATTTTTAAAAAACAGTCCGTTCACTATTTTGGACGGCGCGTTCGGAACCAACGTTCTTATAAAATATCCCGAAAATTACGACTCTATCGAGCTGTTTAATTTCAGAGACGAGGATTTGGTTTTCGATATACACAAATCGTATGTCGACGCGGGGTCGGACATTATTTCCGCGAATACCTTTTCCGCGAACCGCTTCAAGCTGAAACCGAAAGGCTATTCCGTAGACGCGGTCGTCGAAAAGGCGCTTTCGATAGCGCGGCGGGCGGGAGCAAAATACGCCGCGCTAGACATAGGTCCGCTCGGCGGACTGCTGAAACCGTTCGGCGATATGACCTTTTCGGACGCTTACGACGCGTTCCGCGAGATAGTTTTGGCCGGCGCGAGACACGGCGCCGATCTCGTATATTTCGAAACCTTTTCCGACCTTTCGGAGCTTAAAATCGGCGTGCTCGCGGCTAAGGAAAACACTGATTTGCCCGTGTTCGCGACGATGACCTTCGAGGCGAATAACAAGACATTTATCGGAGTGTCCGCCGCCGCCGCCGCGTTGACCTTGGACGGCTTGGGGATTGACGCGTTCGGGCTGAATTGCTCGAGCGGTCCCGCCGCTATGCTACCGATTGTCGAGGAAATAGCGGCGCACACCAATCTGCCGATTATAGCAAAGGCGAACGCGGGCATACCCGAATTTACAGACGGGAAGAGCGTGTACGGTATGACGCCCGAAGAATTCGCACGAAGCCTCGAAAGCCTTATCGATGCGGGCGCAACGCTGGTAGGAGGCTGTTGCGGCACCGACGCGCGTTTTATAAGAGAAATAAAGTCGCTTTTAAGCCGGAAAAAGCCCGCCGTAAGAGACGAAAATAAGGGCACGTTTTTGGCGTCACGGAGCCGCGTCGTTTCGATAGACGACAATTTTACCGTCATAGGCGAACGCCTCAATCCGACGGGCAAGCCCGCCCTTAAAAAGGCGTTAATCGAAAGGGACGCGGAATTTTTGATAGCCGAGGCGCGGGCGCAACTGAAAGCCGGAGCGGACGTAATAGACATAAACTCGGGTATATTCGAGGTGGACGAAAGGAAAACTTTAACCTTTATCGCGGAGACCTTTAACGGCGTTATAGACGCGCCGTTTTGTCTTGATTCGTCCGAACCGGAGGCGTTGGAATCGGCGGCGAGGATTACGGGCGGATTGCCGCTCATAAATTCCGTGAACGGCAAAACCGAAAATCTCGATGCGGTTATGCCCGTCGCGAAAAAATACGGCGCGCCTCTTATATGCTTGCTGCTTGATGAAAACGGCATACCGAAAACCGTCGGGGACAGAATACGCGTCGCGGAAAAGATAATCGCTTTCGCGGACCGTTACGGTATAAAAAGAAAAAAGCTTGTGTTCGACTGCCTGACGCTCACCGCGTCCGCCGAGCAGGAAAACGTCGTTAATACGCTGAAAGCCGTGCGCGTTATACGCGAAAAATTCGATTGTAATACGGTTTTGGGACTCAGCAACGTCTCGTTCGGACTGCCCGCGAGAGCTCGCGTAAACGCCGCGTTCCTCTCGCACGCGCTGGCGCACGGGCTGACGTCGGCGATTTTGAATCCGTTAGACGGGGAAGTTATGGGCGCGGTCGACGCGTACAGAGTGCTTTATAATAAGGACAAAAACTCCGAAAAATATATAGCGAAATATAAAAACGCGGCGAAACCGAATCAAGCGGATTTAGCATACGGAAACGTGAATTTCGCGACGAATAATACTGCGGATTCGGCGGTAGAAAACGCGGGTTTTAACGCGAACGGCAATATAAATTTCGGCGAGAGCGCGGACGGCGCGCACCCGCTTATAGGCGCGATTATAAAAGGCGCGAAAGATGAAACGTATCGTATCGCTTCCGCGCTTATACAAAGCGAGGATGGGCTTTCGCTCATCAATAAATACCTCATTCCCGCACTAGACGCGGTCGGAAGTATGTACGAAAAAGGGGAGATTTTTCTGCCGGAGCTTCTGACGTCGGCGAACGCCGCAAAAGCCGCTTTCGACGTAGTCAGGGAAAAAAGCCCTAAGGCCGCCGAAGTCAAGGGTACCGTGCTCCTCGCGACGGTTTTCGGCGACGTTCACGACATAGGCAAAAATATCGCAAAAATGCTTCTCAATAACTACGGCTACGACGTTATAGATTTGGGTAAGGACGTGCCCGTGGATCTGATTTTAAAGACCGTTAAAGAGAACGATATACGGCTTGTGGGTCTTAGCGCGCTGATGACGACGACGCTCAATAATATGCGCGACACGATCGCCGCGATAAGACGGATTTCCGACGCGAAAATTATGGTCGGCGGCGCGGTTGTCACTAAAGAGAACAGTAGCCTCATAGGCGCGGATTACTACTGCAAGGACGCGCTCGACGGCGTTTCCGTGGCGAAAAAATTGCTTTAAAACGGAGCGCTTTTTTATTTGCGCGGGAAAACCTTTTATTCATAAAAGGTTTTCCCGCGCCCCTTTGTTTAATATTATTCATTTACGTTATATAAGCGGGGAAACGACGCGCGTCTATTCCCGAAAAACTTCATTGATGTTCGTCATTGGAGGTTCTAAATCGGAAAAAGATCTCCTCCGTGAAAAGCTCTGTAAACGGAAGCGTTCTCCTCGCGTAAGGTTTTCCGTAAAGAGCTTAAAAAACTGAAAAATTTCCGCCGCGCGGAGATTCGAGTAAGAGCTTCGCAAATTGCGCTTAATTCACGAATAATTCATTTGAAAGGAATAATATATTTCTTGTTTATATTTAAAACTACGAATACGGGTTTTTACAAAAAAAAAAGGAGATCTGCATTGGCAAAAATTTTGAAATATTTAAAGCCTTACGCTTGGATAATCGTCCTCTGCGTCGCGCTGATTTTCGCGCAGGCTATGGCGGATTTGAAGCTCCCCGACATGATGAGCGACATAGTTGACACGGGCATCTCGAACGGCGGTATAGACTCGCCCGTTACCGAGGTTTTAAGCCGCGAAACCCACGCGTTTCTGACCGGCGGGAATTATGAGATTTTGGACGCGGACGGCGCGCGGACGCCTCTTCTTACGGATGCGGAAAGGGCGGCGGTGAGCGCGAATTACGCGGAAACGAAGATTGCCGATTTGCCGAACAGCGTCAAAATCGCGGAGGACGCGGACGGCGAAACGAGAGTTTACGTAAGAAGGGACATAGCGGACAAAAATTACAAAATAACGGACGCGGACGCGCTCGGACGCGCCGCCGAAAAGGGCTTTTTGTTTCTTTTAGCCGCGGACGGCGTAGAGACGGTTTTGTTGGGAGGAGAGGGAGCGGCGGCCGGCGCGGGTGTGCCGGCGGTGGCAGTGCAGATTGAAGAGCTACAGTCCGCGCTAGGGGCTTTGGCGACGGCGGAGCCGGATTTTAGGAACGCGCTTAAAACCTACGGACTGCTCGCCGCGCTAGAAAAGGAAAATTTTCCTAAGCACGCCGCGCTGTTCTTAACGACGGGCGCGGGCGAAGCTCCCGCCGTGATACCCGCGCTGTATTCCTACCTCGCGGGTACGGATTTTGCGGCGAATATGGCTGTTTTGCGGGCGCGAACCGAATTGGCGGCGGCGGGGCTCGACGCGGACAAAATTCAATCCGATTATATTTTGAATCGGGGGCTTCTGATGCTACTGGTGGCGTTAGGCTCGGCGGTGTGCGCCGTCGCGATAGGCTATTTCGCGGCGCAGGTCGCGGCAAAGCTCGCGCGCGATTTGAGAAGAAAGCTGTTTCAAAGGGTTGAGAGCTTTTCCAATCACGAGCTAGACAGGTTTACGACGGCGTCGATTATAACTCGTTCTACGAACGACGTTACGCAGATTCAGCAACTTGTGATGATTATGATAAAGATGGTATTCTACGCGCCGATGATGGGACTGGGCGCGGTGTATTACGCGGCGACTAAGGCGCCGATAGAGCTGACGGTCGTCAATTTTGTATCGGTGCTGATTCTCGTCCTGACGGTGGTTGTGCTGTTTTTCATAGCCGTACCGCGCTTCAATCTGGTGCAGAAGCTGACTGATAGGCTGAACCTCGTCACGCGCGAAAATCTCTCGGGAATGATGGTCATAAGGGCGTTCAATAAACAAAAAAAGGAGGCGGCGCGCTTCGACGAAACAAACCGCGATCTGACAAAGGTAAATTTGTTTATAAACAGAGCTATGACCGCGCTTATGCCGGCGATGATGTTGCTTATGAACGGGCTTACGATCGCGGTAATGTGGGTGGGTTCCGAAATGATAACCGTCAACAGCCTGAATGTGGGCGGTCTTATGGCGTTTATACAGTACGCGATGCAGATAGTTATGTCTTTCCTTATGATTTCCGTGATGTTTATTATGATTCCGCGTGCGGCGGTGGCCGCGAAACGTATCGCGGAAATTCTGGACACGGAGCCCTCGATAAGTGACGGGGAGCGGACGCTGTCTCTCGGCGGCAGAGCGAAGGGCGCGCTGACATTCGAAAAGGTAAGCTTTAGGTACGACGGCGCGGAGGAAAACGCGCTGACGGATATTTCGTTCACGGCGGAGCCGAATAAGGTGTTCGCGATTATCGGCACGACGGGCGCCGGTAAGACCACTATCGTCAATTTGATTCCGCGCTTCTATGACGTTACAAACGGCAGAATAATGCTCGACGGCAGGGATATACGCGACCTTTCGCTCCGGGAGCTGCGCGATAACGTCGCCGTCGTCGCGCAAAAAAGCTTATTGTTTTCGGGCAGTGTCGCCTATAATCTGCGGCTCGCCGACGCGTCCGCGACGGACGACGCCATGTACGCGGCGCTGGAAACAGCGCAGATAAGCGGCTTTGTCAAGGACGCCGACGGGCTTGATACGGGCGTCGCGCAGGGCGGAGCGAACGTGTCGGGAGGACAGAAGCAAAGGCTATCCATAGCGCGTTCGCTGGTCAAGGACGCGTCCGTGCTGATATTCGACGACAGCTTCTCCGCGCTCGACTTTAAGACGGATGCGAAATTACGCGCGGCTTTGAAGCGAAACTTGAAGGACAAGGCGGTTATAATCATCGCGCAGAGGATAGGTACGATAAAGGACGCAGACGAAATTTTAGTTTTGGACGATGGTAAAACTGCGGGCAAGGGTACGCATAAGGAGCTGATGAAGTCCTGCGAGGCGTACAGGGAAATCGCCTTTTCACAGCTTAGTACGGAGGAATTGGTATGAGCGGGTTCGACGGGAAGGATATAAAAAATGGCGCTTTTATACCTCGCGGCGGTTCCGGTTCGAAGGAAAACGGCGCAGGCTTTGAGAACGGTAACGGCGGTAAAGCGGAGAACGTTTCTTTAAACGATTCCGAGCCGAGGGAAACGGGCGGGAGCGCGGAGAATTTTCCGCAAAAGTCCGTTTCAAGGAAGAACGGCGGGCATGCCGCGAGCGGCGACGACGGTAAGGCGGAGAGTTTTTCGCCGAAGTCCGCCGCCGCGCCGCGTCCTATGAGAGGACCTTTGGGCGGAGGTCCGATGGGCGGGATAACGGGCGAAAGGGCGAAAAATTTCAAGGGCGCCGTCAAGAAATTGGCGCGGTATCTGTCGGATTATAAGCTCCGGATTTTGTCGGTCGTAATTTTCGCCGCCGGATCGACGGCGTTTACGATATACGCGCCGAGACTTTTGGGCGAGGTGACGAACGCTCTTTACACGGGCGTTACGAACGCGGTTGGCGGCGAGGCAAATATAGACCTGGCGGCTATACGGAAGACGCTGACTCTTATGCTCGCGATATACATAGCGTCGTCGGCGTTCGCGTATCTGCAGGGCTTTATTATGTCGGGTATTTCTATGAAAATCACTTACAGAATGCGCCGCGACATAGCCGAAAAAGTTAACAAACTGCCGTTTAAATATTTCGACACGACCACGCACGGCGAGGTTATGTCGCGCCTGACGAACGACACGGACGCGATAAGCCAGTCGCTCAATCAAATTATGACGCAAATCATATCGTCCGTTACGGGCGTTATCGGCATCGCCGCGATGATGCTGACGATAAGCGCGGTGATGACGCTGGCGTCGCTCGCGGTCGTTCCCGTGTCTATGCTTTTGATGATTTTCGTCATAAGGCGTTCTCAAAAGTATTTCAAAAATCAATTCGGTCATTTGGGGCGCGTCAACGGCTTTATAGAGGAAATTTTCAGCGGTATAAGCGTCGTCAAATCCTTTAACGCGGAGGATAAATGCCTCGGCGAGTTTACCGAATATAACGACAATCTGTACGGCGTTTCATGGAAGGCGAATTTCTACTCCGGAATGATGATGCCTCTCACGGGGCTTATCGGAAATCTGGCGTACGTCGTTATTTGCGCGCTCGGCGGTTATCTCGTCGCGGAGGGTATAGGCGGAGCGGGCGGGGCGCCGCTTCTGGTGGGCGGCGTACAATCGTTCATAGTCTATATAAGACAGTTCAATCAAAACGTTTCGCAGGTAGCAAATATCTCGAACGTGCTCCAACAGACCGCCGCCGCCGCCGAACGCGTCTTTGAATTCCTCGAGGAAAAAGAGGAAAGCCCGGACGCGGAATCTTCCGCAGACGTTAAGGATTTGCGCGGCATAGTGGATTTCGAAAACGTCAGATTCGGCTATACGGAAAACAATATCGTCATAAAAAACTTTTCGCGGCATGTCGAGGAGGGACAAAAAATCGCCGTCGTCGGTCCGACCGGCGCGGGCAAGACGACGATAGTCAAGCTTTTGATGCGCTTCTACGAATTGAACGGCGGCAGAATTTTGATAGACGGACGGGATATAAAGGAGTTGAAAAGGAACGATTTACGCTCGCTCTTCGGAATGGTTCTGCAGGATACGTGGCTTTTTAACGGCACGATTATGGAAAATATCCGCTACGGACGCGGCGACGCGACGGACGGCGAGGTCGTGAGCGCGGCGGTTACGGCGCATGCGGATCACTTTATAAGAGCGCTGCCGAACGGTTACAATATGATTCTGAACGAGGACGCGACGAATATTTCGCAGGGACAAAAACAGCTCCTGACCATAGCGCGGGCGATACTTGCGAACCCTAAAATACTCATTCTCGACGAGGCGACAAGCTCCGTCGATACGCGTACGGAAATCCTAATACAAAACGCTATGGACGAGCTTATGAAAAACCGCACGAGTTTCGTGATCGCGCATCGCCTTTCGACGATAAAAAACGCCGACGTGATATTGGTTTTGAGGGACGGCGACGTGGTAGAGAGCGGCAATCACGGCGAGCTTATGGCGAAAGGCGGATTTTATTCGGAGCTGTATAAAAGCCAATTTACGCAGGGCTGAAACGCGGCGTATAATGAAAACGGGGATTTACGCTGGGGAAACCTTTTGTGAACAAAAGGTTTCCCCAGCGCTCCTTTCCAAAAAACTTTAAAAATGTAAAAGCACGGAAAAACGAGCGAATAGAAGCGCGGCGAAGGGAGTGCGGAGACGTGAAAAAACAAGATACGGATGCGCGGAAAACGATATTATAAACGCGCAAAACCGCCGGAATTTTTTGAAAATGGCGGAAAAACGCGGATAACGGCGTTCGCTTGCTTTGCATAATAGAAAATATTGCATATATAGAAAATAGTAAAGCTTTTTGGAAAGGGGTGCGTGGGGAACCTTTTTTCACAAAAGGTTCCCCACGCAAAATTTTAAAAATAAAAAAATAAAAATGAAAGAACAGACAAAATATCGTTTTAATTACGTGGTTTATCAGCTCGGCGTGATGTTTTTTCCGTATATCGCCCTTTATTTGAAGGAGCGGGGGCAGAGCGGCGCGGAGTACGGCGCGGTGATGTCGTTTACGCCTCTCGCGACGGCTTTGGCGTTGCCGTTTTTCGGTATTCTCGACAACGGTAGCCGCGGCAGAAAAATACTCGTATATGCCGTCTCCGCGCTCATAATAGTTTCCGAGTGGCTCATGGTGGGCTTCGGCTCTCTTACCGTCATAATGATAGCGGTCTTTTTTGCGTCGGCGGCGAAGGCGGCGTACAACACGTCTATAGACGGCGTTACGACGGTATACTGCGTGGAAACGGGACAGGAGTTTTCCGCCTACCGCGCGTTTTCCTCGCTCGGCTATATTCTGGCGAATTTGGCGGGCGCGTTCCTATTTGACCGCGCGGGCTTTTCGGCGGTACTGATTATATCGTCTGTCAGCGCGGTTTTTTTCGCTTTAAGCTGGTCGAGATTGAAACCGCTCTCCATAGACGGGCTTCCGCGCAAAAAAGAGCACAGCTACCGTTTGCTTTTTACAAATAAGGCATTCATAATGTTTTTGATTTATCAAACTCTTTGCTTTACCATGATGACTTTTATCAATAATTATGATATAATATATCAGGATATGCGAGGTCTGCCCTCCCATGTGTTCGGCATTACGACGATGATTCGCGTCGGTACGGAGATATTGACGTTTTTTATACTCGGCAAGCTGAAGAGACTCTCTTACAAGGCTATGCTACTCGCCGCGCCGTTGTTCCTCCTCGCGGAGGCGTTCGCGTACTATCTTTTTATACCGACGGAGTTCATTTACGTTCTGATGACTTCCGCCGGAATAGGCAGCGGATTGCTCATATACGCCAACAATAAATACCTCAATAAAATCGTCAGGCCGCGCAACGTTACCGTCGGGCTGTACGTAGCGGCGATGGTTCAAAACCTGTTCGTCGGTATAGCGACGCTCGCCGGCGGCGCGGCGATAGACCGCTTCGGCGCGGAATATCTCTTTCTCGGCAGCGGCGTGATTTTGATCGCGGCTTGCGCGTTTACGGCGGTCTTTTTAAAGCGTGAAGATAAGGTTAACGCGGGCGGGGATTTTTTATAAAGAACGCGGAAACGGAGGATCTTTTTGTTAGGAATCACGCAGTGAAAATCTTTTTGGAAGATAAGGGTTTTCTTCGGCGCTTTTACAAAAGACCTCGATATTTTAATAATTTTATACGAACCGAATACCGAGCGAAGTACGGCGTAAACGTTTGTTTTAAGCGGCATACGCGATTCAAACGGTAAAACCGCCTCGTCGCGTTCAGGCGCGACGGGCAAGGCGTTCGCCTGTGTCATTCCGATGTTTTGAGGGTTGCGCAGTCGCCGTCAGCGCGGTTGGCGCGAGCGACGGAACGAATCCCGCGCAACCGAAAAGGAGCCGTTAAAAAATGGAAAAATACACCGCAGACGATTTTAGAGAGAGTATAAGGGCGTTAGAGTCCGCAATCTCAAAATGCGAAAAGGCAAAAATAAAATTGAAAGACGGCAGTCCGCAAAAGAAATGGGTGAACAGGCAACTTGAAGCGTTTTACGTAGCGCTCGCGTTCATAAAAAAGTCAAAGAAGAAATACGTCCGAGAGGAATGTGCGGCGGCGCTTGGAACGCTTGAGCTGTCGATACAAAAATGTAAAAAAATGCTGACAAGGTTTATTGAGCCGGGTTCGCATAAAACGCTATTGGAAAGGCGGCGTAAAGCTTTTGAAATTGCGGTTGAATTGATAAAACGGGAGGCGGAAATGAACGACACGTTAAAAACGATAGCGACAAGGTATTCTTGCCGCGGGTATACGGACGAGGAGGTCGGCGACGCGGATTTGGCGGCGATAGCCGAAGCCGGTTTGCAAGCGCCAAGCGGAATGAACCGTCAAAATTGGCATATCGTCGTCGTCAAAAACAAGGCTTTGATTGCCGAAATGGAAAGCGAGGGAATGCGCGTTTTATCCGAATTTCCGGACAAAGCTATTTATAACCGCATTATGTCGCGTGGCGGGAAATTGTTTTACAACGCGTCCCGCGTAGCGCTTATCGCGGTTAAAGAGGCGTTTCCCAAAGGCGCGGAGCTGATCGATTTAGGCGCCGTCGCCCAAAATATGGCGTTAGCCGCAACTTCGCTCGGCGTAGATAACTGCTATTGCGGACTCGCGGTTTTTTGCTTTGCGGGGAGCAAGGCGGATGAGTTCAGGCGAAAGCTCAAATTCCCCGAAGGGTACGGGTGCGGACTCGGCGTGTTGCTGGGCTACGCGAAAGAGCCGTCCGCGCCCCACGCGCCCGATAAAGAAAAGGTGACGGTTATAGAATAATGAAAATAGAAACGGTAGAAAACCGCAATAGAAAAAAACGGTCGGATAAACGGCGGGAAGACGCCGAGTTCTCATAACGGAAAATATTCGTTAGGGCGAACCGAAAAACGGGTGCGGGCGGGAATTCACTTTTTATACCGCCCTCTTTGCCGAATATGCGGTCGCAGTATTTTTGCGTATACGGCGCGAATTCGCGCGTTGCGGTTAGTTCGGAGCGGAAGAAGATTTTGGGAAAATCACTTTTTATACCGCTCTTCTTCGCTGAATATGCAGCCGCAATATTTTTGCGTATACAGCCCGAGCTCACGCGCCTGGATCTGACCCGAGCGGAAAAGTTTTCTGAAATCGCGGTATAAAAATTTTACGCCGCTACGACTTGCAAGCTCCTCCGCGAGTTCCGCGATAAGCGCGTGGTTTTGGTAAGGGCTGATAAGCAGCGTGGTGGAAAAGTATTCGAAGCCGTTTTCGGCGGCAAAACGCGCGGTCTCGCCGAGCCGTATAGCGTAACACGCCGTACAACGCGCCGGAAAATCGCGTTCGGCGTCCGTTGCGGTCAAAAATTCACGCAAGCCGTAACCGCCGCTCGTAATCAAGTTCAGCTTTAAAACGGCGCGGAGCCGCTCCAAAGCCGATAAACGGTTCGCGTATTCGGAATACGGGTGTATGTTCGGATTGTAAAAAAATGCGGACGGCTCGAATCCCTCCGCTCTCAAAGTCTCCACGCACTGTACCGAACACGGCGCACAGCAGGCGTGCAATAAAACGAGCGTACTGTTCATAATGTTAATTTAGCATTATAACGCGGAAAAGTCAAACAATTTGAGGCGGTTGCGCCGAAAAACGGCAAACCGAGAGGAATTTATACTCATTCAACTTTCAAATTAAACGCGTCTGATTTGAAAGCGGTGATTACGCGCAAAAATAAAGCTTTTTGCGGTCGTGCCCACAGTGCGGTTTGAAAACATAATAACCGTATAATGACATAAATACGAAAGCAAAAAAATCCCGCGGCAATAAGACGCGGGATCAAACGAACAATACCATAACGGCTTAGCTAAAAACAAATGCAAACACGGAGGACGCCTAATGTACAAAAAACAAATCAACGCTTCGACGGCAAAATCCCGTCAGGCTATCGCGGATTCGCTTGTCGAATTGATACAGACTAAGGGCTTTCAGCATGCGACGGTAACTGACATATGCAAGGGCGCGGCTTTGGTTCGCAAGACCTTTTACAGGAATTTTAAGACGAAAGAAGACGTAATCGTCTATATTTTAGAGAACGTGTTTAAGGCGTTCATACTCGACCGCAACGTCGAGAAAATGACGGTAGAGGAGATCCTGTCCGACGCTTATTCGTTCATCGACGCGAATAGGGATTTTTTGGTGCTGTTTTATAAAAACGACCTCTTTCGGTTTGCAAAAAAAAACGTGGCGGATTTTATCGTCAAGGAACGATTGTACAAAGCCGTCAATTCCGAGATTATAGACGAAAAATATTTGAAATATATCACGGCGCAAATCGCCGCGCTTATCGTCAGCGTAATTGAGACGTGGATCGAGGGCGGTTTTTCGGAAACGCCGCGGGAGCTAGCCCGCCTGACCGAGGACATTATGCGCGGCAGAGTGTACGCGGATACGTGAACGGCGGGGATTTTTTTATTATACGAGTAAAACCTTTTTTGTGAAAAAGGTTATTTCCGCGTTCCTTTTCAAAGGATCTTTATGAAGTCTGCTCGGGGGGGTGAGCGAAAAGCATCCTCTACGCGTAGCTACACCGTCCGTTTCAAATTTTACTCAAACGGAATACGCTTTCTATCATAAGATTAATGCGGTATATAACGACATCGCTCGTGAATTTATATTTTTGCGTGGATTCGTAGGCGTACAGTTCCAAACCCGCTTTGTCGTAGGAAAGACCCGTAAGGTTTTTTGCCGGATAAAAAATCTCGGAATATTTTTCGCCGTACTCGTTTTCGGCGGCGGAGTCGGCGAATGCCGAAACCTTGAAGCTCACGCCTGCGCGGCTTATGCCGAACGCGCCGTCCGCAATTTTTTTGTAGGAGTTGTTCTCGTCGTTTTCAAAGAGCAGCTTGGCGTCAACGGAATAAGAAAAGCCCGGTTCGGCGACGATTTTCGCGATTTCCTTTTTTTGAAAGGCTATCCATTCGTCTATTCTGGAAAAATATTTTTCACCCCGAAAGTCCAAAGTCGCGTCGAGATTTACGGTCGCCGTGCAGTCGCACGCCTTGCAAAAAACCGTCTTATTCGTCGAGGTCATATCCGTTAGGCTTTTGCAGGACGGGCAGACGAACAGCAACCGTTGAATTTCCTTGGCGGGGGAGAGGGTGAAGAATTTCAGCCGCTCGTTGATCTGATAATCGTAATCGTTGAAAGTGAAAAATTTTGTGACCCGCTCGTAGATCGCGTCGTTGGAAAATTCGCGCGCCTCGCGCTTTGTGAGCATAAGCTCGACGTCGGTCGTCATTCTCCCGAAGCGCGGAATTCTACGCCAGCGCGGATAGGAGAGGTAGGAACCTTTCGGATTGACGAATATCACGGGCAGTCCCAGCCATTTTATGAGCTTGGAAACGGCGGGGGATATGTAGCCGTTGACGCCGTCGGGCGTGGAGCGCCCCTCCGGACAGAGAAACACGCTCTCGCCGCGCTCCGCCGCGTTCTTTATCATACGCATCGCCGCGAGATCGACGGCGTATTGTTTTTTTGGAATCGCGTCAAACATCCTCAAAAGCGGTCCGCCGAGCTTGGAGTAGAACAATTTACGCGCCGCGACGACGGTGAAGTCCAAGCCTTTCAGGGCCGCCATAGCGTGCAAAATATCCAAGCCCGAGCCGTGCGTGCACAGAATGAGATAGTTTTGTGAATAATCCACTTGCGTTTTTTTGATTATTTTGTTGCCGAACGCGAATTTGACTATGCCGGCGGCAAGATTTGCCGCCGCTCTGACGAACGCGAGCCGCCATTTTTTAGCTTTTCGATAAGAAACTTTTTTCATTTATTTCCTTAAACACACGGATTTGTTAAAATTAAGAAAGGAGGACGGCGTTATGCCGCGCATATTTTACAGTCGTTATTAAATTGGAATTACGTTAAAGATAGATATTGATTTTTTTGCCGTAAGCGGCGGAAAAGACGGCGTTTCGCTTGCGTTATGATATTTCATAGCGACTACATATTATATTACGCGCGGTTTAATCCGCGTTTTATTCCGAGCCGGACGAAAAAACTTTTAAAACCCGTATTGACGAAACGGATTCTTAAAGCTCGCCGGCCGCCGCTTTATGCCGAGGATTCGCCGAAAGCTCCGCCGTAGAGTATTTCGACGGCGTAATGCCATTTGCACGCCTTTCCGCCGCCGTCGAACGCGTAAGACTGCATCGCGCCGTCCGCGCCCAGATATACCGATTTGTTGCCGAACGCGAGAGAGGGCAGAGCGCTCAACGGATAAAAATATTCCGCGCGGATGTCGTTCCTGAAAATTTCGGACGGCGAAAAGGTAAGCCCTTTGCCGTTCAGCGTCAAAGTACCTTTCGCGGTTTTGACGTATTTCGCGGTATCGACGTCCTCGACGGACAAAACTACGCGCTCGCTAAGGGCAAAGCCGTCCCGCGCCGTTTCCTCGCGAAGCGCCGCCTTTTGGAAGTCCGCCCAGCGGTCGGGACGGTCGAAAAACGCGCCGCCCGTTAAAGAGGTTATCGCGCCGAAAAGGTCTATCCTCACCGCGTTTCCGCAGGAGGAGCAGGTAAGAGCGTCTTTTTTCGTGAGGTTTTGAAATTCCGCGCCGCATTCGGGACATTTGTAAAGCAGGCGTTCTATGCCTTCCGCAGGGCGCCGCGTCCTGAATTTCAGGCGGTTTTGCTCCTGATATTCGTAGTCGTTAAAGACGAACGCCGTTTTCAGCCGTTCGTAAATATCGTCGTAGGAGAGGGTTCGGAGCTCGTCTTTCGAGAACAGCAGAGAGGCCTCTACGCGTATTTTGCCGCGCCTTATTCCCTTGCTCCAACGCGGAAAGGCAAGATACGAACCGTGCGTCTTGTAGAACAAAACGGGCGCGTCCGCCCATTTTACCAGTTTCGCGATTGCGGGCGAAAGATAGCCTTGTCTGCCGTCCGCGCTGATCTTGCCCTCGGGACAGATAAAAACGCTCACGCCGCCGTCGAGCGCGCTTTTTATCGCCTTTATGCAGACGATATCCGCAACGAATTGCTTTTTCGCGATAAAACCCATTTTCCTGACAAGTCCGCCTATTACGGGTTGCAGAAAGACGTTTTTCGCGACGACTCCCGTGTAGTATTTGGGGAGTATGGAGCGTCCCGCGTAAACGGCGTCGAGAAGCGAGCCGTGCGTGGATAAGATAAGACAGGGACCGTCGGTTTTTTCGGCAAGACGGCTTTTCTCCTTTTTGCAATTCATAACGATGCACGCCGCGCCGAATAACGCGCGCGCCAAAACCGTGAGCGCGTTTTTTTTGACGAAAGAAACACTCGGAAATAAAGCGCCGCTCCGCTCCGTCGGTTTTTTCTCGTCATTATAGGTTTTCAAAATGCCGTTTTTCATTTCGCATCACTTTTAGACTTTATATTATTATACATTGCTTTTCGCATAATTGCAATAGTTTTTACATATTTCCCGTCAATTTTACGCGTTACAGCGCGCGCGGAGAAATTCCGCTTCCAAAGCGCCGCGGATTGCGCGGTAAAATTTTTTCCGAGCCGAAACGGTATTGCGCGGAATTTGCGCCGCAAGAGATTATTTTTTTGAAAAAAAATTCTTTTGCGTTTACGCGCCGAAAGGTATGGCGCAAAATTCTTTCCGCAGTTTTGCGCGGTAAAATTTTCGACAGTTTCGCGCCTGAAAATACCTCGTAATCATTTTTAGCGTCGCCGGAATACGGAAAAGGACCTTATTAACCGCTCACGGCGAAAAATTCAATATTTATCTTTAACGCAAATCCGAATACTCCTTCATGACTACATTTTCTCTTTTACGCTTTAATTCTGTGTGAACTCGGCGTAAATTATTAAAAAAAAGCTTGAGGAATTTCAGAAAAATTTTTGCGGTATATAAAATATCTTTACTTTTTTTTGCCGTAGTTATATAATATTGTCGAATATATTTTTCGGAGGAATTTTACGGTGAAAAACTTGGGATACTACAACGGCAGATTTGACGAGCTCGACAAAATGACCGTTCCCTTTAACGACAGAGTGTGTTTTTTCGGCGACGGAGTTTACGACGCCACGTACAGCCGTAACTATAAAATTTACGCGCTTGACGACCATATAGACAGATTTTACAACAGCGCGGGACTTCTCGACGTCAATCTTAAGCTCCCGAAGGATGAAATGAAAAAGCTGCTCCGCGATATGGTTCAAAAAGTCGATACGGGCGACCTATTCGTCTATTGGCAGGCGACGCGCGGCACGCAAATCAGAAACCACTCTTTCGACCCGAAAATCGAAGCGAACATTTGGATTGTGCTGAAACCCGCGCAAATCAAGGACGTGAATAAAAGGCTGAAAGTTATAACCGCCGAGGACACGCGTTTTTTGCATTGCAATATAAAGACGCTGAATCTTTTGCCGAGCGTTATGGCGTCCCAAAAAGCGGAGAGAATGGGCTGCGACGAAACTATTTTTCACAGAGGCGGCAGAGTTACGGAATGCGCTCACAGCAATGTTTCAATTTTAAAGGACGGCAAGTTTGTAACCGCGCCGACCGATCATTTTATTTTGCCGGGTATAACCAGAATGCATATTATCAAAATGTGCAAAAAACTGCTTATCCCCGTGGACGAAACGCCGTTTAGCGTGGACGACATTTTCACTGCGGACGAGGTGATAGTATCCAGCGCGGGACAGCTCTGTATGGGCGTATCCGAAGTTGACGGCAGACCCGTAGGCGGCAAAGCGCTGGAGACGTTAAAAAAAATACAGGACGCCCTTTTGGAAGAATTTTACGAGGAGACGGGAAGGTAAAAGTATGGGGGCGCGAATTGACGAAATTGAATAATTGAATATAGGAATAGACAAATTAAGGGAAATATTAAGAAAAAACGGGAAGGTGAAAACGTATGACGCAATATGAATTGACGAAATTGAATATAGGGCAAAATCTCGACGATCTTATGAATCTCGACCCGAGAGGCTACGGCGTTTGCCGCATATTATACGGCGCGGCGCGCGAATATACGGGGAAGCCGCTCTCTATAAATGCCGCCGAAAAACTGACGGAGCTTGTAAAGGACGGTGACGTCGTGTACATAATCACGGGGTTCGTACTTTTGCAACACAAAAAAGCCGAAATGGACGGTATAATCGGAGCCGTGCTTATAGCGCGCGCGCTTGCCGTCGCGTTCGGCGCGAAACCCGTAATCGTGTGCCCGGAGGACAACCTGCAAGCCGTTGAAAAGCTTGCTTTCGTTGTGGGTCTGCACCTCTATAAAAGCGTCGGGGAGGTCCTCGAATATCCCGCCTCTATGGGCGTTATAACTTTTACAAAGGATGCCGAAAAGGCGCGCTCAGACGCTAAGGAAATACTGAAAACGGCTAAGCCGTCCGTTGTCATTTCGACGGAAGCGCCGGGCGCGAACAAAGCCGGCGTTTATCACAACGCGACGGGCTTAAACGTTACGGAGTTGGAGGCGAAGACCGACATATTCTTCCGCGAGGCTCAAAAAAATGGAATTCCGACAATAGCGATAGGCGATCTCGGCAACGAGATAGGTATGGCGGCAATCAAACCCCGTATCGAAAAATATGTTCCTTATGCCGCCGAGGGCCGTTGCCGTTGCGGTTGCGGCGGAGGCATAGCCGCCGACACCGCCGCCGACCATATTATCACCGCGACGGTGTCCGATTGGGGCGCGAACGCGCTTATCGCCGCGCTTGCATTTTTGACGGGAAAGCCCGGGGTTTTACATTCGGACGAAACGCAAAAGCGGGCGGTTTATGCCGCCTCCGAAAGCGGTATGGTGGATATGTACGGCTGGCTACTGCCCGCGATAGACGGATTCGATATCGAAATCAATACGGCGGTATTGCGTCTTATGCGGGAGTGCGTAAGCTATGCTCCAAAGCTTGAGGAAACCTGCAAGACATGGTTTGAAAAGACCATAGAGCTAGGCTTTTTCGGGGATAAAATAAAATGAAGGGATAGAAAACGGAAGTTTCAGGACGGAAGGCCATAATTTTGCGTAATAAAAAACCGTGATTTTAGGTAATGAAAAGATTGTAATTTTACGTAATAAAAGACGCGGTTTTACGTAATAATACGTAATAATACCTAATAAAAAGATTGTAATTTCGCGCAAAAGACGCGTTTTTTGAAATAAAAAAAACCGTAATTTTTGAGAGGATTTTTATGCCGTCAGGGGATACGATCAGAGTCGGGAATATCAAATTTCTGCCCGCCGGAGACGCGGCTCTCGTTATGGAATTCGGCAGAGAAATAAGCGAGGCATTGAACGCGAGGGTCAAGTTTATGTACGACCTTTTGCGTGATGCGCCGATAGAGGGCGTTTACGAGACCGTGCCTTCGTACCGCTCGCTTTTAATTTGTTATCTGCCTGAAAAAATCACTTTCGGAGAGCTGAAAACCAAGCTTTCCGCCGCCGCGGAAGGCTTTTTCACCTCCGCCGCGAATACGAAAAAACGGATCGTGCATATTCCCGTCGCCTACGGCGGCGAATTCGGAGAGGATATTAGGGAAGTCGCGGCGCATACGGGGCTGTCCGAAAAGGAAATCGCGGAAATTCATTCGGGGCGGGAATATCTCGTATACATGCTGGGCTTTTTGCCGGGTTTCCCTTATCTCGGCGGTATGGACAAACGCCTCAATACGCCCCGCCTAAAAAATCCGCGCACAAAAATTCCGCAGGGTTCCGTAGGTATAGGCGGCGAGCAGACGGGTATATATCCTTTAGCGTCTCCGGGCGGCTGGCGGTTGATCGGCAGAACGCCCGTAAAGCCCTACGACCCGGAACGGGAAAATCCTTTCCTTTACGCGGCTGGGGATTATATAAAGTTCGAGCCGGTGACGGCAAAGGAATATGCGGAAATAGAAAAAGACGCGGACTACGCAGTGGAAATTTCGCGGATATAACGGCATAGAAGTTGATATATAACGGTACAAAAAATGCGTTTTGACCCCGCAGTTTTCAATAAAAAGTTCATAGATGCGGCGTTGCAAAAACGTGTTTTTATATCGCCGTCGGTAAAAAATTGCGTATATTGCGGCATGAAAAAACGCGCTTTCATCCAGCCGTTTCCGATAAGCAATTTGCGTGTATCGCGGCATGAAAAAATACGGAAACAATGCCGCCGTTTTAGGTGGAAGATTTGCGAATAGTATAAAAACGCGTAAGTATTACGGTTGAGGCATGGAAAATTCTATGAAGGATAACGTGCGGCGAAATGGCGAAAGAATGTTATGCATGAAGGAGGAGCGGATTATGGGAATATTTTTGACCGCCGTCGGACCTGCGGCGACAATTCAGGACGCCGGGCGCGCAGGCTACGCGGCGTTCGGGTTTCAGACGTCGGGAGCGATGGACAAGCGGGCGTTCAATACCGCGAATTTTTTAGCGGGCAACGACAAGGACGAGGCGGCGATCGAAATGACGCTACTTGGGATAAGCGGCGAGTTCACTTCGGACGCGGTGATTGCTTTTACGGGCGCGGACGTTTCGCCGGAAATAAACGGCGCTCCGATACCGTTGTACCGCGCCGTCGCGGTCAAAAAGGGCGACGTCTTAAAGAGCGGCTTTGCGAAAAACGGTTGCCGCGCCTATCTTGCCGTTCAGGGCGGCTTTTATCTCAAAAAGGCTCTCGGCAGTTATTCCACAAATATAAAATGCAAAATCGGCGGTTATATGGGGCGTCCGCTGAAAAAAGAGGATTTGCTCTATTTCAATACCGTAACGCCCTTAGCCTCCGCCGGGTTTACGGCGGAACGGTATACGGAAATTCCGCCCGCGCAGACTATTCCCGCCGTCCTGCGCGTTGTTTTGGGTCCGCAGGACGATTATTTTACGGAAAACGGGATAAAGACCTTTTTGAATTCCGAATACGCGCTGACGAACGATTCCGACCGTATGGGCATAAAGTTGTCGGGAGCTGCGGTAGAGAGTAAAAACGGCGCGGATATAATCTCGGACGGCATTCCTTTGGGCGCTGTTCAGATTCCCTCGTCCGGTATGCCCGTAATTATGGCGGCTGACAGGCAGACCGTAGGCGGGTACGCGAAAATCGCGACGGTGATTTCCGTCGATATGCCGGTTATAGCGCAACTGAAGCCGGGCGATTCTATGAGGTTTTCGGCGGTCACGCCCGACGAGGCGCGAAGAATTTATCTTAGCGAATACGCCCGTATGCGGGATTTGAAGGAGCGGTTTCCGGAAGTAAACGCGTCTTAAAAAACGCCGTTTAAGATATATATTCTGTTGCCGCCCGCGTAATTATAAAACCGCGCATCCATAGCGCGGTACGGTTGTGAAAACGCCGCTTAGAAATCGTAAAAAAATACGCTTCCGTACTACCGCCATCGCGCGGCTGTGGAAACGCCGCTTAGAGCGGAATTGAGGCGGTTTAATAAAAGGCAATTTAATATGGTATAACGGTATATTGTTTGATGAAAAATATATGCCGCGCAGTTCAAAAAACGCGCCTTTGTAACACCGCGCAATTACGCCGGACCGTAAAAAATACAATTTTCCATAAATTGCCGCGTTAACGGAAAAAAAGTTGTTTACGAGCGGAGCGGAACGGCGGTTGAAATATGATGTATGTTAATATAGAAACGCGGCTTAATAAAAAACGGAGAAAATAAAAATGCGGATCGTAAATAATTTAAAATATGCCGATATGCCGCCCGCCGAGGTCAGAAAATTGGCGCGCGAGGGGAAAATCGATTGGAATACGTCGGGCATGTGCGCGGGCTTCGCGCAGGCGAATCTAGTCATACTGCCCAAAGCTTTGGCTTACGACTTTTTGCTGTTCGCGCAGCGAAATCCGAAATCCTGTCCCGTGCTGGAGGTCGGGGACGCCGGCTCTAGGGATCTCGAAATTATAGCGCGAGGCGTCGACATAACCCGCGACTTACCGCGGTACAGAGTCTACGAAAAGGGCGCTTTTACGGGCGAATATACGGACGTGAGCGGCTTTTGGCGCGACGATTTGGTTTCGTTTTTGATCGGTTGCAGTTTTTCGTTCGAGTCCGCGCTGTTAGAGGCGGGCGTTCCCGTCCGCCATATCGAGGAGGGTAAAAACGTGCCTATGTACACGACGAATATAGATTGCGTGCCGGCGGGCGTATTCGGCGGAAAAATGGTCGTCAGTATGCGTCCCGTTCCGCAGGATAAGGTCGTGAAAGCCGTAACTGTGACGGCGTCGATGCCGCGCGTGCACGGCTCGCCCGTCCGCATAGGAAATCCCTCGGCTATCGGAATCGAAAATTTGGATAAGCCCGATTTCGGCGACGGCGTTACGATAAACGAGGGCGAGGTTCCCGTATTTTGGTGCTGCGGCGTAACGCCGCAGTCGGTTTTGATGAATTCCAAGCCGGATTTCGCGATAACGCACTCGCCCGGGCATATGTTTATAACCGATATAAAAAATACCGATTTAAAGGATTAAATCGCAAGTTTCTTTTCTGTTGTTTTTGCCTCAAAAAAGCTACAAATAGGGCTTTTTTGAGTAGTTTTTTGTCGGACTTTTGTTTCTCGTTTTCATCTTGTCCTCCATTTGTCCTCCATTTTTTCGAGTGGAGGACAGGCTCTAAACGCTTATTTTTAAGTAGGCTTTTTACGCGCCCGACACGGGGCTTTGAGGCTTGTTTTCCGCGTACATTTTGTCGATTATTTCTCTTGTGCGTTCTCTGATTTCACGGGTATTATGGGTGTAGCCGGCGGTCGTTTTTTCGTCGCAATGCCCGAGCCGCTCCTTTATGTCTATCAACGGA
>JAISOS010000027.1 GCA_031275485.1 Clostridiales bacterium | reverse complement strand
CGGTGATCGATTCTCTGCTAAAAGGCTATCCTCTCGGACTTATCTATTTCAACGAAGTCGATAACGACCGTTTCGAGGTCTTAGACGGGCAACAGCGTATTACCTCTATCGGACGCTTTTAATATATTGTCCTTCGTTTTTCGTGGCGGTTTTTAACGGCGGCGTTTACAAGACCGTTAAAAACGCCGTTCGTTTCCGAAAAAGGCTATTTTTTATGTAAGAATTGTTTTTATCAATTAAGAAGTCGCGGTTCCCTTACGCGGTGTCCACGATTACGGAAATCGGTATTTTTCAAACGACGCTTGTTTTTGCAAGACGACATTTGTTCAATGTCCCGATTGCGGACGGCGTCGCAGTCACGGGGCGGGTTTGACGGCGGCGTTTATCGGTAGGGTTTTTAGCGGCGCTTTTTATTAGCCTCAATAACCGCTTGTTATCGTCTACGGTTAACTATTCGGTTACGTCGTAGTCAAGCAAGAGTAATTCGGCGCGTTTTTGTTTTGGAGCGGGCCGTTTTTGTTTGCCGTCGCGGCTTTTAAGCGTGCTTATCGGTATGTCGTTAGAGCGTTTTAAGTAAGCTCCCATTTGCTTCGATAAATCGTCGTAACCGTAAAACTTTAATCGTTTGTAAAAGCGTTCGTTATCCGAGCGGCGAGAGGGTTCGACCTTGCCGTTGCCGGCGGGGCGCGCGGGGCTTGATACGATGACGGACGGTATTATTTAAGCGGCAAAACTACGATGATGACCGATATGGCGCCGTCGCGGGCGATGACGTTTCGGGATAAGGCGTTTGAAAGATAATTGAAACCGATTTGAAATTCCCGTATTTCCCTTGGATAACTTGGAAAACGAAATAAAACGGGCGATGGAATACCACGAAATATACAATCTCGCCGGGTGCGAGGCGTTCGCCGAAAAGAAACGCAAGCGGTTCGAGCGGAGTAAAGCAAGCTATGAGGACGACCGAAAAAAGATATTCGGCTACGACTGCAACCGATACGGCTTGACTTATGACGACAAATTAAAGGTCGTCGCCGTGCGGGAAGCGGTAAGGGACTTTACGCGCGGCTGTATTTTATCTATATAAACCGCTCTCTTGCCGCCTTATTGAAGCAAGTAGATTAACCTGCCGATATATCATTTATAACTTAACAAAAAAATAATTTGCAGTAAAAAATTACAAAAAAACAAGACGCCGCCGCGCAATATATTTCGTCGCCGCCTCAAAACCGCCCGCTTTTTGCGGTATATTTTATCGGCATTATCGCACGGTCGTCCGCCCGTTCGTGAAATCGGAGCCTTTTACATTCCGTTTATACCTTGCTTTTTATCAACGCGCCCTTATCGCCGCGCGTTATGTCGAAAAATTTTTCAAAATTGGAAACCTTCAAAGACGGCAACCCGGGTAATTTTGAATGCAACTGTTTTAATATGCCCGCAAAGTTCGCGTAACCGTTCTTGTCCTTTTTATAATTGGAAAGAATCAGCCTTGTCCGTTCCCAAATTTCCTCGTCGGTATATTTGCGCTTTGAAACTTCGGGCGGCGCGTCTTGGAGTTGAGAGGAGCCTTGCGCGGTCTGTCTGTCTCGCTCTTGAACGTTTTGCGTATTCTGCCTGCTTCTTTCAGGCTGAAAATTTCCGCCTTGCGCGCCTCTTTCGGGCTGAATATTTTGCGTATTCTTTCCGTTCCTTTCGGATTGAACGCCGCCGCTCTGCGCGCCGCGTTCTGATTGAATATTCTGTCCGTCTTTCTCGTATTGCGCGCCGCCGTTTTGCCGGTTTCTTTCCGGCTGAATATTCTGAGAGTTCTGAATATTCTGTCTTGCCGCCGCCGAATGCAAAGCCCCTTCCGCGCGCGCGTTAGTCTGCGCCTTAACCGGTTCTTTTTTGCTAAGCGGAATTTGATGGTCGTAATTATTTTTCAGCGCGTCGTTCGCAATCGCCTCGAACGCTCCTATGATAAACATTCCGCTTTTCTTGAGACGCGAAATGAGCCCGACGAAATCCCTGTCGCTCGTGGCGATACAGAAGCAATCTATATTTCCGTTCGCGTAGAGCAAATCCATAGCGTCGATTACCATCAATATATCGGCGGAATTTTTACCCTTGACGGGCGCTTCGTAGCGCAGTTCTATGCCGTTATACTTGGCCGTTTCCGCCCATTTTTTTGGTTTTGACTTGGAAAAATCGCCGTAAACGCCCTTATAGACCACCCTGCCGAATTCCTTTAATTCATTCATAATCGTGCCGTAAAGCCCCGATTCTATATTGTCGCCGTCTATCAAGAGGGCTATTTGATATTTCTCATTCATTAATACACCGTTATGTCAGTTCTTTTAGATTTTCTTATGCTCGTTAAATTTTCAAATCAAACGACATCCGATTTGAAAACGCCGTCTTTTTAAAGACGGCGCGACGGTCTATTCGCCGGTTTAATACCGTTTACAAGCGGCTACGCGGAAGAAGCGCTTGACTATATACGGTTTAAAAGCGCGATAACTATATTAAAATTTACGGATTTTATAAAATTTTCGCATTTGCCCGCGTTCCCGTAAAACGGTCAAACCCGCCTCTTTTTATTAAAAAAGACCGGCTGTGCCACGCCGCGCAAACGATTGGACTGCGCTGTCGCGGCGAGCCGTTTTTTATCCCGTACATCCAAACCGCTTACCCGTCGAAGCGGCTTGCCGCCGTTCGTGCTCGGCAAACTCTAAAACATTATCGGTTTTTCAAGCAAAACAATTGTAAACCCGTTTCCGTTCAACGTCTTATTTTTAAGTAAACCAACAAAAACGGAAATATTGAAAGCGGATACCGGACGCTGTCGTTTCATAAATATCCTTTTTCCCGCAAGTATATAGGTATACGCTGAAACTAAACCTCAAAAAATCAATCTTTTCCAAGCAAGCAAGAACTCCTCTTACCCGACTGTCGGCGCAAAAAAACACTGTATTATATCCATATTGCCAACAACTTTAATACGATTAACGCAATAATCGCGCCGCCTGCTAAACACCGTAGCCGATTCGGTTAAAAAACATTACGAATTAACGCGTATGAATTTCGTAAAAAAACGAACGGCGCCGAATTGCAACCGATTTCGCCTATTTGCAAAATGCCGGTATTCTTGCCGTATAATCTTCATACCGCGAACAACCGCGTCCGATTCCTTTTTACCGTTTGTATTGAATCATCCGCATTTAGCGCGCGGTCAACTACAACCGTCGTTAAAACTATGAATTACGGATCCTTATTTAACGGATGCGAGCAACTGTCCCTGCGCGACATTTTGTCCCGCCGCAACGGCAAAGGTAATCACGCCGTCCGCAGGACTCGCAACGTCGTTTTCCATTTTCATAGCCTCGATGACGAGTACGGTCTGACCCTTTTTGACTGCCGCGCCGTTCTGCGCTTTCAGAGCTATAATCATGCCCGGAAGCGGCGCGTTAATCTTAACGCCGTCCGCCGCCGAAGCGGAAGCTTGGGCTATAGGAGCCGCTTGAACGGGAGCTTGGGGGGGCGCGGGCGTCGCTTGCGCCGGCACCGAAACCGTTTGTCCGGTAGCCGGCACGGAAACCGCCGCGCCGCCGAAAATTTCCTCGACGTCAACTTGATAGGCTTTCCCGTCTACGGTAATGTTAAATCTGCGCATAAAAATTTACCTCGTTTTAGTAATATTATTGTAGTAATGCGTTTATTCTTTAATAATATTTGCAGCATTTTATCGCATTTATGCCCAAATATTTATTCAAAGTTATTTTTTCATCCGAATTCGTTCAACGTTTTTTATCCGAATTTACGTACGAGCGGTCACTTTAATCTAAAAACGGCACCCGCGAGAGCGACCGGGGATTTTCCCTTAAAAACTGCGTTCCTATACCGCGTTTTTTCATGCGGTTTTACGCTCAAGCCGGAAAATCTTTCCGTATAATTTTACCGCCGAATTAAAGCGTTTTATTCCGTATTTTTTCGTTCGGCTTACGACTAATTCAGCCGCCTTATATCCCTTATTATAAATCTTGCCCTACCGGAGTTTCCCGTCGTTTCGGTAGCGAGCGCGACTGCGGCGGCTATAGCGGCGGCTATACGTTTATTCTCGCCGTCGCCGTCAATCGAAAGCCTTTCTACGGCGGCTACCGCTTCTTTTTTCTCGGCTTCCGGCAAATCCTCCGACAAGTTTTTTTTGCCAATCAAGGCGGCTAACTTTTCGTCTAAAGACCGAAATCCCGCTACGACGAATACGAGCAGTACGAGCACTAAAAAAACCAATAATATGCCCGTAACGGCCGTAAGAATGCCGTCGCCCAAATTCATACCGATTATCTCTCTCATTATAAAATTCCTCGCCAAATTTATAAACTCACGCAACATAAAAACCGCGCGTTTTCGCAACGCGTCTTTCGCGGCGTAAAGCCGCCGTTAAGAGGATTATAGACAAAAAACACAGGCGCCGCTTAAAGACGCAACGAAACTTTTTTGTCAAAATATCCGTTATTAATAAAGACGCGTCCCCGCCGCCGCGAATAGTTCCGCGCCGCGTCCGATAAGTCCGCAAAAGGTTTCTCTTCGCATATCTTTATAAAACCATAAAAATTCCTTACCTCACAAGCATAGTCAGAACGCCCGCGACGTAAGGTCGTATTAGAGACGGCTCGATTATATTATCCACATAACCGTCCTTTGCCGCGACGAAAGGATTCGCCGCTTCCTCCGCGTATTTTTTTATCAGCTCTCCGCGTTTGGCAATCGGATCGGCGGCCTTTTTTAAATCCTCGCCGCCGATCAGAACTGCGGCGGTCTCCGGATTTATCGGAGAAATTACGGCGTTCACGGTGGCGAAAGTATAGTCGATACCCGCCGCCTTAGACGCCAATGCGCCGTATACGTATCCTATCGCGCCGCCCGTTATGACGGCGATTTTTTTGTTTGACGAAAGTCCGACAGCCGCCATAAGCGAGGCCGCCCCGTCTCTCAGACCGTTCAGCTCGTCGGAGAGCGACGGCTCGACGCCCTTGCAGTCCACGAAACTGACAAGCGGAATATTAAAATCGGAAATAGTAAATATAAAATTCGAAAGTTTTTTGATTCCGGCAAGACTCAAAAATTTCCCGCCCTCAAACGCGATAAAGGCGACGGTTATCCCCGCGATTCTGCCTAGCGCGGTCTTGACTTCGGGAACGCAACCGCCGTACAACTCAAGATATACGCCGTCGTCCGCGGCGGCCGCAAGCAAAGCGTAAGGATCCGACAAGGGCGAAGAATTCAGCTCCGGACTTTCGCGGTTTAGGTCGTCGGCGTAATCGTCCTTCGCGATATACGAATCGTCGGATGGGAGAAGCGCGAGCAACTCGCCCAATTTTTCTCTCAATTCCGTTTCCGATTTATAGATATACGCTATGCCGCCCGTCTTGGGCACGGCGTTTTTGACCTTTAAAGCGTCGGCGTTCGTTTTGGATACTGCGGCGAGCACGGTCGGAGGCGTCACGGAAATTTTCGCGTTCTCGTCGGCAAAAACGAAATCCGCCATAGAGAGATACACGCTCATAAGCCCCACGCAATTCCCTTTTACAACCGCTATATGCGGGACTCTGCCGGATATTTCGCCTGCGGCTTTGATGATTTTCGAGAAGCCCTCGCTCGCGCTTATACCCTCGCCTATTCTCGCGCCCGCCGAATCTATAACGGATATAAAGGGCACGCCCGCTTTTTCGGCGGCATAGATATTTTTGACGATTTTATCCGCCTGCGCCGCGCCGAGACTGCCCGACAGCACTTCGGAATTTTGCGCGAATAAATAGACGGGAACGCCGTTTATTATAGCCGAGCCCGTAACGACGCCCTCGCCCAAGGCGTCCGCGCCGTCCGTGAAGCTCTTGCCGGCGAGAAATACGTCCGTTTCCACAAGACTTTTCGGGTCGGTCAGCGCGTCCAAAAACGCTCTTATTTTTGCCGACGCCCGCAGAATGCGGTCGGTATTTTGGTCAAGAATTTTTATCTTATCCATTTAAACCTCTCAAAAAACAAAATACTGCTACTATATCATTATAAATTATATCCGAAAAAAAAGCAACCGTTTAATAAGAATTTAAAAAAAATTAAATTTTTTGGAAAAAAGAGAAGCGGGTTGTCGCGGTAAAACTTTTTCCGTACGAAAAAAAATTTTCCCATCGTCATAATTTTTAAAAGGTCTTTCCCCCGTACGATTTTTTCGAAAAATCGGGAGTTATAAAAAATAATTTCCGTTTTTTTAAAAAAATATAATAAAATCTATTGACATTGGAGAGGTTTAATTATATAATTTTTATTATCCAATAATAAGAAAACGACAAAAACTATTGTTCAATCCTTATTTTATTGATTTTATATAATCTGTCGGAATACGGGATTCTCCGTGTCTTCCGAAAATTCTATTCGCCGCGCTTCGCCAACGCGGGAGAAACACTCCCGAAAAGGTTTCGCCGCGCCAATATGATTTTCACCGAGTTATATAATTTCCCTAAAAAACGCGGCGCGTGCGCCCGTGTTTCGTTAAGGATTTAGCGGTAGTTATTTTTTTGTGCTTTTTCTCTATCCGATTATGTCCGAGCTCGCAAATCGCGCGGATCGGATAATATCTATCAACGGCGGTTTTGTTGAAAAAATTCCGCTTTCGCCAAAAAAGGCGAAGGGGGATTCCTTTGCAAACGGGAGGGAGCGTTAATGGCCGACAACATTATAATCGAATTGAAAAATGTCTCGAAGCGTTTCGCCGGCGGCAATAACGTCGTGGACAATTTAAATTTAAGGATTAAAAAGGGTGAATTCGTAACCCTTTTAGGACCGTCGGGCTGCGGAAAAACAACCACGTTGCGTATGATCGCCGGCTTCGAGCTACCCACCTCGGGCGACGTTTTGCTAAACGGCGCGTCCATCGTGAACACTCCGCCGCATCTGCGTCCCGTCAACACCGTATTTCAAAAATACGCGCTCTTTCCGCATTACAACGTGTTCGGCAACATAGCTTTCGGGCTGAAAATCAAAAGTAAACGGCTGATAGCCCAAAAACGGGCGGAAATAAAACAAGCGACCGACAAAACGGCGGCGATCGCCGAATTGAAATCGCTCAAAGCCAACGCAAAAAACGAGATTGAAAAAAAGGTCAAGTCCGCCCTGAAAATCGTCGGATTGAGCGACTACGAGCGCCGCGACGTCAACAGCCTGAGCGGAGGGCAACAACAGCGCGTCGCGATAGCGCGCGCTCTCGTCAACGAGCCTGAGGTTCTCCTTCTCGACGAGCCTTTGAGTTCGCTCGACCTTAAACTGCGCAAGGAAATGCAGTTGGAATTGAAAGAAATGCACGAAAATCTCGGCATAACCTTTATCTATGTCACTCACGATCAGGAAGAAGCTCTGACTATGAGCGACACGATCGTCGTGATGAAGGACGGCGTAATTCAGCAGGTCGGCACCCCCGCCGACACCTACAACGAGCCGGTCAACGCCTTCGTCGCGAATTTTATCGGCGACTCTAACATTTTTGACGGCGTTATGCCGGAAGACCGTCTGGTCGTGTTCGACGGGCTTACTTTCGAATGCGCGGACGTAGGCTTCAAGAAAAACGAAAAAGTGGACGTGGTTTTGCGTCCCGAGGACATTTTCATAACGGACGTTTCCGATCCCGCCGCTCAAATAACGGGCACCGTCATTTCGAGCATTTTTAAGGGCGTGCACTACGAGATGGGCGTGCTGTCCGAAAACGCTTGCGAGTATCTCGTTCAGAACACCGTGCCGCGCAAGGTCGGCGAGAATGTCGGTATGTATATCCGGCCTTTCGACATACACATTATGAAAAAGCCTTACACATCCAATATATTCGAGGGCGAAATCGCCGGAGCCGGCAAGGTCGGGTTTGGCGGCGGCATATACGACGCGTCTACCGACGGCTTTGAAACCGGCGAAAAGGTCTGGGTCAGAGTCCCCCTTGGCGGCGTCGAAGTCGTCGACGATATGGACGCCGGCGTCGTCGGTGGCGAAATAACAACGATTTTGTTCAAAGGCACGCATTACCATATAGACGTCAAATGCGGAAATTTTATATACCGCGTCAATACCGACGTGCAATGGGACGACTATGACCGGGTCGGCATAACCATAAACCCCGAATATATCAAACTGTACAAGACCGAGGCTTGACGGGGTTTTCTAAAAAAGCCGCAAAGCCGCCGTTCCGATATATGTATATAAATATTAAATATTAAAGTCTTTTGGAAAGGGACGCGGGGGAAAGCCTTTTGTGAACAAAAGGCTTTCCCCCGCATAAATCTCCCTCCCCCCAATCCATCTCAAAACGGAGGCGTCAAAAATGAAATTCAGAATGAAAAGAAGCTATCTCGCGATGCCTTACGCGGTATATTTAATGCTGTTGATATTTGTGCCGCTGTTGTTCATACTTTTTTACGCGTTTGTCAGCGACAAGACGGGCGGTTTCACGTTTGATAATATAATCCGCGCGCTTTCCTCGGCTGAGGCTATCGGCACGTTTTTTTATTCAATACTGTACGGCGCTCTGACCACGCTCATATGCTTCGCGATAGGCTACCCCGTCGCGTATATTTTGAGCCAAAAGCGTTTCAAAATGAGCGGAATAATCATCACGCTGTTTATAATCCCTATGTGGGTCAACTTTTTAATACGCACACTCGCTCTGAAATCCATTTTCTATTCGGCGGATATTCCTCTGGGCGCCGGCACGGCCGTATTCGGTATGGTATACGATTTCCTGCCCTTTATGATTCTGCCTATATACACCTCCCTCCTAAAAATCGACAAAAATCTGATAGAAGCGTCTGAGGATCTCGGCGCGAATCCGCGCGCCGCGCTTTTAAAAACGATTTTGCCTCTTTCGGCGCCCGGCGTCGTCAGCGGCTCGCTTATGGTGTTTATGCCGTCGATTTCGACTTACGCGATTACGGACACACTGAGCGGCGGCAAATTCCGGCTTATCGGTAGCCTTATAAATATGTCTTCCTTTTCCAACGCGGGCTACAGCGCCGCGCTCGCCATGGTAATGCTCGCGCTTATACTTCTTTCGATGCTCATAAGCTACAAGTTCAACGACAAGGAAGAGACGCAAGGAGGCGGACTATGGTGAACGGCGCAAAAAGCAACGGCGCGGAAATAAGCGGTATAAAAGCGCGCGTAAGCGGCGTAAATAACGGCGAAAGCAAACCGAAAACGACGGTCGCGGAAACGCGCGCGGACGGCGTAAAAATCGGCGGAAACGACGCGGTAACGGGCGGATCGAAGAACGCCGCGAATAAGAAAAAAATAAATAAAAAAAAGGCGGACGCCGGCTTTTACGCGAGGCGCAAAATCGGCTATTACGTCGGAAAAAGCTACGTGTTTTTGATACTCGGGCTGATTTACATTCCGATACTGATGATTATAGTCTATTCTTTCTCGTCGGGGCGCGGCTTTTCGAATTTTTCGTTCTCTTTCGCCAACATAAACGAGCTTTTTACGGGCGGCTCGACGGAAAGCCGAAGGATGTTGCGCGCCCTTGAGAATACGCTTTTAGTCGGACTCGCGTCCTCGGTTTTGGCGACGTTTCTCGGGACGCTGGGCGCGGTCGGCGTCAACAGTATGCGGAAAAAACCGCGCGAATTTATGCTCAACATCTCGAACGTGCCCATATTCAACGCCGACATAATAATCGCGCTCTCGCTTATGATGCTGTTTACGGCTTTGAATATCCAAAGAAGCGCGGCTACGGTCATCCTAAGCCACGCCGCCGTAATCTCGCCCTACGTGCTTCTGAACGTGCTGCCCCGCCTGAAACAAATGAATATGTCCGTATATGAGGCGGCGTTGGATCTCGGCTCCCCTCCCCTCTCCGCGCTCGTAAAAATTATCGTTCCGGAGATTCTGCCGGGTATGGTTTCGGGCTTCGTGCTCGCTTTTACGCTCTCTATCGACGACTTTGTCGTCACCGACTACACGCGCAGCAACTCCTTCGAGACGCTTTCGACGTATATCTATTCGCAGGCGGCGGGTAAGGAGGGCTTGAGCGGCGCGCTGAAACCGCTCTCGGCTCTGATTTTTTTGACCGTTCTCGCCGCGCTTTTGGTCTTTAACCTCAGAAAAAACTCTAAACTAAAGCGGGCGGAAAATAAATAATATTTGGGGGTGGATGAGATTATTTACGCGGCGGGGGGAACCTTTTGCGTACAAAAGGTCCCCCCGCCCCCTCCAAAAAACTTAACGGGTTTTTTATATTATTAAGTATAGTATGAGTTAAAAATCCGCATTTAAAACCGTTAATACGGATTTTGGTATATTGGAAATTGTCGGACGCTTATCGAGGACTCTTTCCGCAAGATTAAAATATTCTCCGTAACGAGGAGTTTATATAAAATAAAGTTTTTATGATAAAGGAGTAAAAAATAACAAAAAATGAAAAAAACCAAATTTCTCACCCTCTGCAAACTGCTTACCCTCTGTTTTGCCGTCGCGGCGTTGCTACCGTTGCTCGCGGCGTGCACCCCAAAGGACTATGAAAACGTCCTCAGAATTTACAATTGGGAGGACTACATGAGCGAGGAGGTTCTCGAAGACTTCGAGACATATTATGAAGAAAAATATCCGGGCAAGGACATCAAAATCGAATACAACACCTTCGACACCAACGAAACTATGTATACCAAGCTCGCGAAGGGCAAGGAATATTACGATATAATCTGCCCGTCCGACTATATGATTCAAAAACTCATAAACGACGGGCTTATACAACCGCTTGACAAAAGCAAGCTTGGCGACTATATGGAATATGTTTCAACATACATAGACAAAAAATTTGAAGACCTTACTTTCAAAGACGGCGAGAGATACGCTATCGGCTATACGTGGGGCTTTCTCGGCATACTCTACAATGTCGAGAATGTTAAAGCCGTACTCGGCGACGACTATGAATACGAGATAAACTCTTGGGAGATTTTGTTCAATTCCGCGTTCAAAAATAAGGTCTTTATGAAGGACAGCATAAGAGACACCTTTGCCGCTCTCGCGATTTACGCCTACCGCGAGGAAATCATGAGCAAGGACAAGTCCGTTCAGGACGTTTTATCCGACACGTCGGACGAATTGTTGGAAAGACTTGTGAGAGCTATGAACGATCAGAAGAGAGCCGTAGACCCGATGTTCGAGGTTGACGAAGCCAGACTCGATATGGCGGCCAGCGATAACCACTCTCTCGCGCTTATGTGGAGCGGCGACGCGTATACGGCTATCGCGGAAGCGAAAGTAAACGATATCGAGCTTGCTTTCGCCCTGCCGAAAGAGGGCAACAATATCTTTTTCGACGGCTTCGCCGTGCCTAAGCAAAGCCGCTCCGACGCGAAAACCGAGATGATTTACGAATTTCTGAACTATATATCCATTCCGGAAAACGCCGTGAAAAACGTCGAGACGATAGGCTATACCAGCGTTATCGCGGGCGACGCAACTCATACGGAAATACTTGAATACATTACGGATACTACGGATCCGCATCGTGTAACCGACGAGGGCGAAACATATGTCGAGGTAGGCGGCGCGTCTCTCCAACGGCACAAAGCGGACGTAAGATATTTCTTTGAAGCCGGCAAATTCAGCGGCTTAGACGATTATGACATTACGGCTTTGACCGTCAGTGAGATTATGTTCCCCACCGAAGATTATATTGAAAAATGCGCGGTTATGTATGACTTCGGAGACAAAACGCAGGACTTCAACGACGCGTGGCTGAAAGCGCGCGGGCAGAGCGACTTCCCGGGCTGGGCAATCGCGCTCATAGCCGTCGCCGCGGTGTTGGCAGTCGCGGGAGCGTTATGCTTTATATACCGAAAAAAGCTCGCCGCCTTTATAAAAAAGAAATTCCCTAACTTTTCTGAGAAATTGTCCGGTTTTTTAAAGAAAAAGAACGGCGCAAGCGCGAACGGCAATATAAACGCGAATACGGGCGGCGCAAGCTACGGCGCGAACGCGCATACGGACGGCGCGGCAAATATTAACGCGAACGGCGGCAAGAGCGCGGACGCGGGCGGTAAAACCGAAACGAATACGGGCGGCTTTGCAAAGCCTGCCCTCGACGACGGAAAGCCGGTTCTCCCGCCGAAGAAAAACGACGCGAATAAATCCGAAAACGCAAGCGCGGAATCCGAAAAAAACGGCGTCGCGAAAACGGTTAAGCCGCCGCAAGCCGTACTTGACGACGATGACGACGAATTTATTCCGCCGGCGAAAAAATAACGGTTTAACGAGGAATAGCAATGGTTTACGACAAAAAAATAATGATTCAACGAGGAAAAACAAGCTTAACGCCTAGAAAAATACGCGCGCGCGTTTACCGATAACGCGCAAAAAAGACCGTTTCAAAAAGTTTTTTGAAGCGGTCTTTTTCATTGCCCTTTAACGGTTCGGACGTTCTGAATTTTCGCGATAAAAAATATATCCTGCGGATTTGGCGGATTTATTTGTCGTAAAAATTCGGACTCAATGGTTTGCCCCTTAAATCCGTCAAAAATCGACGCCGTTCGGTTTTGCAAAAATTTTAATATAAATTGCCCGAAATAATTGATTATACGCGCGGTAAAGCTATTCGCGCCCTTCTTTTCAAGGATAACGTTTTCAAATCCGACATAATTAATTATGCATACGGTAAAGCCGCCCGCGCCTTTCTTTTTAAGAACGACGTTTTCAAATCCGACAACACCGCGTTTGAAAGCGCGGCGGACATAAAATCAAAAAAATTAAAGTTTTTTGAAAAGAGGCGCGGGGAGGGGGAATCTTTTGTTCGCAAAAGATCCCCCGCATAATCCCCATCCCCTTACACCGCGTTTTTCTCTATATTTTTCGATACGGTGGTTTGCGAAAACCCGCGTTCGGCAAAGGTATTCAAAATACGCGGAAGCGCTTCGACGGTATGAGCGGTCGGGTGAGTCAGGATGAGGTCGCCGTTTTTGAGATTTTTCACGGCGCGACCGAAGGTCAAGTCGGGATTTTTGTCGCGCCAGTCTACGGTGTCCTTGCTCCACATTATGACCTCGTAGCCCAGATTGCCGCACGCTTTGAACATTTCGTTCCCGACGGAGCCGGAGGGCGGCGCGAACAGACGCATTTTGATGCCGCAAAGCTCCTCGATTAATTTGTGGTTCATAATAATCTCGTCGTAATTTTCCTTATAGTTCAGCTTCGCGGCGTCGCGGTGAAAATAGCCGTGATTCGCCAATTCGTGCCCGCGCTCATAAATCGTCTTAATTAAATTCCCGTTGCGCTCCGCAAAACTGCCACCCACAAAAAAGGTCGCTTTTACGCCGTAATCGTCAAAAATTTTTAGCATCGGCTCGATAAATTCCGCGCCCGAATAAACGTTAACCATAAGCGACACATACGGTCTGCCGGAATTGCCCCTATAATGCGCCCTATTGCCGCCCGCCGCCGTAATCGCGCCGCCGCCCGTGAACGCCGCGGCAAACAAAGCCGCCAGCACAAGGAATATAATTAGATTGCTTAACGCCCCGACCTTAAAATTTTTCATAAAAAAACTCCCTCCGCAAGCGTTTTTTTGTAATATTATACTCGTTAGGCTTTCAAATTAGACGTCGTTTAATTTGAAAGCCTACGGCACGTTTACGTAACGCGGCAAACGGCGTATTTCGGCGTTTGCCGCCGCCGCGCCGCGTTCGGTTTCCACCGCGTAACGGCAAAGCGCTACGGCGGCGCGCGAAAACCGCCTGAAAGCTATTCGCAGCCAAGTTTGAAAAAAGAGGACTATTATTAATTCGCCTATTTTATTGCCTTGCGTCAGGATAGGGCTGTTAAAAGAGCCGGAGTTTTTTTGGAAAGGGGCGCACGGAAAAGCCTTTTGTTCACAAAAGGTTTCCCCCGCGTAATCTTAAAAAAAACAAAAAAATCTCCCCTCCCGCTCACTCCACGGTCACGCTTTTCGCCAGGTTGCGCGGCTTGTCGGCGTCGCAACCGCGCGCGCGGGCGGTATAGTAGGCGAGGAGCTGCGCGGGTATTACGGAAACAAGGGGCGCGAACAGATCGGGCGTATCGGGCAGAGTTAATCTCCCGTCGAACACTCCCGCGTCCGCGATATATTCGGTCTTGCCGACGCCTATAATTTCCGCGCCGCGCGCCTTTGCCTCCGCAAGCGAATTCAGCGTTTTTTCTTTAAGCTCACCCTGAGTGAGCAACGCGATAACAGGCGTTCCCCGTTCTATAAGCGCGAGCGCTCCGTGTTTCAGCTCGCCCGCCGCAAATGCCTCGCAATGTATATAAGAGATTTCTTTCACTTTCAAAGAACCTTCAAGCGCGGTATAATAATCAAGTCCGCGTCCCAAAAAATATATATCCCGACCGTTCTTATATTTTTCGGCAAGCGGCAAAATATCGCGGTAAGCGTTTTCCGTTATCGCCGAAGCTGCGGACGGAATACGCGAAAGGACCGATAGGTTCTCCTTATAGAAACTTTTCGACAGCCTTTTCCGCATATACGCCAGATGAAAGGCAAGACGATACAACGCAAGCAGCTGGCAATTGTAAGCCTTTGTGGACGCCACGGCAATCTCCGCCCCCGCAAGCGTGGGTATTGTGAAATCGCATAGCGCGGCAAGCGCGCTTCCGGGCACGTTGGTAATACACGCCGTCCTAACGCCCGCCCCGGCGGAAAGCCGCGCCACCGCAAGCGTGTCCGCCGTCTCGCCGCTTTGGCTTATGAAAAGACAGAGCGAATCGCGGCGCAGGAGCGGCTTGCGGTAGCGGAATTCGCTCGCCAAATCGGTTTCGGCGGGTATGCGCGCTATCCTCTCTATCAGCGCGCGCCCCGTCATACCCGCGTGATAGGCGGTTCCGCAACCCGTGATAAAAATTTTTCTCACGCCCGCAAACGTCTTTGCCGCCCGTTCGGAATCGAAAAAACCGCCGTCGTAATAGTCGGCGGTTTTTTTCAACGCGCGCGGAATTTCGTTTATCTCTTTCAGCATAAAACTCTCCGCGCCGCCAAGCCCCGCGCCGCCGTATTGCCAGCTCCGCTCAATCGCCTTTTTGACTACGGGTTTACCGTCTAAATAAAACTCCGCGCCGGTAGGTCTCAGTATAGCGGTTTCGCCGTCTGACATGCGGTAGAGAACGTCCGCGCGGTCGCAGAGCGCGGACGTATCGCTCGCGAGATAGGTTCCGTCGGAAGACAAGCCCACTATGAGCGGGCTATGATACGACGCGGCTATCACCGTATCGGAAAAATCGGCGCACAACGCCGCTACGGCGTAGGAGCCGCGCAAGCGTCCGAGCGCGGCCGTAACGGCTTTATGTATGTCGCCCTCATAGTATTTTTGAACTAGGTGCGCGATTACCTCGGTATCCGTCTCGGAACGGAATTTTACGCCGCCGTCCGCCAGCTCGCGCTTCAGCGCGAGGTAGTTTTCGATTATACCGTTGTGAACGACCGTTATGCGGCCAGAGCCGCCGCAATGCGGATGTGAATTCTCGTCGCTTGGCTCTCCGTGCGTCGCCCAGCGGGTATGCCCTATGCCGCAGCGCGAAAAAAAACCGCGCGGCGCGACGGCTTTCTCTAATTCCGCGACCCTGCCTTTTTTTTTGACAACCACAAGCCCGCCGTCCGCCGCCGCCGCAACGCCGGCGGAATCATAGCCGCGGTATTCGAGCGCTTTCAATCCGTCTATCAGCACGGGCAGACTTTCAGACCGCCCCGTATAACCTATTATCCCGCACATATCCGCATCCTCCCTCTGCTTCCGATTGCCCCGCCCCCTTACGCGCGGCGTTCCCGTTCTTCCGCCCTACGCGCACGAATAAAGCGGAGTTGCCCGTTTCGAACTATTCCGCGCGCGGGAAACTTTATCCGGTTCAACCGTTCCGCGTATATGCGCGCCTCGTTTCCCGTGTTAGACCTCCTTCGAAACTGTGCCGACGGCATCATTTACCGTTTTCGGTGCGCCGCCGCGGTATTTTTTTCTAATATGCCGCAGTAGCGTGCGCCGTCGAAAATGCCGCGGCGGTATGCGAAAACCGCCTAAAAGCTATTTCCCGTCGAGTTTCGAAAGATGTCTGTCATTATTATTTCACACCGCGTCTTTTATACAGTCTATGCGACAATCGAAAAATTTTATCCTCGGCGAATGCCGCCGTTAATTTTCCGTAAGTAAACCGCCGTTTACGCTCCGAAATTATCCCTTATTTCACACGAATAAAAACGCGGATTTGCGTCCCGAAATAACCGCAAACCCGACGAGTAAACTCGGGTCTAAAATTGCGAATGGAATTCGACGAATACAGCGCGAAATTTTACCGTAAAATTATCTCGGATTTTCCGCGAATAAATTACGGATTTACTACGCAAACAACGGAGAAGTCCTCCGCGCGTACGCGCGGAG
>JAISOS010000042.1 GCA_031275485.1 Clostridiales bacterium | reverse complement strand
AAACGGATAAAAAGCTCGAGTACCCGCAAATATATTTGTCCGCGTTGCGGAGCCGGCGTTCGGGCGACAAAGGAAGTTCGCGTTATTTCCGGAGATTGCAACGAATTTATGCAAGCGGACGAGGAATAACGAAGTGAAAGATTTGGCTTGGGGTTAGCCTGCCGTCGTGGGTATGCGATAGTTCGAGTAATTAACGGACGTCGGTATGTTTAGGCGGTAAGACGGTAGAAAGGCGCGTTTATCGTTTAAAAAGCCCCACTAAAAACGATTTTATGTATAATAGTCGGTCCGGCGAGTCGCTGAAAATTGCGACGAAACGGGAACGGGTTTACCTCCCCCGTCCCGTCGCCGATAACAAGGAAAATCGGAAAAAATTAAGGGTGGCGACCTGCGCTAAGAAGTTACAAAAATGGCAAACGTTAAAACGGCGGAAGCGGAGAGAACGAACGCATTAAAGAAATTATATGCGGAACGCGAACGGTATACGGGCAGGGACGGCAAGGAGTATTGGAGTTATTACGTCAAGGGAACGGCGCGCGGAAAGGAAATAAAGGCGAATTTAATCGCGTCCGACAGGGGCGGCTATGAGGTGCTCGATCTTGTATACGGCGGCGGTGAGGATACCGCCGAGTTAATAATCGTGCCGTACGAGTTTAAGAACGACGACGGCAAAACAATATCGGGGGATAACTACGTGGTCCGTAATACGGATAAGAAAACGGGCGAGGTGTACGAAGCCGATATAAAATTCGCGCAAAAGAGTGATAAACGGTTGTTCGATATGATAATCGGAAGCTCGGCGCGGATAGACAAAGACGAAAAATACCTGCTAAGTAAAGTCAAGCAAAAAACGGAGGTGTAAGGAAAAAGGAATAAAGAGTTTAAGGCATAGGTTTATCGGAGGAGATAAAAAGGCAACGGCAAAAGATACCGTCAGCTCTGCGAAAAACCGATTGGAGCTCGAGTTGCACTCCTGCGTTGCCCAATCCTCCAAAGGTCAAAAGCAAAGACAGTATAACATTAAAGGCACAAAATGACGGTTTAAAATTATATTTCTTGCTTGTTGAGGAATTCCTTTACGCGGGCATAGTAAATTCGCAAGAATTTAGCGGAGGCGGCGGTCATGTAAGAGTAATAGTTTTTGCCCTCGGCGCGTTTGCGGTCAAGGAATTGGAAGACCGGATTGTCTGTCGGAGCGTGCTTTAAAAGGCCGTCTACGACCAAAAACAATGTTTTTCGCAAATGCGGTGAGCCTTGTTTAGAGATTTTTTCCCTACCGATGAGTTTGCCGGATTTATGTTCGACGGGTTCAAGGCCGGCGAAACGCACCAGTGAGGATTTTTTCGGGAAACGGCCAACATCGCCGATTTCAGCGATTAGCTGCGGAGCGAGAATATCCCCGACGCTGTGAAACTCTATGACTACGGGGTATTCGGGAAGTGAAGAAGCAAGGCGCTTCATCTCGGCGGAAACGGCGGCGATGGTTTCGGAAATGGATAGGATTTGTGTGACGGCTTGCTTGACGAGAGCCTTAGCGGCATCGTTAAAAGGCATGAGCGGGTTGTGATCAGTAGCTTTATTGTGGATGTTTTTAGCCTTAGCCGCACAAAAGTAGTAACCGTATTTAGTACACCATTTGCGGTAAGCGGTAGAAAAAGCTTTCTCGGATAGGGCGGAAACGCACTTACAATGCCAAAAGCAACCGAAAAAGTCAAACCACTTCTCGTGGCCGTCGCTATTTCTGGCAGGTGAAGTAAAAAAATCATTCACGCTGGGAAAGGTATGGTCGGTTAAAGCGATAAGGTTGTTTTTAAGGGTAGTTTTGAGCTTAACGTACTTGTCATACTGGCGGCTGAATGCCTTAAGCATAAGCCGGGTATCGCTGCTTGGGGTAAACAACGGCAAATCCAGCCAATGAGTCAAACCGTAGTTAGCGATTTTGAGAGCGTCCTTCGGGTCTGATTTGGTTTTACGGATAGTGTTGTTGCCGAAGCGGCGAACCAAGAGAGAATGGACGGCGCAAACCGTCAACCCCGCACTTTGGAGCGCATAGGCTATGGGCAAATGATAAGCGCCCGTGCATTCCATAATTACCTTAGCTTCACCCGAAAGGCTTTTTAGCATAGCCGCCAGCTTGCTAAGTTCGGTTTCGGTGTGAGCCACCTCGTAGGGAGAAACGACGATAACCCCGAAGGGTTGCATGACGGCAATCGTGCTCTTGCCCTTGGAAACGTCGATACCTACTGCGTTCATAGAAAACCTCCTAAAGTTGAATTTGCTAATGGCGATCCATCTTTTCCTCATTACCGATTCAATATGCTTGGTTACTCGAACGCTTAAGGTTCAACCTGCTAAAAACGAACGCTGCAATAAGAGGATGGCCGGCAGTATTTTTTACGGACGTCGATAGTCCAATAAGGAGTACGCCGAACCATTTAGCCCTCTTATTGTAGCTTAGGCAACAAGACGAAGCAAGCCACGGTTGGCTACAGTGGCTTGTCCGTAAATTTATAGTAGCATAAGGAGTTTTAAATTATGACAAGCGCGGTAAAAAATAAAAATGGTAAGACGGTAATATTACTTAATCCCGCCGAAAAGGGCGTGCGTTATTCGCACGAGTTAAAGTTTAAAACAAAGCGGAACGGTAAGCCGCTGACCCCTGCCGAGGCGGGTTTCCGTATGGGGTATTTAAAAGCGCGCTCGGAAGAGGCTGAGATTTACGTTAAGAAAAACGGTTTGAAATCTAAAAAAAGGCGAAAGGATAATTCTGATTTCGGAGGAGAGGAATAACGAACGCTAAAAGAAATAAAAGCAGGTTTATAGGCGTAATCGCATTTGTGCTCGCGTCGGCGTTAATCGTCGGCGCGTTGGGTTGGGTTACGTCGGGTTTTAAGGCTTGGGACGCGAACGAATGGTTAAAGCCGAACGACAGCGACGCAGTCGGAACCGGCAACGTTTTTGACGGCGACGGCAACGCGCTTGCGAGCGGAACCGTATATCCCTTAGCCGAACGAATGATTTTCGCGTCGGCAAGCGCGGCGTCGGCTTCGTCGTGGGACATTATAACGGTACAAGCGACGGTTTATCCCGAAACCGCTACGGATAAGAGAGTGAATTGGTCTTTGGCTTGGGTGAATCCGTCGTCGAACCGGGCGGCGTCTAAGCCCGTTACCGACTTCGTTACGGTTACGCCCGACGAGGAATGGGGCGCGATGGCTACGGTTATGTGTTTGGGCGGTTTCGGCGAACAAATTAAAATAACGGTAACGTCGGTTGACAATCCGAACGTAAGTGCGGATTGTATACTTGATTTTGCCCGCCGTATATCAAGCGTTTCTCTGTCGTTTGGCAACGGCATAGATTTTAGTTCCGTTCCGACGATATTGCTCCCCGTTACGAGCGCGCTTATAACGCCCGTCATTACTCCCGTTTACGGCGTGGGTACGGTTGACGACGTATATTTGACCGAGGTCTTAGTTGGGTTAACGGGCGCGTTGCTAAGCGGCGCGGGGGCGTTCGGTATAACCGCATATTCGGAGGAGTACAATTACGATTACGAGGAATACGACGGCTATATTCACAATATAAATACGAGTTTTGTAAACGCCGCTTCGGGAGTGAGATTTAATAGATTGCTACTTTCTTTTTGGTTTGGCAACGCTTTTGATAAAGATAGTATCAAGATTTGGGAGCCTGCCGTTTATACGGTTTATCCGTATCAGAATATCGTCGGGATATTATTCGGCAAATATAATCAAAGTCAGGTTTCCGCTTTTTTAGGTGGCGACGGTAATAAGCTTGCTTTGTTGCAAAACATACAGAATCAGGGGCATTTAATGTTTCAGGTAATTTTAACGGGTCAATATTCGACATATGAGCAAATTTTTTATGCTTATATAGACGTCTCTAATTTAGGTACAAGCGCCGCCGGCATGGCGATTGATACCGCTTCTTATGTGTTTTGAGGCGAGGTGAATGAGGTGAATAATGAAAACGAAAGCTGTTGATAAAGGTATTTTATACGTCGTATTATTGTTTGCAATCGTCGCGCTTTTCGGCTTTCTCGCCCGTTTTACAAACAATTTTACGACGGATTTCAAGTCCTTTTACGTTGAAAAGGACGGCGAAGGTATATGCTGTAAAGGGAGTTTGAAAAAACCCCGCAATTACAGTATGGCAACCAACCCGTTTGCGGCGATTGGAACGGTTGCCGTCGCGGCCAAGCGCCGCAGAAAGGACAAGACTATGGAGATTACCTACACTCGCATCGGCGATTATCTCCTGCCGAGCCTCGTACTATCGGAGCGCAGGGACGAACATCCTCCGCTCGGCAGGTACGCGCGAATGAGGAAAGCGTTCCTCAAAGAACATCGTCCAATGCTATATTCGCAACTGCTACTGTCGGAAAAGTTGTTCCCACACCTGCGGGAGATAGACGAGGCGGCACAGGCTCGGCTTGACAGCATACCCGACCGAGAACAGGCGCGCGCGATTATTCTCGCCGAATTGGTCTGCAACTAACCGAACGGTTCACCGAGAGCAAGCCGGATTCTCTATTTTGCGTTCGGCTTGTTTCTCGGTTTGCGTATCCGCCCCTGTTCCAGCCACGCGACATAATCGTCAAACGGGAGCGTTCCGGAAAGGCACTCGTCGCGCTTCCCGGCGGCTTGCTCCGACCATTGAAGAAACTCCGTTTGCGTCATTTTCTTGGCGCGGGTTCGGGAGTTCTGCCGACGGCAATTGCGCTTATAGACCTCCCAAACGGGGTCGGAGGCGACTTTCCGCTCATAGCGGAGCATAACGCCGACTTCGCTGCACCGCTTACCCGTGTCGCCGATAAAGCGGTCGCCGTATTCGGCATCCTGACGGTGGTTCGGCACAAAAAACCGGCCACAGTTTTTGCATTTCTTGATGCGGACCTCGCGCTCAATCATTTTCACAAACTCAAAGCGGAACAAGTCCGTGATTGAGTCTATTTCGTATAGTTCCGCGACTTCCGGCGGCTTGGTCACGCCGTAGAAAGACTTGAACGGCTTTTCAAGGTAGAAATAGCCGCCGAACGCTTTCTCACGGTTGTATTCGTCGAGCAGGTACAGCAGTTCCATAGGCGATGTAGGATTTTTCGCTTCAGCTTCGGGATAGCGCGAGATGACCTCTCGGAAGTTCAGCAGGAGATTGATTTGATTAGTTGCGAAGTCCTGCAAGCGACGAAACTCGTCCGATAGTTTCTTCACCATGTCCTGCGGGGATTCGTACCGTTCGCGGCGATTACGCGAAAAGCGACGTTCAGCTTGCTCGATTCCGATTCACAACGACCGTATATATACGTAATTAATCTCACGCTAAAGCTTAAATCGGGAATATCTGTCGGAGCAATTCAGGGCAAATTTACAAAGCGAGTCCTTTAACGGGACTTAAAGTGAAGGTTACCGTAGAATTTACGGAAATTCCGCTAAAAGCGGAATTTTTATGCGTTTTTTTACGGTTATAATTTATTACAGCGACCTTTTGAGCGAAATTCCGTCGCGTCCGGAGGCCGGTTGCACGGCGATTTTTTGAGACGAATTTAAATATGAAAAAATACGGCCGTTCGTTTCTCGAGCACGCTGTTTTTGGTATTTGCGGTGCGAATTTTAATATAAAAACACGGTCGTTCGTTCCTTAAACGCGCTGTTTTTCGGAATACCCGCGGTATCGTACCGCATGAAACGGGAGCGGCGATTTTTTAAAGGCGGGTTTTATATGAAAAAATACGGTCGTTCGCTTTTCAAATATGCTGTTTTTTTCGGAATGTTCGCAGCGCTATACCGCGCGAAATCAATTCTGAGCCTAGAGCCCGCGTCAATCGGTCTTTTTTCCGCGCTCGTCTATTCCGGACAAAACATACTCGTCCTCTCGCCGCTTTATTTCCTCGCCGCGTTTCTCACCTACGGGTTTTCGCCTTTCGCGCTCGCCGCCGCCCTTCCGCCGCTTGTCTTTTATCCGCTTTATTACATATATTATAAATTGAAAAGAAAACCCTCCCTGCTTTCCGTTTGCCTGTGCTCTCTCGTCTGCCGCCTGCCGTCCGCTTTCCTCGCGCTTGGATGCACGGCGGCTTTCCCCGACGGCACGACGGTCTTTTTGTCCGGCGGCGCGGATGTTTTTTCAATAATCGGCAATGCGGTTTTTTCGGCGGATAATGCGGCGAATCTTGTAAAAACCGCCTTATCCCTGATCCTCTCCGTCCTGTTTTCATACGCGTTCGCGCCTCTCGCTTCGGCAATTTTGAAACGCGGCGCAAAAAATCCTAAAACCGACTTCACCGCCGACGAAAGAGCGGCCCTCGGACTGCTCGCGGCGATATTTTTTCTCGGTATTTACGGCGCGGATATCATCGGCGCGCGCGTGCTCTTTTACGCCTCCGCCCTTTTTTTTATCGCCGCCGCCGGCAGACTTTTCAACGGTTCCGGCGCGTTTTTTATCTCCTCCGCCGCAGGAATAGGCGCGGCGTTTTTCGACGCGGATCTAACGCCTCTCGCGTATCTCACGATTGCCGCAGCGGTAGCGTGCGCCGTGCGTCCGCTGTCCGCGCGTCTCAGCGGTCTTGCCGCAGGACTTTCGATTCCTATTCTCAGCGTCGTTCTTTCGGGTTTTTCGGCTTTCAATTTCGCGGCAGGCTTGGGCGCGCTCGCCGGAGCGGCGGCGGCGTTCGCGCTCTCTAAAAAGCTTTCCGCGATATTTTCAGCAAATTCTCCCGAAACCGAAAAAAACCGTCCCGCCGACCGCGATTTCGTCAACGACAGCCGCCTTGCCGCATCGCGGAAAATGGAGGGATTGCGCCGCGCTTTTTCGGAGATGACCTCGCTGATACTGAAGCTGAGCGAAGGGGCGGCGGCGGACGATAAGCGCATAATTATGGCGGCGCAATTCGGCGGCGTCGCCGACATATTCAAGAAACTTTCGGAGGAAGCCTCGGTGAATTTGTCCCTCAACGCCGGCGCGGAAAGGCGCGTGGCGGACGCGCTTGCCGCCGAAAATATCGCGTGCCTCGGCGTTGCGGTATACGGCTCGGACTCGGACGTTCGCGTGTCTGTGATAGTCCCTAAACGCGACATAAACCGCCCGACGCTCGTCCCCGCCGTCGAAAGGGCCTTACGGCGCGGATTATCCGCCGTTCGCGCCGACACGCCCTACAAGGACGCGGCGGCGATAGAGTTTAAAGCGGCGAACCGTTTCGAGGTCGTATACGGAGAGGCTCACCGACCTTTCGGACGGATTAGCGGCGACGTTAAGAGCGCGTTCAAAGCGGGCGGCGAAAAATTCATAGCCGCGCTTGCAGACGGTATGGGACACGGCGAAAGCGCGCGCAGAATAGGCGAGAATGCCATAAGCCTGATTGAAAATTTCTATCTTGCGGGTTTTACGGACGAAACCGTACTTTATCTTGTCAACCACGCGCTTTGCGGCGTAAACGGCGGCGCGTTTACAGCCCTCGACATATGCGTGATAGACCTTGCAAAGGGCTCGGCGGACTTCATAAAAATGGGTGCGCACGACGGCTACATACGCCGCAAAAACTCGACGGAGATCATAAAAAGCCGCTCCCTGCCGATGGGCGCGGTAGAGGGCGCGCGCCCCGTTTCCGATCAAAAATTTCTTATGCCCGACGATCTTGCGGTAATAGTCAGCGACGGCGTGGGCGGCGCGTTCGCGGACGACGGTTTGCGTCTTTTAATAGCCTCCTCGAAAACAAAAAATCCTCAGGATTTGGCGGATTTGATAATGCGCGAAGCTCTGAAAAACGATCCGCGCGACGATATGTCCGTCTTGGTTATCAGAATTTACGAAAAAAGAGCGGTATAATTTCCGCTCTTTCTTAATATATATAAACGCGTTATAACCCCGTATAGCGCGTTTAAAAACCATGCGTAATGCGTAAAAACCGCGCATGCCGCCGCTACGCTATTATCAAATGACTTGGATAATTTATTATCTCCCCTTTATAGAATTCCTTGATCGCCGAAAGCACTTTCAAATAACACATAACCGTTATTTGCGATTTGATTTTCATAATTTCACGGTAGCTAAACCCGTCCAGAGGCGTCTCCGAAATAAAGAGCAGGCTACTCGCACCGTAGAGGGCGTAGCGCACCTCCTTAACCCTTTCCCATTCGACGAATCTCAAAGTAATTCCTAAAACCGAAAGTCTTACGCCCTTTCCGTCCACGGCATATCCCGAAAACCATTTCTTAAAATTCAGTGCTACGAACGCCGCCGCTATAAGGACGGCGGCAGCGGCGAGCGTTTCAACGGGCGCTATGGGCGCGTAAAGCTTTTCGATTTGCGGATAAAAGAAAAACAACCCCGCGCCGCACGGTAAAAGCGTTGCGATAAAACTCAACGCGCCGCCTATATTCGGCATAAAAAAATATCGGGGTTGTTTCGAACCGTCTCCGGCTTGTTTTTTAATTTTTCGCATCGGCTACCCGTAACTACTGTTACTATTTAAGGGACTCTCGACGCATATAAACGACGCGCAATACACCCGCTCCGCCGCCGAGAATTGACCGTTTCCCCGTTGTTCCATGGAAAACTCAATTCGCGCTAACGGCGTGCAGTACGCCAAAAAATCTTTCGGCTATTTTTTACCGCCGGAAATTGACCGTTCCCTATTTATCTTTATCTGTCTTTTTTCTTTAATTTTTTCATTCTCTTATGTCCGGCAAACGGATCGGGCGGCATAACCGCCTCGCCCGGGTCAAAATTCAAGTTATAAGACGAAAATATGTTTATTTTATCAGGCTCCTGCGGCGGCGTTACGCTCTTATGAGGTGCTCTTTTAGGTTTCACGTCCTTATGCGGCTGTCTTACAGGCTTCGTATCCTTGTGAGGCGCGACATCCGGCAGTCTGTTGGTATAAGGCGAAGCCTGCGGTCCCGTGTAATAACTCTCGTTAGGCGCGTAATTTCTAAAAGGAGCCGCCTCCGGTCCGCCGAATGTCAAACGCGTGGCGTCGTATTCCTTTTGCGGCGCAATCTCCGGTATGAAATCCTCATAAGGAGCGGGCTGCGGTAAGGTGTTTTTGTGCGGCGCCCTTTTCGGCAGAATATTTCTGTGAGGCGCGACGGGCGGCAGGCTGTTTTTATGCGGCGCGGTCTGCGGTCCCGTAAAGGTCGCATAAGTCGGCGCGTAAACTTTCGCCGGGTCTACGGGCGGCAACGCTATCGGCGGCGCTTTTTGCGGAACCGTGTTCTTATGCGCGACCTTTTTCGGAATTACGTCCTTATGCGCCTGAGCCTTGGGCACGGGAACGGACGACTTTTTAGGCGTTTCATAAAGCATATTACGGTCGCCTTCCAGTAACCCCGGAATAAACGCGGTCTCTTTTTGCGGTATCTTTTTGTTTGCCATAATTATATTCCCCTATTATTGTAGTTTTTTTACAATCCGATTTAAAATATTTTCCACTTTATTGTCAACGTCGTTTCATTATTCCGCAGAGTCCGTCTCCCGTATGCCGCGAAAATATCTTTCTTTATTCTCCGCGCCTATCCGCCGTGAAATTTATTCCGTCCGTCCGTTTATTAATTATCCGTCAACATTGCTAACGTTAAGCCGCGACCTTTATGTCGAATTCAATTGAAACCGGCTGTTCTTTAGAGCCGAAATACCATTCATTATCCGTCATAAATTTTGGATTGGTAATCATATACACGGTCGGCTGAACATTCTTTGAAACCGTCTTTCCGTAAACGTCTTTTCTCTGATTTTTTTCTATCTTAAAGACCAATACCATATAGCCGTCTATGCTCGGACCTCCCGCGCCCAATTCCCCGCCGTCCGCCGCGACGAACCTAAAGTAGTCGTAAGCGCCTTCGTTCTCCTCGAAATTCAGAACCGCCATAAGGTCTTTCAAATAATAGCCCTGCCACTTCGTTTCCGTAATCTTGTCGTTACCGCCCGTCTTAATCGTGACCTCTCTAATCTCTAACCGCTTTGTATCCCGTGAATTAAGGATATATTTTTGCGCGTCCGCTTTCGCGCCGGCGCGGTATATTTCTATCTCGAAGTCGCCGAACGTCGGATGATAATTACTTCCGGCGAACGACGCGAAAGCGTATATCGCGGCGAGTGGAACGAGAATAATGCACACGATTTTTAAAATCACTCTCGACACGGGCGCGTAATACGTTTTCTTCTCGCCGAAACCAGTCTCACCTTTGACCATATTATATATGTCGGCGTCCTGCCCGTCGGACGGCGGTTGAGGCGGAACGTGCATCATCTGCGGCTGAGATACTCCCGCGCTTCGACCGAAATCCGCACTTTCGTTCCCGCGCGCGCTTCTTGCCCCGCCCGTCTTTTTTATAATCTTAGCGGCCTTTTTCGCCGCCTTAGGGTCGGCGTCCAACACCCGCCTTGCTAATATCTCGTCTTCGTTCATAGTCCACCTTAGTCAAGAAAAATACGCTTAGGCTTTTTCCCTTAGTTATTATATCACAAAAAATCGCGCTTGTACATACCTTATAAAAAAATTTTTTAACTTTTTTTAAAAATTTTTATAAAAACCCCGCAATCTCCGTGCATCAAGGGGAAATTTACGCAAAGAAAGTCTTTTTCTTTTAAAAAAACCGCTCTCATCTCTCCTGATACGACGAAATTTTTTTATTTGCGCGTTTTTTTTGAGTGCTTTTTGCGTCGGTTTATGATATAATAAATATAGAAATCTACAAGTAGTACGAATAATAATACAAGGAGTAACTGAGATTCAATATGATTATACCTTTCATCGTTTTAGCCGCCGGCGCGGTGGTTCTCGCTTTGGCGTTCGCGGCGTACAACTTTGTCCGCGTTAAGCGGCTGAAAAGCGGCGACGCCGTTATGACGGAGATTTCCGGCGCGATAGCGGAGGGCGCGGGCGCGTTCATTTCTCACGAATACAAGGTGATAGCCGTTACGGCGGTCGCGGTCGCGGTCGTTCTCGGCATAGTTTTGGACGTTTGGTGCGCGATAGCCTTTATCTTGGGCGTGATTCTTTCGGGGCTTGCGGGCTTTGTGGGAATGAAAATCGCGACGATAGCGAACGTTCGCGTCGCGAACGCCGCGTTGGAACACAGAAAACTCGGCAAAACCCTAAAAGTCGCCTTTAGGGGCGGGAGCGTTATGGGTTTATGCGTGGGCGGTTTCGCGTTGCTTGGACTCTTGATATGTTTCCTCGTATTCGGCAAAGCTATGGGAATGCTCGATATAGGCAGAATGTCGGTTGAACAAAATTGGCTGTCTGTAAGCTACATACCGTTCACAATGGTCGTTTCCTGCTACGCGCTGGGTTGCTCGATGGTCGCGCTTTTCAACCGCATAGGCGGCGGTATCTACACGAAAGCCGCCGATATGGGCGCGGACCTTGTGGGCAAGGCGGAAGAGCACATACCCGAGGACGACGCGCGCAACCCCGCCACTATCGCGGACAACGTGGGCGACAATGTGGGCGATGTCGCGGGGCTTGGGAGCGACCTTTTGGAGAGCTATGTCGGCTCGATAATAGCGGCGATCGTGCTAGCGGCGTACACGTATTTCACGAGTAAGGCGGGCGTTATTTCAGAGCGGCTTTTGGACCGTTTGCTACTCTTTCCCGTAACGTTCGCCGGGCTTGGCATAATCGCGTGCGTCATAGGCATAGCCTACGTGCTGTTCAAAAAAGACAGTGAGAAGCCCCACCGCGAACTTAACATCGCGCTGTGGGCGTCCGCAGCGATAATCGTAGTCGGCGGCGGCGTATTATCGTGGTTCTTTTTCGACGGTGTGGACGGTCTGCGGAACGCGGGCTTCAAGGCGGGCGCTCTCTCGCCTTGGATAGGCGCGGTTATAGGCATCGCATGCGGAATACTTATAGGGTTGCTTGCCGAATACTATACAAGCGCGGATTATAAGCCCACTAAGGCTCTCGCTAAAATCGCGTCGGAAGGCACGGCGCTGACAATCACAAAGGGGCTTGCGCTCGGCATGAAGAGCTGTTTCCTTCCCGTGATAGTTCTCGGTATGTCGGTTTTGGGCGCATACGCGGTGGCGGGCGTCTACGGCGTTACTATGGCGGCGGTGGGTATGCTGTCTTTCGTTTCCTCAACGGTTTCGGTTGACACATACGGACCCATCGCGGACAACGCGGGCGGCATAAGCGAAATGAGCAAGCTGGATCCGGAGGTGCGTAAAATCACGGACAAGCTCGACTCCGTGGGCAACACGACGGCGGCGATCGGTAAGGGCTTCGCAATCGGGAGCGGCGCGCTTGCAGCTCTAAGTCTTTTGATTTCTTTTATGCACAGCCAAGGCGGTGCGGGCGAGATACTAAATATCATAAATAATCTCACCTTAGCGGGTGCGTTCATAGGCGGCGCTCTTCCGTTCTTTTTCTCCGGACTGCTGACGGACGCGGTGGCGAAAAGCGCGCGGCATATGGTCAAGGAAGTGCGGCGGCAATTCAGGGAAAAGCCGGGTATCCTGCTTGGCGAGGAGCGTCCCGACTACAAGCAATGCATAACTATCTCCACGAAAGGCGCGCTGAAAGAAATGAAGTTGCCGGTAATAATCGCGGTCGCGCTACCCCTTTTAGGAGGTTTCATACTCGGCGCGGAATTTGTCGGCGGAATTCTGATCGGCGCGACGATAACCGCGATAATGCTCGCGATTTTCACGGCGAATTCGGGCGGCGCGTGGGACAACGCCAAAAAGGCGATAGAGCAGGGGTTGATTCCGGGCGTCGGCAAAGGCTCGCCCGAACACGACTCGGCGATAGTCGGCGACACGGTCGGCGACCCGCTGAAAGACACCGTCGGTCCGTCCTTGGATATTTTGATAAAGATCATGGCGACGGTCTCTCTGATCGGCGTGTCAGTATTCGGACAATTCAACCTGCTTGAGCTGCTTTTCTAAGACGTATTATCATCTTTCTCAACGCGGGGGGCTTTTGTGAAGAAAAAGCCCTCTCTTTTTCCAAAAAAATTTATCATTTATCATGAAACGAACGCACAGTTACATAAAAAATGTTCAGCGCAAATGCCCCAAAACTCGGCAAGCCTTTTTACGGCGAATACATAAGGTTTATGACTTCGACAAGTCAAAGGATATACCCGTAAATAAAATAACAGGCTTATTAGGGTTTGTTTAAAAACCGTTATTTCAGTAAAATGACGATTGAAGCAACAAGTACGAAAGTAATAAAGGAGCTATTTGACTTATCGAAGCGGGCGGCAACACGCCTAAATCGTTTGA
>JAISOS010000026.1 GCA_031275485.1 Clostridiales bacterium | reverse complement strand
TCAAACTAAAATTAAACGGCTTGTCGCCCGTACACTACAGACTTCAAGCCGCTTAATCTAATTATTCAATTTCTGTCCAAACTCTTGAGGTCACATCACAAAAGGGGCGGCGTTTATATTGCGCCGTTTTCATAACGGCTACAAAGAATACGGGGACGCTTTCGCTTTAAAAAGCACAAGAAATCGCGCGTGAATCGATCTCGTAAACCGTCCGCAGTCAGCCTGAAAAACTGATTGAACGGCGAATAATTTTAAAAGGGAAGCTTTTTGCGGCCGCGTAAAACGCGGTTTGAAGCCGTGCCTGCGGTAATGACGTCGAAACAAGGTCCATGGAGGCGCGAACGGTATAATTCATATATATCCCTATATATTTATAATAACGCAAAAAATATTTTTTGTCCGATCAAATTTTTCCTTTTCCTCTTGACATACGGCGTTTTAGGGTATATAATTATATAGTATAATAATATGGGGGCGGCGTTCATAAAAAATGCCGTATCGGGAGAAAAATATGTCTAAAAATAACGGCGCGGGCAAGACCGCGAAAAATACGGCGGCAAAGGAGCTTTCGGAGCGAGTCTCCGATGTGAATACGGCAGTTTCGGACGACGAGGAAAAATCTCCGGAGCGGATTTCAGACAAACCGAAAACGGCGAAGGAAATTTTAGCGCGACTGTCCGTTGCCGAGAAGGCGTCGTTAGCTTCGGGGAAGGGGTTTTGGGAAACGCGCGAAATCGACAAAGTCGGTATTAGTATTCCGTCCGTGACGATGACGGACGGACCGCACGGTATACGTAAGGCGGACGAAACCAAACGGAACAACATTATGCAGCTTAGCCATAAGGCGACCTGTTTCCCGCCCGCCGTAACCGTCGCGAGTTCGTGGAACCGCGGGCTTGCCCGCGATATGGGCAAGGCTATCGCGGAGGAGGCGAAATCTCTCGGCGTAACGACGGTTTTGGGACCGGGCGTCAACATCAAGCGCTCTCCTCTTTGCGGGAGAAACTTCGAATACTATTCCGAGGATCCTTATGTTGCGGGCGAATTCGGAACGGCGTTCGTTAATGGCGTTCAAAGTCGGGGGATCGGAACGTCGTTGAAGCATTACGCCGCGAACAATCAGGAAAAGCTCAGAATGAGCGTCAGCGCGGAGGTGGACGAGCGCACTATGCGCGAAATATATCTTCCCGCGTTCGAGAAGACCGTGAAAGAAGCGCAACCGACCACGGTTATGTGCTCTTATAACAAGATAAACGGTACGTATCTTTCGGAGAACAAAAAGTACCTCACGGATATACTGAGAAACGAGTGGGGTTTTAAAGGTCTCGTCGTAAGCGATTGGGGCGCGGTAAACGACCGCGTGAGGGGCATAGAGGCGGGGCTTGACCTTGAAATGCCTCATTCCTCCGACAACGATAAGCTCGTAGCCGACGCGGTTATGACCGGAGAATTGTCCGAAGACGCGCTTGACGCGACGACCGAAAGGGTGATAAATTTCGCGCTTAACTGCAAAAGGAACGAATATACGGATTATAAGGCCGATTTCGAGACGAACCATCTGCTCGCGCGCAAGATTGCGGGCGAGGGCGCGGTGCTTTTGAAGAACGAGGACGGCATACTCCCTCTGCAAAGGGATTTGGGCGACTGCCTTATCGTGGGCGCTCTGGCGAAAAAACCGCGCTATCAGGGCACGGGTAGCTCTAAAATCAATCCTAAGAACCTTATAAGCTTTACGGAATATCTTGACAGAGAGGGCATTAGCTATAAATACTGCGCCGGCTACACGATAAAAAAGACCTGTTACAGTAAAAAACTGTTGTTAGAGGCGCGCAACGCGGCGCAAAACGCCAAAACCGTCGTCATATTCGCGGGGCTTACTTCGTCCTTCGAGAGCGAGGGCTTTGATAGGACGCATCTCGATATTCCAGCAGGACAGACCGCGCTGATTTCCGAGCTTGCTCTGGTCAACAAGAATATCGTCGTCGTGCTGTCTACGGGAGCGCCCGTCAAAATGCCGTTTATAGGCGGCGTAAAAGCCGTCCTCAATCTCTATCTCGGCGGCGAGGCTTGCGGCGAGGCGGCGGCGGATCTTTTGTTCGGTGCGGTCAACCCGAGCGGTAAGCTGTCGGAGACTTTTCCGTTAGCTCTCGACGACGTTCTGGCGAACAAATATTTCCCTATGGGACCGCGCACGGTCGAATACAGAGAGAATGTTTTTGTCGGATACAGATATTTCGATACGGCAAAAAAGTCCGTACTGTTCCCGTTCGGCTACGGGCTTTCCTATACGCAATTTAAATATTCCAATTTGCAAGTCGATAAGGAAATTATAAGCGAAAACGACAGGCTGACCGTCAGCTTCGACATAACGAACACGGGTAAGGTTTTCGGCGGCGAGGCGGCGCAAGTCTACGTGAGGGATTCGGAATCGATCGTTTTCCGTCCGGATAAGGAATTGAAAGGTTTCGAGAAGGTTTATCTCAATCCGGGCGAAACTAAAACCGTATCGGTAACCCTTGATAGACGCGCGTTCGCGTATTATAACGTCCGCATATCCGATTGGGCGGTCGAGAGCGGCGAGTTTGAAATCCTCGTCGGTTCGAGTAGCCGCGACATACTCCTCTCTAAGACCGTAACCGTCCGCGCCGAAAACGAGGTAAGTCACCCCGATTACAGAAAGTCCGCGCCGTCGTATTACAAAATCGGTTCGGTTCTGGCTGTGCCCGACGGAGATTTTGAAAAGCTGACGGGCAGACCGATAAATCCCAACAATCCGCCGCAAAAGGGCGAATTCGACAAAAATTCCACGCTGAACGACATACGCGCCGTATTTTTCGGCAAGCTCATACACGCGGGCGCGCGCCTGATCGCGAGACTGCTCGCCGCCGGGTCTGAAAATAAGGATATGATTTTAAATTCCGTGGACGATATGCTGATTAGGAACGTCGGTATGTTCTCCCCGCCGCTTATGAAGTTCCTCTTAAAAAGTATCAACGGCTCGAAAAAATCCGATTAAGCGGTAAATTTACGATCGTTATAAATTGCGGCGGTCATAAGTCTTTGCGAATTGGAACGGCGTTAAAGACAATCGTTAAATTTTTCGCCGCAAGCGGTTGAAGTATTCTTTTTCGTATTAAATAAGTGGACACGGGGCGCGGGCGATGCAAGGAAAGCCTCGTTTGGACATTCGGATTCGGGCGTTTGCTCCGAAAAATTCGATAGACTGTATTGACGGAGAAGGCGGCGGCCGCAAAAGAGGCGGGCTTTTCGGAAGATTCGAAGCGGTTAACGTTGCCGGTTTCCGAAACGAATATTGCGGTCGGCGTCGAGGTCACGCCTTTATATGGACGTGAGCGCGGAATCGCGGTTAGGCGGCGGCCCGGCTATATACTCTTCGACGCCCGTAATCCGCCGTCGCAATGTTAAATCCGCGACGTGAGTTTTTCAATTTCTTTGCGCTCATTTGAGCTAAGTTTATCGATATTTTTGTCCGCTTGCGTTGCGATATCCTTAATCCCGGATCATAATATTTCTCAGAGTGAAGCGGTCTTTGCAAATCCCATTATAATTATACCGGAAGATTCGCCTATAATCCCTTTCTTTACTCTTTCACCTTCGTTTTACTGCTTGCCCTTTAAAATTTTTTTTTAAAAAGTTTAAAAAACGCCGTGAAATATGTTGATAAAAGAACGGTTTTATGCTATAATATAAAAAGAATATACGGGAATGATTGGGAGCGGGAGACCGCTCCCAAAACTTTTGTGTAAAAACGGGGCAAAACAATCGGGGAAGTATGGGCAAAACAATCGAAGAAGTGAGGACGTTTATCGAAAAAATCGTCTTTCCTATGGGGTATGAGGTATTGGCTACGGAGTATTCCAAAAAATACGGCGAGTTGAATCTCACGGTATTTATAGACGGCGAAAACGCGATAACCCTTGAAGATTGCGAAAGGGTGCATAACGCGATAGACGCGCCTTTGGACGGGCTGGACCCGACGGACGGCGCGCCGTATGTTTTGAATGTTTCCTCTTACGGTATAGACAAGCCATTTAAAACCGAAAGGGATTTCAAGAGGGCGGCGGGCAAGGAATTGGAAATATCCCTTTTTAACGCCGTAGGCGGCAAAAAAAAGTTCGTGGGTACGCTTGCCGCGTATGACGAAAAAACGCTTACGATTATACCGACGGGCGCGGCGTCAGAAGCCGAAGCGGTCTCAATAGAGAGGAAGAACGCGGCGCGGATAGGGTATCATATAAGATTCGATTGAGCGTATTGCGGCGAGCCTCGTCAGCGGTAAAATTCAACCGTAAAAACGGAATAACGAAAAAAAACGGCGCACTTTTAAGATCGCGTATAAAAACCGAAAATAAACGCCGCGGCGCAAAGAATAAAGAATACCGTTATGCGGAAATTCACGAAATGAAAGCAAAATAAACATTGAAACAAAGAGGATTGCACTTATGGTAAACAGAGATTTTTTTCAGGCTCTCGACGACCTCGAAAAGGAGAGAAGGATAAATAAGGAAGCGCTCATAGAGGCTATCGAGGCGGGTCTCGTTTCGGCGTACAAAAAAGAATTCGGCGAGAGCCGTGGCGTCGCCGTCCGAATGAATCCCGAAAAGGCGACGATTAAGGTTTACGCCTACCGTGAGGTTGTGGATGAAATTACCGACAGAGATAAGCAGATTACTCTCGAGGAGGCGCGGGAAATCGACCCGTCCTATAAGACGGGAAGCATCATAACCGAGGAGATTGTAACGAAGGATCTGACCAGAATCGCCGCGCAGACCGCGAAGCAGGTCATTATGCAAAAGCTCAACGACATAAAAAAGGATATGATTCTAAACGAAATGAGCGATCGCGAGGGCGAGATCATGACCGCAGTCGTAAGACGCAAGGACGGGGACACCTATTACGTAGAGATGAGCAATACTCAGTTGGAGGGCGTGCTTATGCCGTCAGACCAAATCGCGTCCGAAAAATTCGGCATCAACGAAACGATAAAGGTATACGTCAAAAAAATCAGAAGCGCGGGTAAGCTCACGCAGGTCATCGTGTCGAGAAGCTCGGCGGGCTTTGTCAGGCGGCTTTTCGAGTTGGAGGTGCCCGAAATCGGCGCGGGACTCGTTACGATTAAGGCGATAGTAAGAGAGCCGGGTTACAGAACTAAAATGGCGGTTTATTCGGATGATATAAATATAGACGCCGTGGGCGCGTGCATCGGCAACAAGGGTACGCGCATAAACGCCGTCGTGGACGAATTGGGAGGCGAAAAAATAGACGTCATACTTTGGAGTGAAAATCTGAGCGAATTCGTGTCGAGGGCTCTCAGTCCCGCAAAGCCCGAATTCGTCAAGGTTGACGAGACGCAGCGCGTCGCGAAGGCTATTGTGCCTGACGACAAAATCTCGCTCGCGATAGGCAAAAGCGGACAAAACGCGCGTCTCGCGGCAAAGCTGACGAACGTCAAAATCGACGTGCGCTCTTATTCGGCATATTTGGAGAGTCTTGCCGCCGAGGCCGCGCCGCCGCCCGACGGAGAAATTATGGCGAATGCGGATGCTACGGTTATGGCGGACGAAGAAATCATGGCGAGCGCGGACGTCGCAATGTTGACCGACGGAGAAATTATTCCGGATGCCGGCAAGGAAGCGTTGGCGGATGAGAAAACCATAGCGGACGACGGCGGAGCGTTAGTGCTCGACGGAAAAATTATGGCGAATGCGGATGCTGCGGTTATGGCGGATGAAGAAATCATAGCGAGCGCGGGCATCGCAATGTTGACCGACGGAGAAATTATTCCGGACGCCGGCAAGGAAGCGTCGGCGGATGAGAAAATCGTAGCGGACGACGGCGCGGCGTTAGCGACCGAGGGAAAGTTTACCGCAGACGAGAACGATACGGTGCCGACCGATAAAGAGCTTATCGCGAATTCCGACGCGGAAATAAACGCGGACGAAAATGGGGAAGTAAGGACTGACGCCGAAACTGTGCCGGACGGCGCGGAAATGTAATTTTGAACTCGCGATCACAGCGTGAAAGCCCTAAATTACGGTGCGGAAATACGCCGGATTATGAAGCGAAAATACGTAAAATTAAGGCGCGGGAATTAACGAAAAACGCGGTTCTATACCGCAGAAAACCGCAGTGCGCAACCTGTGTCAGTATTGATGTAAAATACGTTGAAAGTCACGGCGGAAAACGATCGCAAAGCGCGATAAAAGCAATCGGAAGCGCCGTGGAAAAACCGGTTAAAAAACGGTCGAAAGTTACGGTGAAAAATGACCGCAAACGCGGTGAAAAACAATTGAAATTCAGAGAAAAATTTGATCTTATAAGGAGATATAAAAATGGCGACTATACTTGGAATTTTATTTTTTGCGGCGATGGCGGGCAGCGCGGTTTTTTTGACCGTAAAGATTTTTTCTGCGAGGAAGCGCGGCGCTGGTAAATCGAATAAACGGCAGTATTTCATAGCCGGAGGCGCGTTTTTAATCGGGCTTTTACTGTTCGTATTCATACCGTTCGGTCTGAAAACCGTGGAAACGGGCGAAATAGCCGTGGTGCAGGTTTTCGGAAAATCCGTGAGAACGGAGAGCGCGGGCATACATATGACGAACGTTATCAGCACGAAGTACTTGATTTACGACCTGAAAAACCAGCAGATAGACACGGAAATCGACGCGTACTCGAAAGACGCGCAATCGATGACAGCCTCGCTTACGCTACAATTCAAAATTAAAGCGGAAAACGTGATAGATATAAATCGGCAATACGGTTCCCTCGAGGTGCTTTCAAACCGTATCAGAGCGATTTCCGAGGAGCGCACGAAAGTCGTATTGTCCTCGGACAGCGCGATGGATTTGATTGCAAAACGCAGCTCGCTTTCTATGAACGTTGAAAATTTAATACGCGAGGCGACGGAGAAATACTTTATAGACGTTACGCTCGTGGCGGTTACGGATATAACGTTCAGCACGGCGTTCGAGCAGACCGTAGAACAAAAAATGATTGCCGAGCAACAGATAGCCAAAGCGGAATATGAAAAACAGCAGGCGGTGATAAAGGCGCAGCAGGATTTGGAGGTCGCGAAGCTGAAAGCCGAGCAGGATATAGCCAAGGCGAAGGGCGAGGCGGACGCCGCGATAGAGACCGCCAAGGGAGCGGCTAAGGCGTTGAAATTGAAGTCCGTCGAGGCGGCGCGTATGCTCGGCTTCACAATCGTCGAGATAACCGGAGAGAACGGCGCGGCGGCGGATTACGAGATAGACATGACGGGTAAAAGCGCGGAGGAAGTCGCTCTTATAGGCGAGTATCTGAAATATATCGCATACCTTGAAACGTGGGACGGCAAGTTGCCGGAGGTTGTTTCGGACGGTGATTTGGGAATTATACTGCCGCGGTAACGAAGAAAAATTAACGTTAAAGTTTTTGAGTTGAGAAAGGGACAAGGTTTTCCACGCCGAAAAAAATATCAATATGACGCAAAAAAAAATACCTCTCCGCATGTGCGTAGCGTGCCGCGAGATGAAAGAAAAGAGAACTCTCCTTAGAATTGTCCGCGATAACGCGGGCGCGGTAGCGCTTGACTTTAAGGGCAAGGCGTCGGGGCGCGGCGCGTATATATGCGATAATCCCGAATGCATAAATAAGTGCATAAAAAAAAAGCTGTTAAACAAGGTCTTTTCTATGGAAATTCCCGTCGCGGTATACGAGTATATCGGCAAGGATTATTTCGAGACCTGCAAAAAACGTATGGACGAAGCCGAAAAAGCCGCCGCCGGGCAAGCCGGCGAAACGTAATAAACCCGCCGCGCACATCAGAAATTGCGTAATGACCGCTTGGCTTACGCGGAAAACAATATAAAAAAACCGCCGTAATTTATACGGAAAAAAGAGAAAGAAACGCCGCGATTATATGGATAATACCGAAATTTTAAAAGCCGAGGCATTGAGAGCCGAAGCTCTGAAAAAAATAACCGCTTACGTCGGATTCGCGCTGAAAGCCGGCGGGGTCCGGTTCGGGTTCGAGTCCGTGAAAAGCGGCGGAAAAAAGAATTACGCTGTCTTGGCGGACGGCACGCTGAGCGATAAATCGAAAAAAGAAATAGCTTTTTGGAGCAAAAAAAACAAGGTCGGACTAATGTTTTTTGACCGTCTTGACGAAATAACGCGTAAAACGGGCGTGAAAGTTATGTCTGTAACGAATAAGGAATTAGCTGAGCAAATTTTGAGGAACGCAAGGAGTCCGTCCGCGGATAAACCGTCTTACAATTGATTTTTTGACAGTCTCGGGATAATAACGCGCAAAGCAGGCGCGCGAGATTCCGTCGATAACGAATCGGGAATCAGGGATCAGTAAAACAAATTTTGGGAAGCGGGATAAGATCCGTTTGCGGATAACCGTCTTTCGGAGGTCAACTATAATGAGTGATGTTGTAAAAAGAACAGACCCAATCGAGCATATCAAGGAATTGAAGGGCTTCGGCGCGTCAAAGCTTGCCAATCTCGGGGCGCGGATACGCGCCGCGAAGAAAGGACTTGACGAGACCGTTTCGTCCGTCAGGGAGAGGATTGCCGAATTGTCGAAAATAGTCGAGGCGGAAAGGCTGAAAGTCAGGGAGGATGAGCAAAAAGCCGCCGACTTAGCGGAAGCTTTGGCAAAAGCCGAATCCGTTTCGGAGGCATACGATGCGGACGGATATGTTGACGCGGCGGCGCAGGAGTTTGGAACGCCGCAAGCCGAGAAAACGGAGAAGCAGGAAAAACCCGACAAAGCCGAAAAAATTAAGGCTAAGGCGGATATGAAAAAGAAGGTGGACGAGTTCTTTGAAAGGCAGGAGTCCGGCGCGTCCGGAAACGAACCGACGGACGCCGCGTTCGTTGGCGGAACTACGGAAACGGCGGCGGATGCGGAAGCAAAAGACAGAGATACGGCAAAGTCCGACGATGTGAAGGATAAAGACGATAAGGACAAGGACGCGGAAAAAGACCGTCCTTCGTATATAGTCAGAAGAGCCGATAACGACCCTATCAAGAGGGCGCAGGCGGAGGCTTCGATGACGACGGCGTACAGCTCGGGCGGCAGAGGCAGTTTTGACCGCGACAGAACGGAGCGTAGCGGAGATTATCGGAGCGGTTATCAGGGGCAAAGACCGCAAAGCGGAGGCTATCAGGGGCAGAGGCAGCAGGGCGTAGGCTATCAAGGCGGCGGCGGTTATCAGGGACAAAGACCGCAGACGGTCGGAGGCTATCAGGGGCAGGCGCAAAGGCAGCCGTTTAGCAAAGACGGCGGCTTTGCGGCAGGCAGAGCGACGGGCGCGAGACCTTCCGCGGGTCCGTTCAAAGCGGGCGGCAGAGCTATACCGCCGGTTATGCCGTCGGCTGACGCGCGTAAGGAACCTCCTAAGAAAAAGACCGCCTTCAACGACGACAAAAAAACTCTAACAAAAAAGGCGCTCCTTCAAAAGGGTTACGTCGTAGAGGATATTACGCTTGGCGAAGACGACGACGTCGTGTCCAACAAGAGGTATAAGGTCAAAAGGACGTCTAAGAAACACGAGTTCATTCAGCCCGTCGCGAAAATTGACAGCGCGGTAATAACGACGGCCGACATAGCTATTAAGACGCTGAGCGAAAAAATCGGCAAGACGGCGGCGGAAATCGTCAAAAAGCTGTTCGTTTTGGGAATCACGAAGACGATAAACGAAAGCGTCGATTTTGATACCGCCGAGCTTATCGCGGGCGAATTCGGCGTTACGCTGACACTAAAGCTCGAAAAAACCTACGAGGAGGTTTTGGAGAATTTCAATATCGACGAGGAGCTTTCCGACGGGGCGAGCGAGGTAAGACCTCCCGTCGTTACGATTATGGGACACGTCGATCACGGCAAAACCTCTCTTCTCGACTATATCAGAAAGGCGCATGTCGCGGAGAGCGAGGCGGGCGGCATAACCCAGCATATAGGCGCGTACACCATAACCTTGAACGGCAAGCCGATAACCTTTATCGATACGCCGGGACACGAGGCGTTTACGGCGATGAGGGCGAGGGGCGCGCAGATAACCGATATAGCCGTTCTCGTAGTCGCGGCGGACGACGGTGTTATGCCGCAGACGGTGGAGGCAATAAACCACGCTAAGGCGGCGGGAGTTTCGATTGTCGTCGCTATTAACAAAATAGATAAGCCTGCGGCGGATGCCGCGAAAATCAAACAGCAGGTCTCCGAGCACGGACTGCTTCCCGAGGAATGGGGCGGCGACGTGCCTATGATAAACGTGTCCGCAAAGAGCGGCGAGGGCGTTCAGAGTCTGCTTGAAAATATTCTTACGCTCGCGGAATTCAAGGAGTTGCGGGCAAATCCTAAGCGCGCGGCGAGAGGCACGATTATCGAGGCGAAGCTGGACAAGGGCAGAGGACCCGTCGCGACGGTTTTGGTTCAGAACGGCACGCTTAAAATCGCGGACACAATAGTCGCGGGCACGGCTATATGCCGCGTCCGCGCGATGATAGACGACAAGGGTAAAAACGTCAGAGAGGCGGGACCGTCCGTGCCGGTTTCGGTTTTGGGTTTCGATACGGTGCCGGAGGCTGGCGAGAATATATTCGCCGTCGCGGACGAGAAACTCGCAAAGCAGGTTATAGGAGAAAGAAGTAGCCGCATAAAGAGTCAAAAGGTCAGAGCGGGTGTCAAGATGAGTCTGGAAGACGTGTACAACAAAATCAGCGAGGGACTTATAAAGGATCTGCATCTCGTCGTCAAGGCGGATGTGCAGGGCTCGTCGGAGGCATTGAATCAAGCCCTTTTGAAAATCTCTAACGCTGAGGTCAGGGTTAATATAATCCATTCGGGTGTGGGAGCGATCAACGAATCGGACATAATGCTCGCGGGAACGTCGGCGGCTATCGTCATCGGTTTCAACGTCAGGCCTGACGCGAAAGCTAAGGCGGCGGCGGAACGCGACGGCGTGGAGATAAAGGTGTACAGGATTATTTACGACGCGATAGAGGACATAGAGAAGGCGATAAAGGGTATGCTTGCGCCGAAATTCAAGGAAGTGATTCTGGGACAGGCGTCGGTAAGGCAGGCGTTCAGAGTCAGCGGCGTAGGCACCGTCGCGGGTTGTATGGTCACGGGCGGCAGGATTACAAGGAGCGCGCAGCTTAGGCTCCTTCGCGATAACGTCATCATTCACGAGGGCAACGTCGCGTCGTTAAAGAGGTTCAAGGAGGACGCGAAGGAGGTAGCGGCGGGCTTCGAGTGCGGCATAGGAATAACCGACTACAACGACATAAAAGAGGGCGACGTGATAGAGGCGTTCTTAATGGAGAAAATAAACGATTAGAATAAGCGGAAATTATGAGTAATAAGGCATAAAAGCGGCGGCGCGGTAGACCGGGCGATTACACTCTCCCGCAAGGGCTGAAATTTACGCTGAGAAAGCGCGGTAAAGCGTCGTTGCGGCAGGGCGGAATATACGCTTTTTTGCGGCGGGAATTTAAGTGAAAACGGCAAAAAGCGGATGCGGAAAATTTCCTGCGAAAGGCGCAATAAAGACTAAAGACGGCGGTATAGACGCGGAATTAATTGAAGTTTTTTGGAAAAGAGCGCGTGGAACCCTTTTTTCAAAAAGGTTTTCCCCGTGTAATCTTTAAAAAATTTTCAAAAACAGAGATGATTTTTATGAATTTGGAAAGAGTGAATTCGGAATTGAAGCGTCAAATCGCTTTGATAATCGACAATAACGAGGTGAACGACCCGCGTCTCGGCGGCTTTATCAGCGTGACGGCGGTCGGTACGGCAAAGGATTTAGGTTCGGCCGTCGTCTACGTCAGCGTTTTGAACGGCGACATAAAGGAGGTTCTTTACGCTTTGAGAAACGCGGCGGGATATATCAGAAAGCTCTTGAAGAACAGAGTGAAAATAAGAAGCTTGCCCGAATTGCGCTTTGCCGCCGACGACTCTATCGAATACGGAATGAAAATGGACAAGCTGATAAACGACGTAATGAAACGAGAAAAAACGGAATAAAAACGCGTTTTTGCCGTAAAAAATCGCGGAAAACGGACTGTAAGAAGGCGTATTTTCTCGTTGTAAAAACTGAAAATTCACGCTATAAAACCGTATTCGGGCTGTGAAAAGCTACGGAAAACAATGAAACACGAACGGTTTTCTTAGCCTTAAAGCCGCGAACAAACGACGGCATGGAAAAGTATTTTTCGTCATAAAAACCGCCGTGAAAAGACGCTGAAAGCCAAGCGGTAAAACCCTCGAAAACGATAGAAAAACCGCTGATTTCCGCTCTAAAAACAACGAAAAATTGACGGAATAAAACGGCGAAAGGCGGTACGGAAACACATTTTTTCTCAATAGAAAAGACGTAAAAACGGCGGAATGAAAATGTGCTTTTGTATAAACTCTCGAGGATAGACGCTTTTTTTCATAAAATAATAAAAACGCATTTTAACGGAGGCGTAATTTGGATAAACTGAAAAAAATAGCCGCTGTTCTCGCCGAAAAAAATAAAATCGCTTTGATTTGCCACATCAATCCCGACGGCGATACGGTCGGTTCCGCGCTCGCGCTCTATGCGGTTTTGAGAAAAAAGGGCAAGTCTGCCGACATTTTTTGCGCGGACGCGATAAGTGAAAAGCTGAAATATTTGCCTTTTTCCGACAGATTCAACATAAACCGCGAGCGGCGTTACGATGCCGCAGTCGCCGTCGATTGTGGCGACAGGGGGCGCATGGGCGTTATGGCGGAGGTTTTCGATTCCGCCGATATAAAAATATGCGTAGACCATCACAAATCGAACGGTCTAACGTGCGATTATACGCGCGTCGAGCCGGAAAAGGCCTCGACGGCGGAGATAGTTTACGCGCTTATAAAGGCGTTTGACGAGAGCGCGCTCGACAAGGACTCCGCGACCGCAGTTTACGCGGGAATTTTGACGGATACGGGTATGTTTTCATACCCCGCTACCGCCGCCGAGACTCACAGAATAGCCGCCGATTTGTACGGCTTCGGAATCGACGCGTCGGACATAGCCTACAACGTGTTAAAAAAGACGGCGAAAAAGGGTTTTTTGCTTACGCACAGAGCGTTAAGCCGAACGCGTTTTTTTAACGGAGACAGGATAGGCGTCGTAGCTTTCTTTTTAAGGGACTTCGAGGAGACCGGCGCCGGCGCCGGCGACACCGAGGGAATCGTCAATTCCGTTCAGAATATAGACGGCGTTTACGTCGCAATAGCGCTGACCGAAATCGACGCGACGCATTACAGAGTAAGTATCAGAACCAAGGATCCCGTAGACGCTTCGGATATAGCGGGCGTTTTCGGCGGCGGCGGGCACAGACTTGCGGCGGGGTGCAGACTCGATGGCGATATAGAGGATATAGTGGACAAGTTGGTGAAAGCGGCTGGAGATTTGCTCGTATAAGCGGCGGGGAAACGTTTAAAGGTCGCCGCTTAAATTCTTGTGAAAAGCATACAAAAGCGACGGAATAAATTCTTACGGAAACCGTATAAAAGCGACCGAATGAATTATGCGGGGAGCGCATGAAAGCGGCGTAATAAATCCGTGTAAAATCGTAAAAAAAGCGTAATAAATCCTGTGAAAAACGCGCGAAAGCGGCGGAATATATCAGGCGTAAAACATGCGAAGGCGGCGGAGCGGATTCGGCGGTGAGCGTGTAAAAAAGAATGGAACGGCGAACGGAAAAGGGATTAAAGCTAAATAAAATGAACGGATTCATAAACATTTATAAGCCCGTCGGAATGACCTCGTCCGATGTCGTAGTGAGGGTCAGGCGGCGGTTGAGGGAGTTTACCGGCAAAAATATTAAGGTCGGTCATATGGGAACACTGGATCCCGCCGCCGAGGGCGTACTGGTCGTGGCCGTAGGAACCGCCGCAAAGCTATTCGGCTATTTCACCGAAAAACGAAAGGTTTATACCGCCGAGTTTACCTTCGGAGAGAGCACGGACACGCTTGACGGCGAGGGCAAAATTACCGCATCCGGCAAGCGCCAGCCAAGCGCGGGCGAGCTTGCTTTCGCCGCCGCGAAGCTGACGGGCGAGACGCTCCAAACGCCTCCGCTCTATTCCGCAAAATCTATTGGCGGCAAAAGAGCGTATGAGTTGGCGAGAAAAGGCGGGATCTTTGAAATTCCTCCGAAAAAAGTCGTGATTTACGGCATATCCGTGCTTGCTTTCGACGGCAAAAGAGCTGTCGTCCGCGTGGAATGCGGCGGCGGTGTCTATATCAGAAGCATAGCCCGCGATATGGCGGAGCTTTGCGAAACGGCGGCGTATATGAGCGCGCTGAAAAGGGAGCGCGCGGGGGAATTCGGAATCGGGGATGCCGTCGGTTTGGACGAATTTATGAACGGCTGCGAGGCGCGTATTTTGCCCGCGGAATATATACTCGAAGATTTGCCGAGAGCGGATATGGACGCCGCGTATTTGGAGAAATTGAAAAACGGCGTAAGGCTTAAGGTCGGCGTTATGCCCGAGGGGAATTTTAAGGTGTATTGCGGCGGCGCGCTGTTCGGCATAGGCGAGGAAAGGAACGGCGAATTGATAATAAAAACGCGGTTGTGACCGCAGTCGCGCCGCCGTAATTGATTGCGGCGCGAATACGGGAAAACGCGGCGCAAACGGACAAAATTACACGGTATAGATTCGCGTGCAGAAATGAGAATTTAACGGTTTTAAGGTATGTTATATGCTGGTTGTGAAATTCGGACAAAGGATAAACGAAAGCCTTGTGATTACGCTCGGATATATGGACTGCGTGCATTTGGGACATAGGCGGCTGATCGAAAAAGCGGCGGCGGCGGCGGAATTTTTGAACGATTTCGACGGCGCGGCGGTCAAGACGGCGGCGTTTACTTTTTTCAACAACCCTTTTCCGGTTTTGGGACGGGACGTTCTGCCCGTATATGATTTTGGGACGAGGCTAAAATATTTCCGCACGGATTATGTGATAGCGGCGGAATTTGACGCGGAATTCGCGGGGTTGGACGCTCCCGCTTTTTTGAGCGCGTTGCTTGGCACCGCAGACATAAAGGCGGTCGTAGTAGGGGCGGACTATAGGTTTTCGGCGGACGCGGCGGCGGACGCGGCGTTTTTGAGCGGGTATCTCGCGGAACGGAAAGTAGATTTAATTGTCGCGGAGACCGTAAAAGTAAACGGCGTTAAGGTTTCGAGTTCGGACATACGCCGCCGTATCGCGGACGGGGACGTCAGGGGCGCGGGGCGTTTGCTCGGCAGTCCGTATACAATCTCCGGAACGGTCGTTCACGGCGCGCATATCGGCGCGTCTTTGGGCTTTCCGACGGCGAACGTCCTCCCGAACGAGGGCGTAACGCGTCTGAAAGAGGGCGTTTACGCTACGAAAACGCGCGTCGGTTCGGGATATTTTTCTTCGATTACGAACGCGGGTAGCCGTCCGACGTTTAGCTACGGGACGGATTACGTGTACGAAACGCATATCGACGGGATTAATTACGATATTTACGGAAAAAATATCGAGGTGGAGTTTATAGACAGAATTAGGGATACCGTAAAATTTGAGTCCAAGGAAGAGCTTATCGCACAGCTTAAAAATGACAAAAAGATATTCGGTATTCCGTATTGAGAGGCTTTAAAAATTCGGAATTCGGGATTTGAGATCGTCTGAAAATTCAAATTTGCAGTTTGCCGTTATATGAAAAATTTTAAATTTATAATTTAAATTTATCGGAGCTTGAAAAATTTGAAAATTGCCTCCGTTTTTTATTTGCAATTGAAAAACGCCTAATTACTCCCAATTACGCCGTTTAAAACGCGGCTTTGAGGAATATTTAAGAAACGCGCGATTTACCGCCGGTTGTCCGGAAACGTCGGATTGCACGGCCGTAAAATTTTAAAACGGGAGGGAATTTATGATTAAATTCGGGCCGGCGGGGAACAGCTTGAGTTTTTACGCCGAAGGGCATAAGCATACGGAGGAAATGCCCGAATGGCTGAGGGGCAGAGGACTGGATTGCTTTGAGTATTCTTTGGGGCGCGGCATTACGGTAAAAGAGGAGACCGCCGCCGTAATCGGCGAAAAGGCGCGCCTTTTCGGGATCGAAATGAGCGTTCACGCGCCGTATTACGTTAACTTCGCAAGCGCGGACTCGTATGAAAAAAGCGAGCGGTATATCCTCGAGTCGTTGAAAATTTTGAGGGTTTTCGGCGGTTCTCGGTTAGTTTTCCATCCGGGCTCGCCGCTGAAACAGACGAGAGAAAAGGCGTTCGGGGTACTGAAGGACGCGATGAAAAAATTGGCGGAGACCGTTAAAAGCCGTTCGGAATTTGCGGGACTGACGCTGTGTCCGGAAACTATGGGCAAAGCGGGACAGATGGGTTCCGTCCCCGAAATCCTCGAAATATGCAAAATCGACGCCGTATACACGCCCTGCATAGATTTCGGGCACGTTAATGCCAGAGAACGCGGTAGCTTGAAAACGGAGGACGATTACGGGGCCGTGTTAGACGCGTATCTCGACGCGCTGTATGAGCGCGCTCTGAATATGCACGTCCATTTCAGCCGCATACAATACGCCGAAAACGGCGAGATTAGACACCTTACGTTCGACGACCGCGAATACGGACCGTACTTCGAGACGCTCGCTCCGGTTTTAGCGGAAAAAGGAATGCGGCCGTACATAATCTGCGAGTCGGACGGCACGCAGGCGGAAGACGCGGCGGAAATGAAACGGATATATGAAAATACGCTTAAAAACCGTATAAAATCACAATAAAGCGGCGTCGTTTTCGATCGGAAAACGAAATGAAAACTACGAAAAGCCGCGGTAAAAAACGTGAAAAATTTAGGTGAAAACAGCATGAAAACGTTAAAAAACTGCGGAAAAACTTGAAAATTTTGAATGAAAACGATATAAAAGCGAGTTAAACACGCTGAAAGCATGTTGAAAAGCGCGGAGATTTCGATAAAAAAACTGCGGAAAAACGTCTTGAAAAAGCGGCGAAAAACGTGAAAATTTGGGTGAAAAACACCGAAAAACGCGTTCAAAGTACGCCGAAAGCGAGTTAAAAAACGCGCCGGAAAATACGCCGCGAAATTTGGAAATTAAAAAAGAGGAAGCAAGATATGCGCACACATAATTGTAATCAATTGAGGGATACCGACGCGGGGAAAAAGGTCAGGCTCGAGGGCTGGCTTCAAGGCGCGCGCGATATGGGAAATATCATATTTCTAACTCTGCGCGATTTTTACGGCGTAACGCAGGTTACGGTTGAGCGCGAGGATTTGAAAGCGGCGGTGAGGAATATTCCGCGCGAATCTACGGTCGCGGTAGAGGGCGAGGTCGTACTGCGCACCGCGCCGAATACGCAAATCCCCACGGGTCTTATAGAGATTGCACCGTACGCTGTGGAGGTGCTCGGGCGCTGTTCGGAGCGGTTGCCATTCGAAATTCTCAATTCCTTGCAATCGAAGGAGGAAACGCGTCTGAAATACCGCTTCCTCGACCTCAGAAATCCGGCGGTAAAGGACAAAATAGTCCTCCGCTCCGGGGTCGTTTCCGCACTTAGGGCCAAGATGACGGAACGCGGCTTTTTGGAAATTACCACGCCGATTTTGACCAGCTCGTCTCCCGAGGGCGCGCGCGATTATATCGTACCCAGCCGCGTTCACCCGGGTAAGTTTTACGCCCTGCCGCAAGCGCCGCAGATTTTTAAACAAATATTGATGACGTCGGGCTTCGACAGGTATTTTCAAATCGCGCCCTGCTTCCGCGACGAGGACGCGAGAGCGGACAGGTCGCCCGGCGAATTTTATCAGCTGGATATAGAGATGGCGTTCGCCTCTCAGGAGGAGGTTTTCGCGGAATTGGAGGCGGTTTTGCCGGACATTTTCAGGCGGTTCTCAGATTGGCGCGTGACGGATGCACCTTTCCCCCGCATCGCATACCGCGACGCGCTCGATAAGTTCGGGAGCGACAAGCCCGATTTGAGAAATCCGTTGAGAGTAGCCGACGTTTCGGAATTTTTTACCGATTGCGAATTCGCGGAGCTTAGCGGCAAAACCGTAAAAGCCGTCGTCGTGAACGGTTTTCGCGGTACGCGCAAGCAGATCGACGAGACTGTCGAATTTATGGAAAAGAACGAGGGGAAGCTCTTTTGGTTCAAAACCGACGCGGACAATAAACCGGTCGGAGGTATCGCCAAATTTCTCGCGGGCGGCGGGGACATTACGGCGGCTTTGGGCTTGAAACCGAACGCTTTTGCGGGACTTGTCGCGGGCAAAAAGGGAAAGGTCGAAAGATTCGCGGGTCTTTTGAGAAACCGACTCGGCGAGACGCTCGGACTGCTCGAAAAAAACGCGTATAAATTTTGCTGGATAGTGGATTTTCCGATGTACGAGATAGGCGAGGAGTCGGGAGAGCTGGAGTTTTGCCATAACCCGTTTTCCATGCCTCAGGGCGGACTCGACGCGTTAAACGCGCAAGATCCGCTAGGCATTTTGGCGTATCAATACGACATTGTTTGCAACGGCGTCGAGCTTTCGTCGGGCGCGGTCAGAAATCACAATCCCGAAACGCTCGTAAAAGCCTTTTCGCTTGTCGGACTGTCCGAGGACGTTGTGGCAAATAAGTTTCCGGCGCTATATAACGCTTTCAAGTTCGGCGCGCCGCCGCACGCGGGCATAGCGCCCGGCGTTGACAGAATGGTTATGCTCCTTGCGGGAGAGCCGAATATAAGGGAGATAATAGCTTTTCCGATGAATAAAAACGCGCAGGATTTGATGATGGGCGCGCCGTCCGAGGTGGAAAAAAAGCAACTGGACGACGCGCATATCGTTTTAAAAAATTAATTTTAAATTTTTTCGAAAATTATGTTATGCGAGAGAAAGCCTTTTGTGCGCAAAAAGGCTTTCCCGCGCGCTCCTTTACGAAAAACTTTATTAGGGCTTGTTTAAGAACCGAAATTATGACGGATAGAGGCTAATGCCGCCGCGAATGGGAAACAAGGGCGGACGTCCGCGCAAAGACGACAGAACGATGCTGAATGCTATCATATGGCTTGCGCGGACAGGCTGTCAATGGCTAACGG